>JAJZEC010000052.1 GCA_021805825.1 Pseudomonadota bacterium
TCCGATCTCGCCACGACGACGCAGCCGCCAGCGCAGCAGGGCATAGGCCGTGCGCCAGCGGTCGCCGGTGGCGCGTCGGCGCCACAGCAGCCAGGCCCCGCCGAAGCCCAGCAGCAGCGCCAGGCTGAGCGCGGTGGCCGATGCCAGCTGTGCGCTGTCGGGCTGGCGCATGCCCAGGTGGCGCAGCAGACGACGCTGGCGCACCTGGCCGTAGTCCAGCACCCACTGGTTCCAGCCCTCGTCCAGGGCATCTCCGACATCGCGCAGCAGGCGCAGCGCACGCAGGTCGCGCGGTCCGAGCACGGCCAGCCCGAGCAGGGGCTGGTGGGCCTCCAGGGTCTGGCCGCTGCGATCGATGCGCGAGGGATCGACCATCGCGGTCGGGTCGGCGCGCATCCATCCCTGGCCGCGCACCCAGTATTCCGCCCAGGCGTGGGCGTCGCTCTGCCGCACCACCCACAAGCCGTCGATGGGGTTCAGGGAGCCTCCCTGGTAGCCGGTGACGATGCGCGCCGGGATTCCGGCGGCGCGCATCAGAACCACGAAGGCCTGCGCGAAATGCTCGCAGAAACCCACGCGCCGCTGGAACAGGAAGTCGTCGATCGCATCCGGGCCGCGGTAGCGCCCGGGATGCAGGCTGTAGTGGAAGGGCTGGCGGCGGAACATGCGCAGCACGGCGTCGGCCACTTGCTGCGTGGCGGTCGGGCCGGCACCGAAGCGCCTGCGCAGGCTCTGCCCCAGCGCCACCGTGCGCGGATCGATGCCGGCGGGCAGGCGGCGCAGCAGGCGCAAGCGTGCGGCCGGCTCGCTGCGGCCGTAGGCGTAGCGCAGCCATGAGGTCGCGGCAAAGCGGGTGACCTGATGCAGCGCGTGCGAGGCGCGCAGTTGGAGGCCGGGCCGCAGCCGCAACGTGGTGCCGGCCTCGCCGACCAGCACCGGCGCCGCCGCCGGTGCGTCCAGCGGGAAGACGTAGTGGCCCTGCGTGGCTTGCTGGATCACCGTGTAGCGCACTTTGCCTCCCAGCGGCCGCAGGGCCGCCGGCGCGGTGCCCGGCGGCGAGGGCAGCACGCTCCAGTCGCGGCCGTTGAATCCCCCAAGCACCGGCCCGCGCCAGTACATCGCCGCCTGCGGCGGGCGCGGGCCCTCGAAACGCACCCGGAACACCACGCTGCTGTCGAGGGCCAGGCTGGCGATCGATCCCGGATCCATCGACGAGCCCAGGCCGCTGCTGCTGTGTGCATCGTCGGGCAGGCTCCACAAGGGGCCCGACAGGCGGGGGAAGAGCACGAACAGCGCGATCATCACCGGCAGGCCCAGGCCAAGCAGGCGCAGGCTCACCACCAGGCGGCGCAGCAGCGGCGGGCGCGCGGCAGGCAGGTTGGCGTCGAGCAGCGCGGTCAGCCAGCCTACGGTGCACAACAGCATCCACGCAGCGTCCAGCGCGCTCTGGCTGTACAGGAAGCGGGCGAAGACGCAGAACAGGCCCAGGTAGAACACCACGTAGGCGTCGCGCCGATGCCGGGTCTCGAGCAGCTTCAGCCCGAGCAGCATGCACACCAGGCTGACTCCGGGATTGCGGCCGAACAGGCTGCGGTACTGCAGCAGCACCGCAGCCACGCCCAGCAGCAGCAGCGCGGCCAGCAGCGCGCGCCGCGGCAGCGCACGCCCCGACCAGGCGAGCATGCCACGCCACAGCAGCAGCGCCGCGCTGGCCGCGGCGGCCCACGGGGGAAGCCGCGGCAGCAGCGGCGCCACGCTGAGCGCGGCCACCGCGACCACGAACAGGGTGTCGCGCGCGGCTTCCGGCAAGGCGTTCAGCCGCCGCAGGAGGGCCTGGGCCTCAATGCGCATGGCGCGTCTCCTCGCCGGTTTCGTCGCCCAGTCCCCAGCCCGCCAGCAACTGCAGGCAGCGGCGCGCATGCGCCTCGCCGCTGCCGGCCAGCGCCTGCCCGGGCAGGCGCATCTCCCACGCCAAGCCCGCCTGGCGGGCCTGCAGCACCCACGCGCACAGTTGCTGCAGCCGCGCCTCGCTGTCGGCGCGTGCCAGCGCCTCCCAGTCCAGGCACAGCCGGGCGCGCGCCGGCGCCTGGCCCGCACTGCGCACGATCCAGTGCGCCGGGCGGCTCTTGCGCCAGACGATGCGGCGCGCGCTGTCGCCCTCGCGCCAGGCGCGCAGTTCGTCGGCCTCGTCGCCCGCGTCGTGGCGGCTGCGCGCGCTGCCGTCGCCGGGCAGCGGGCGTGGCTGCGGCAGCGGCTGGCCGTCGCCGCGCGGGGTCGGGTAGACCCACAGTCGCGTCGGGGGCCGCCACACGCTCCACGCCCGCCACAGCCCGAAGGGATAGCGGCTTTCCAGTTGCAGCGTCGGCCAGCGCAGGTGTCCGCGGCGCGGCGGCAGCCAGGGCAACGCCAGATCGACGGCCTGCCCAGGCTGCAGGTCGGCGGCGCGCGGCGCGCCGCCGTCGATGCTGGCGAGCAGGCCCCAGTGGCTGCCGCCGGTCGAGCGCAGCCGCAGGCGCAGGGAGCCGGGGCGGGCGGCGAAGCACTCGATGGCCTCGTGCGCCGGCAGGCTCAGCTCCAGCCCGCGCAGGTTGGCATGGGTCACGTGCATCGACATCAACGCGCTGCCGGCCAGCGCGAAGGTGAACAGGTAGCCCAGGTTGAGCTGGTAGTTGATCGATCCGGCCAGCAGCACGAGCAGCGTGAGCGCGAAGAACCACCCGGCCCGCGTCGGCAGGATGTACACGTTGCGCTGCCCGAGCAGGGTCGTCGAGTCGGCGCCATGGCGCGCCAGCGCCCAGCGTGCGAAACGCCGCTGCAGTCCCTGGCGCGGTGCGCGGGCGCAGCCGGCCGCCCAGTGCATCGTGCGTTGCGCGAGCCCCGCCACGGCCGGCTACAGCGGGACGCGCTGCAACAGTTGCTGCAGCGCGGCCGTCACCGCCGAGCCCCCGGCCTGCGCCTGTCCCGTGGCGGCCAGGCGGTGCACGGCGACCGCGGGGAGCACCGCCTGCACGTCCTGCGGCGCGCAATAGTCCCTGCCGTGCAGCAGGGCATGCGCGCGCGCCGCGCGCAGCAGCGCCAGCCCGGCGCGCGGGCTCAGCCCGCAGGCGAATTCGCGGCTCTGGCGCGTGGCCTCGAGCAGGCGTTGCACGTAGTCGGCCAGTGCCGGGGCCACGTGCAGCGCCAGCGCCTGCTCCTGCAACTGCCGCAGGCGCCCGCGATCCAGCCGCGGCGGCATCCGGCGCAGGAGTTCGCGCCGATCCTCCCCGAGCAGCAGCGCGCGTTCGGCCGCTGCGTCGGGGTAGCCCAGGGAGAGGGACATCAGGAAGCGGTCGAGTTGGGATTCGGGCAGCGCGTAGGTGCCGCGCTGGTCGTGGGGATTCTGGGTGGCGATGACGAAGAAGGGCTCGGGCAGCGGGTGGGATCGCCCGTCGATGCTGACCTGGCGCTCTTCCATGGCTTCCAGCAGCGCGCTCTGCGTCTTCGGCGGGGCGCGGTTGATTTCGTCCGCCAGCAGGACCTGGGTGAATACCGGGCCGGGGTGGAACACGAAGCCCGTGGCGTCCGGCAGGGGCATGCTGGTGCCCAGCAGATCGCCGGGCAGCAGGTCGGAGGTGAACTGTACGCGGTTGAATTCCAGCCCGAAGCTGCACGCCAGCGCCTGCGCCAGGGTGGTCTTGCCGACCCCGGGCAGATCCTCGATCAGCAGGTGGCCGCCCGCCAGCAGGCAGCACACCGCAAGCTGCAACTGATCCTTCTTGCCGACCAGCACGCCGTCGAGTTGCGCGAGCAGTGCAGCGAGTTCGTGATTCATCGCAAGTCCCTGGCGAATGGGTGTGGGGCACAATCCTTGCCATCCCCCGCGGCGCGGGGCAGGGCCTGCGGCGGCCCACGCTGGCCTGTTCCTGCCCGTCGCGCGCCGCGAATGCGTATCCTATTTTGCCTGCCGGGTAGACCGGCAGCTGTTGCACCCCTGTCAGGAGACTGTATGCGCACCGGGTACTACACCCACCCCGACTGCGGCCGCCACGAAATGGGCCACGACCACCCGGAGTGTCCCGAACGCCTGGCGGCGATCGAGGATCGGCTGATCAGCGCCGGCCTGGATTGGGTGCTGCAGCGCCCCGACGTGCCGCTGGCCGACGAGCACCAGCTCGAACTCGCGCACAGCGCGCTGTACCTGGCCGAATTGCGCGAGCGTGGCGCGGTCGACGAGGGCTACTCCTGGATCGACCCCGACACCCTGATGAATCCGCACACCCTGCGCGCGGCCTTGCGTTCGGCCGGGGCCGCGGTGGCCGCCACCGACGCCGTGCTCGACGGCGTCCTGGACAATGCCTTCTGCGCCGTGCGGCCCCCCGGACACCATGCGACCCGCGAGCGCGCGATGGGTTTCTGCTTCATCAACAACGTGGCGGTCGCGGTGCGGCACGCTCTGGATCGCCGCGGGCTGGAGCGGGTGGCGGTGGTCGACTTCGACGTCCACCATGGCAACGGCACCGAGGACATCCTGGCCGGCGACCCGCGGGTGCTGATGACCAGCTTCTTCCAGCATCCCTTCTACCCCTTCAGCGGCACCGAGCATCCCGCGTCGAACATGCTGAACGTCCCGCTTCCCGCCTACACCGGCGGGGCGCAGGTGCGCGAGGTGGTGGCCCACCAGTGGCTGCCGCGGCTGCGCGCCTTTGCGCCGCAGATGCTGTTCATCTCGGCCGGCTTCGATGCCCATCGCGAGGACGACATGGGGCAGATGGGCCTCGTCGAGGCCGACTACGCGTGGATCACGCGGGCACTGCATGATCTGGCCGCCGAAACCTGCGGCGGACGCATCGTGTCTTGCCTGGAAGGCGGCTACAACCTCAGCGCGCTGGGGCGCAGCGTGGTCGCGCACCTGAAGGTGCTGGCGGGAATCGACCCCTGATCCGGAGCACAATCGGGGGTGCGGGACGGATCCTGCGCCCGCCGTGCACCCTGGAGAATCCCGATGAACACCGCAGCCGTCGCCAACGCCAACGCCCCTGTCACCGCACAGGATCCCTTGCTCGTCGAGCGCGACGCGCGTGGGGTCGTCACCCTGACGCTGAACCGCCCGCAGGCCTTCAACGCCCTGTCGCGCGAACTGCTGCAGGCGCTGCGCGACGCGCTGGCCCCGCTGCGCGACGACAGCTCGGCGCGTGTCGTGGTGCTGCGCGCGGCCGGCAAGGCCTTCTGCGCCGGCCACGATCTGCGCGAGATGCGCCCGCAGGCCGGCAGCGACGGCATCGCCGAATTGTTCGATCTGTGCGGCAAGGTCATGCTCGACCTGGTCGCGCTGCCGCAGCCGGTGATTGCCCGCGTGCAGGGCATGGCCACGGCGGCGGGCTGCCAGTTGGTGGCCCAGTGCGACCTGGCGGTGGCGGCCTCGGATGCCCGCTTCGCGACCTCCGGGGTCAACCTGGGCTTGTTCTGCTCGACGCCGAGCGTGGCGCTGGCGCGCAACCTGCCGCGCAAGATGGCCATGGAAATGCTGCTCACCGGGGAATTCATCGATGCGGCGACCGCCCGCGCCTGGGGTCTGGTCAACCGCGTGGTCGAACCGCAGGCGCTGGATGCCGAAGTGGAATCGCTGGTGCAGACCATCGTCGCCAAGCCGGCGCAGGCCATCGCGTTGGGCAAGGCGCAGTTCTACCGCCAAGTGGAGATGGGTCTGGCCGGCGCCTACCAGCTGGCGGCGCAGACCATGGTCTGCAATTTCCATGAACCCGACACCCTCGAGGGGGTGCAGGCCTTCCTGGACAAGCGCCCGCCCTCCTGGCAGAAGGCGCGGTGAGGCAGGGCGACTGGCTGCACCACCCCTCGCCGGTCGTCCTGGCGTTCGCCCACCATTCGTGGGCGCAGTTGCGCTGGCAGTTGCTGGTGCTGGCGCTCAGCCTGCTGCTGGGGCTGTTGCTGGGCCTGGCGGCCGAGCGTCATGCCGGTGCCGCCGGCCCCCGCCGCGCGCTGCGCGCCGCGTTGCGCGACGGAGTGGTGCTGCCGCTGGCCGCGCTGCTCGCGCTGCAGCTCATCCGCCATGCCTCGCCGCAGCTGCTGCATGCCGAACTGCTGAAGGTCGCGCTGCCGGTGCTCGGGGTGTGGCTGCTGGTGCGCGTGGCCTCGCGTGCGGTGCACCGCAGCCTGGCCGACCCCCACGCCGCGCGCTGGCTGGTGTGGCTGGTGCGCGCAGGCGCCGGCATCGGCCTGCTGCTCTACCTTGGCGGGATCCTGCCGGAGATCATCGAGGCGCTGGACGCGGTGTCGGTGCACATCGGCCCGCAGCGCCTGACGGCGTGGACGCTGCTGCGCGGCGGCGTATCGGTGGCCATTACCCTCTTGCTGGCCTTGTGGGCATCGTCGCTGCTGGAAAGCCGCCTGATGAGCTCGCCGCTCGACGCCAACCTGCGGCTGGTGCTGTCGCGCCTGATCCGCGCCGTGGTGTTCACCGTGGCCATGCTCAGCGCCTTGCAGATGCTGGGCATCGACCTGACGGTGCTGGGGGTGTTCGGTGGCGCGCTGGGCGTCGGGCTCGGGCTGGGCCTGCAGCGCATCGCCGCCAATTATGTTTCGGGCTTCGTGCTGTTGCTCGAGCGCAGCGTGCGCGTCGGGGACAATGTGCGCATGGAGCAGTTCCAGGGCCGCATCCAGGACATCAAGACGCGCTACACGGTGGTGCGCAGCCCCTCGGGCACCGAGTCCATCGTGCCCAACGAACTGCTGATCTCCAGCCGCATCGAGAATCTGTCCTACACGGATCCCAACATCTGGCTTTCGACCACGGTGTCGGTGGCCTACGCCAGCGATGTGGAGCAGGTGCTGCGGCTGCTGGCGGCGAGCGCCGCCCGGGTGCCGCGGGTGCTCGCGCAGCCCGCGCCGACGGCGGTGATCAGCCAGTTCGGCAGCGACGGCATCGAGATCACCGTGGGCTTCTGGATCAGCGACCCGCACAACGGCACCCTCAACGTGCGCGGGGCCGTCAACCTGGAGCTGTGGCGCGCGCTGCGCGACGCCGGGGTCGAGATCCCCTTCCCGCAGCGGGTGGTGCACTGGGCCCCCGCCAGCGAGGCGCCGGCCGGTGGCTTTTCACGATGACTTGATCGGTTCCTGAAAGTGCCGATACACTGATAAAAACGAACGCTCGTTCGATTTTGCCCCGGCAGCTTCGGCTGCATTCACGACAGGAGTGTGCTTCATGAAGGTTCTGGTCGCCGTCAAGCGGGTCGTCGACTACAACGTCAAGGTGCGTGTGAAGGCCGACGGCAGCGGGGTCGACACCGCGGGGGTGAAGATGAGCATGAACCCCTTCGACGAAATCGCCGTGGAGGAGGCAGTGCGCCTGAAGGAAGCCGGCGCGGCCTCGGAGATCGTCGCCTTCAGCGCCGGGGTCGCGGCCTGCCAGGAAACCCTGCGCACCGCGTTGGCCATCGGGGCCGACCGCGGCGTGCTGGTGTCCACCGAGGTGGAACTGCAACCTCTGGCGGTGGCCAAGCTGCTGCAGGCCGTGGTCGACAAGGAGCAGCCGCGCCTGGTGATCCTGGGCAAGCAGGCGATCGACGACGATTGCAACCAGACGGCGCAGATGCTGGCCGCGCTGCTCGGCTGGGGCCAGGCCACCTTCGCCTCGAAGGTGGAGATCGATGGCGACAAGGCCAGGGTCACGCGCGAGGTCGATGGCGGGCTGGAGACCCTGGAACTGGCGTTGCCGCTGGTCGTGAGCACCGACCTGCGTCTGAACGAGCCGCGCTACGTGACCCTTCCCAACATCATGAAGGCGAAGAAGAAGACCCTCGACACCCTGAGCCCCGCGGATCTCGGCGTGGATGTCTCGCCGCGCCTGAAGACGCTGAAAGTGGCCGAGCCTCCCAGGCGCGGGGCCGGGGTGAAGGTGCCCGACGTGGCCACGCTGGTGGCCAAGCTGAAGAACGAAGCCAAGGTGATCTGAAGGAACCCCCATGACCGCACTTGTCCTTGCCGAACACGACAACCGCAGCATCCGGCCGGCAACCCTGAACACCGTGGCCGCGGCCGCCGCCTGCGGCGGCGACGTGCACCTGCTGGTGGCCGGCAGCCACTGCGCCGAGGCGGCGCAGCAGGCCGCGCAGATCGCCGGCGTCGCCCGCGTGCTGTGCGCCGACGGGCCTGCGCTGGGCGATGCGCTGGCGGAGAACCTCGCCGCGCAGGTCGTCGCGCTGGCCGGCAACTACAGCCACATCCTGGCTCCGGCCACCGCATCGGGCAAGAACGTCATGCCGCGCGTGGCGGCGCTGCTCGACGTCATGCAGGTGTCCGACATCATCCACGTGCTGTCCCCGGACACCTTCGATCGGCCGATCTACGCCGGCAACGCCATCGCCACCGTGCAGAGCAGCGACGCGGTGAAGGTGATCACCGTGCGCACCACCGGCTTCGACCCGGTCGACGCACACGGTGGCAGCGCCCCGGTGCAGGCCATCGAGCCGGTGGCCGACGGCGGACGCAGCCGCCTGCTCGGGCGCGAGCAGACGAAAAGCGAGCGCCCCGAACTCGGAGCGGCGAAGATCGTCGTCTCCGGCGGTCGCGGTCTGGGTTCGAAGGAGAACTTCGATGCCGTGATGACCCCGCTGGCCGACAAGCTCGGCGCCGCGCTGGGCGCCAGCCGCGCCGCAGTCGACGCCGGCTACGCGCCCAACGACTGGCAGGTCGGGCAGACGGGCAAGATCGTCGCCCCGCAGTTGTATGTCGCGGTCGGCATCTCGGGTGCCATCCAGCACCTGGCGGGCATGAAGGACTCGAAGGTCATCGTGGCCATCAACAAGGACGAGGAGGCGCCCATCTTCGGGGTGGCCGACTACGGCCTCGTGGCCGACCTGTTCACTGCCGTTCCCGAGATGGTCGGGCAGATCTGAGGCATTCCCCCTTCAGGAGCGACGATGAGCGACTACCACGCCCCCGTGCGGGACATGATGTTCGTGCTCGAGCATCTGGCCGGGCTCGACACCATCTGTGCCTTGCCGGTCTATGCGCAAGCCGGCGCCGACGTCGAGACGGCCGCCGCCGTGCTCGACGAATGCGCGCGTTTCACCACCGAGGCGCTGGCTCCGCTGAACTGGCCGGGCGACCGCGAGCCGGCGAGCTGGGATCAGGGGGCGGTGCGCACCACGCCGGGCTTCGGCGCCGCCTACCGACAGTTCACCGAGGGGGGCTGGCAGGGGCTGCAGCACCCGCCGCAATACGGCGGGCAGGGCCTGCCGAAGGCGATCGGCGCGGCCTGCAACGAAATGCTCAACAGCTCGAACCTGAGCTTCGCGCTCTGCCCCTTGTTGACCGATGGCGCCATCGAGGCCCTGCTGACGGCAGGTTCCGAGCAGCAGAAGGCGCATTACCTGCCGCGGCTGGTGTCGGGGGAATGGACCGGGACGATGAACCTGACCGAGCCGCAGGCCGGATCGGATCTGTCGCTGGTGCGCACCCGTGCGGTACCGCAGCCCGATGGGAGCTACCGTCTGTTCGGGCAGAAGATCTTCATCACCTACGGTGAGCACGACATGGCGGGCAACATCGTGCACCTGGTTCTCGCGCGACTGCCCGATGCTCCCCCCGGGGTCAAGGGCATCTCGCTGTTCATCGCCCCCAAGTTCCTCGACGACGGGCGGCGCAACGATGTCTGGTGCGCGTCCATCGAGCACAAGCTGGGCATCAAGGCCAGCCCGACCGCGGTGCTGCTGTACGGCGACGACCATGGCGAGGTCGGCCCCGGCGCGGTGGCCGAGATGGTCGGCCAGCCCGGACGCGGGCTGGAGTTCATGTTCATCATGATGAACGCGGCGCGCTACGCGGTGGGCCTGCAGGGCGTCGGCCTGGCCGAGCGCGCGTACCAGCAGGCGGCAGCCTATGCGCGCCAGCGCGTGCAGTCGCGGCCGCCGGGAGGCCGCGAGTCGGCCGCCATCGTTCACCATCCCGACGTGCGGCGCATGCTCATGGGCATGCGCGCGCTGGCCGAGGGCAGCCGGGCGCTGGCGCTGTACGCAGCGGGCCTGCACGACCTGGGCATCGGCGAGGACGATGCCGCGCGGCGTGCCGAGCACACCGCGGCCTACGAATTCCTCGTGCCCATCGTCAAGGGTTTCAGTACCGAGGCCAGCATCGAAGCGGCCTCGCTGGGCGTGCAGGTGCACGGCGGCATGGGTTTCATCGAGGAGACCGGCGCGGCGCAGCATTACCGCGATGCGCGCATCCTCACCATCTACGAGGGCACGACGGCGATCCAGGCCAACGATCTCGTCGGCCGCAAGACCCTGCGCGATTCCGGGGCGCTGGCACTGGACTTCGCGGCGCGCGTGCGCGCGACCCAGGAGCGCCTGGCCGGGCATGATGCGGCCGCGGCGCGCGCGATGGCCGCCGCGCTCGGCGAAAGCTTGCAGGCCCTGCACCAGGCGGTGGGTTTTCTCGTGCGCGTGGGCGCGGAGCAGCCGGCGGCGGCCTATGCGGGCAGTGTGCCCTATCTGATGCTGTGCGGCTACGTGCTGTGTGGCTGGCAGATGGCGCGGGCCTGGCTGGCGGCTGGCGATCTGCCGGCCGAGCAGGCCGATTTCGCGCGCGCCAAGCGCATCACCGCCGAGTATTTCTGCGCCCACCTGCTGCCGCGATGCAGCGGTCTTCGCGACGCCATCGTCGCCGGCGCCGACAGCGTGATGGCGCTGCCGGCGGATGCGTTCTGAGTCCGGACATCCCATGTCGCTGCCTTCCTCCCTGTCCCGTCTGCGCCTGCCGGTGATCGGCTCGCCGCTGTTCATCATTTCCAACCCCGATCTCGTGATCGCGCAGTGCACCGCCGGCATCGTCGGCAGCTTTCCGGCGCTGAACGCGCGCCCGGCATCGCAACTCGACGAGTGGCTGGCGCAGATCACGGAGGCGCTGGCGCGCTGGGATCGCGAGCATCCGGAGCAGCCGGCCGCGCCCTTCGCGGTGAACCAGATCGTGCACCGCAGCAACGATCGCCTGGAGCACGACATGGAGTTGTGCGCGCGCTATCGGGTTCCGCTGATCATCACCTCGCTGGGCGCGCGCCCCGAAGTCAACCAGGCGGTGCATGCCTGGGGCGGCGTGGTACTGCACGACATCATCGACAACGGTTTCGCGCACAAGGCGGTGGACAAGGGTGCCGACGGGCTGATCGCGGTGGCTGCCGGCGCCGGCGGCCATGCGGGAACCTGGTCGCCCTTCGCGCTGGTGCAGGAAATACGCTCCTGGTTCGACGGCCCGCTGGTGCTGTCGGGCGCCATTGCCCGCGGGGATTCGGTGCTCGCGGCGCAGGCCATGGGTGCGGATCTGGCCTATATCGGCAGCGCCTTCATCGCCACCGAGGAGGCACGCGCCGCCGCGGCCTACAAGCAGATGGTGCTCGACAGCAGCGCGCGGGACATCGTCTATTCCAGCCTGTTCACCGGGGTGCCGGGCAACTACCTGCGCGGATCGATTGCCGCCGCCGGGCTCGACCCCGACAAGCTGCCCAGCGGCGATCCCAGCCAGATGGACTTCGCCGCCGCCATCGGCGGCGCCAAGGCGTGGAAGGACATCTGGGGTTGCGGGCAGGGCATCGGCGCGGTGCGCGAGGTGCTGCCCGCGCGCGCGCTGGTCGAGCGCCTGCGCGCGCAATACGTCGCGGCGCGGCAGAGGTTGTGCGTCACGCAGTGAATGTTGTTCTCCTGATACTTGACCCCATGACCTGAAGGCCCGCAGGGGCGAGGTTGCATTCGCCCCCTGCGGCAGTTCGCGGCTCTACAAAGCCTGCCTCCGCGTCGTTGGCGAGGGTGCGGCGATGGAGCCGGCGGCAGCCGCGTGCGGCCGCCGCGGAGCGCACGCCCTCGCGCTCCAACCTGGGGAACGGGTCATGAAATCCTGGTCTCTTGCATGCACGGCGGCCTGTGCCGCCTGGTGCCATGCCACCTGGTGCGGCGCCGGCCACGCACATGCCGAAGGGCTGCAGATCTACGGCACGCTGGATGCCGCGGTCGGCCATTTCACCGGAATCCGCGCGCATGCGGGCGGCGGACAGCCCGGTCGGCCGCCGTCGCGGGCCACGACCACGGTCAACGCCATGGGGCCGGGCGGTGCCACCGGCGCCACGCTGGGTCTGCGGGGCGACGAGCATCTGGGCGGCGACACCTACCTGCGCTTCGTTGCCGAGACCGGATTCTGCGGCGTCGGGCTCAGCCAGCCCGATTCCGGGGGCGATCCCTGGTGCGGCGGAGGGGGCTTCCTGCAGCGCCAGGCCTGGATCGGGCTGGACAGCCCGCGCATCGGCGCCTGGCGGGCGGGACGCCAGCTGACGCTGCTGGCGCGGCACAGCGCCGAGGCCGACGCCTTCGGCAACAGCTACACCGGGCAGGTCGGCAACCTCTCGCTGATCGGCAACAACCTGGGCGGCCTGGGCATGAAGCGCCTCGACCAGAGCGTGGACTGGAACGCGCCCACGGGAACGCAGGGGCTGGAACTGCAGGCGCAGTATTCGGCGCACGCCGGAATGCGCGCCCCGTACATCGACCGCGACCAGCCCCCCGACGTCGGCGCGTTGCTCGCGGGCGTGGCCTGGCGGCGGGGCGGCTGGCTGCTGGGGATCGACTGGAGTCGCTGGCAGCATGCCTTCGGCAGCCATCCGGATCGGCCCGATCGCAGCTACCGCCTGCTCATGGCCTATGCGGTGGCTCCCCTCGGGGAGGGCAGTCTGTACGGGCAGTTGCAGCAAGGCACCGCCGACGGCGGTACCGGACGCCAGCGTCTGTTCAGCGTCGGCCTGAGCTGGCCGGCAGCAGATCCGGGCGGCAGCTGGATGCTGTCGGCGGCGCGGCACGTGGACGCCCTGTCTCCGACCTCGGTTCCGTTGCGCGCATCCGCCGCCACCCAGTACGCCATCGGCTACCGCCATGCGCTGTCGCCAGCCACCATGGTCTATGCCTCGGCGGCGCACATCGCCAACGACAGCGCCGAAGCAGGGAGGCGGGGCACCGACTTCGCGGTCGGTGCCGCCGGTGAACTGTTCCACGGCGTGGCCGGGCGGCCGTCGACCGGCATCGCGGTGGGCTTGTCGCACAGCTTCTGAATGCCCCTGCGGAGTGTGAGCCTCGCGGTGCAAGGGGCATTCCTTGCGCCGCATCGTGGAACGCTGTAGCCGAGGCCGCGCCGCCCGGTGGGGCCGACTGCGCTAGCATCGCCCGGCAGCCCCGACACTCCCCGAACCCTCGACCGCGACGGATGAGCCAAGACCTCGACCCCGACTACGCCGCCCTGTTCGACAACAACCGCCGCTGGGTGCGTCGGGTGAACCAGACGCGCCCGGAGTTCTTCCCCACGCTTGCGCGCCAGCAGGCTCCCAAGTATTTCTGGATCGGTTGCGCCGATTCGCGGGTTCCGGCCAACGAGGTCATCGACCTGGCGCCCGGCGAAGTGTTCGTGCACCGCAATGTGGCCAATGTGGTGCCGCATTCCGACATGAACTCGATGTCCACCCTGCAGTTCGCGGTCGACGTGCTGCGCGTGGAACACATCCTGGTCGTCGGCCACTATGGCTGCGGCGGAGTCAAGGCGGTGCTCGAAGGCGCGCGGGTCGGGCTGGGCGACAACTGGCTGGGGCATGTGGGCGACGTGATGGAGCGCCATGCGGGGCTGCTCGAGGCGCTGCCGGCCGCGCGGCGCTGGGATCGTCTGTGCGAGCTCAACGCCGTCGAGCAGGCGCACAACGTCTGCCGCACCACGGTGCTGCAGGACGCCTGGGCGCGTGGCCAGCGTGTGGCCGTGCATGCCTGCGTGTACGGGCTGCAGGACGGATTGCTGCGCGATCTGGGGCTTGGCGTGCGCGGAACGCGCGAGGTCGCCGAGGGTTTCGCGCGCGCATTGCGCCAGATCGCCGAAGGCTGAGAAGCCCGCCGGGGTCGGGCTGCAGCGGGCTCCGGTGGGAACACCGGGGGCGATCGAGCTTCAGGCGCCGTGGCTGGCGCGCGGCGCGAAGGGCAGCAGCCGCGCCGGGGCGCTGTCGCGTCGGCGTTCGGTCAGCGCGCGCAGTGCCTGGTGGAATTCCCAAGGCAGCCGCTGCATCGCTTCGCGCGCAGCAGGCGCGTAGCCCACGGCCTCGAAATCCATCGCTTCGTGCAGCGCGCTGCGCGCTGCCGGGCGCAGGCCTTCCCAGGCCAGGAGGGCGAGCGCGCGCTGCTGGCCGTCGACGAACACGAAGGCCTCGCAATCGACGATCGCCAGCACCTGCAGGCTGCGCACCGGAACGAAGGCCACTCCGTTGGGGCTGCGCAATTGCAGGGTGCGCGCCAGGTTGTAGGTCGATGCCGGCAGGCTGCGGCGCTCGCGCCACAGCTCGGGGCCGCGGTGAACCGTGATCTGCATGTTCGCCTCGCGCCTTCCAGGGCGGCCCGCTGCCGAGGCCGCAACCGCTTCCGATTGTGCCCTGTCCACCGCGGCCCGCGCCAGCAGTTACTTTTCGGCAGCAGGGTTTTTCGCGCCGCGCGGAGCCAGGGCGTCTTCGGCGGGTCGGGCGGCTTCCCCCAGCAGTTCGTCCAGCGTCGACTGGGCCCACAGGGCCTCGATGCGCCGGGCCAGTGGCAGCGCAGCCGCGCCGGCGGCGCGGTGGTCGAGCACCAGGGCGTCGAGCAGCGGCGCACCAGGGGTACGCTGGGGATCGACCAGCAGCGCCCAGCGCACCGCGTCGCGGCGTGCCGACGGGGCGACACGGCCGATCCAGCCCAGGCGCTCGAGCAGGTCGAGCAGCGGGCGCACATGCAAGGGGTCGCTGTGCAGCGCCGAGCTCAGAGCGAGGATGTCGCGCCCCGCATGGCGGGGCGCGCGCGCGTGCTGGAGCAGTCGCAGCAGGCGCAGCGTGAGCAGGAATTCGGCCCCCGCGCCCTCGGGCCGCGATGGCGCGTGCAGCCGCAGCAGCGGCAGGTGCGCGGCGGCCATGGCGCCCAGCAGCACCACCATCCAGCTGCAGTAGATCCACAGCAGGAACACGGGCAACGCGGCGAAGGCCCCATAGACCGCGGTGAAATTGCCCGCGCTGCCTACGTACCAGGCGAACACCCGGCCGGCGAGCCCGAAGCCCAGCGCGGCCAGCGCGCCGCCGCCGAGGGCATCGCGCCAGCGCACGTCGGCATTCGGGGCGAAGCGGTACAGGGCAGCCAGGCCGAAGGCCACGAGCAGCCACGAGCACCCGGTGAGCAATGCCGCGCTGCCGCCGGGGACATGGTGCAGCCAGCCGTTGCGCGTGGCCAGCACCGCTGCCGAGGCGGCCAGCGCGGATCCCAGCAACAGCGGCCCCAGGGTGACCGCAGCCCAGTACAGCAGCATGCGCTGCCCCAGCGGGCGCGGCCGTGCGGCGTACCAGATGGTGTTCAGCGCGCGGTCGACCGTGAGCATCAGCGACACCGCACTGAGCGCCAGCCCGGCGACGCCGGCGATGCCCAGCCCGGCGGCACGCGCGGCGAAGCCATTGAGGTAGCCGAGGATGGTCGCGCCCACGCGCGGCGGCAGCACGGCTCCCGCCAGACGCTGCTGCAGGTGCTGCTGCAGGTGGTGGAAGGCCGGGAAGGCGGTGAACAGCGAGAGCCCCACGGCCAGCAGGGGAACGAGGGAGATGACCGTGGTGAAGGTCAGGCTGCCGGCGGTCTGCGCCAGGCGGCAGTGCTCGAAGCGCTGGCGCAGCAGGCGCAGCGCGCTGAACACTTCGGGCCGGACGGCGCGGGGGCGCATACGATAGGGTGATGCACGAAATCCTGATCCTGTACTACAGCGTACATGGCGGAACCCGTCAACTCGCCGAAGCCATCGCGCGCGGCGTGGCCGAGGTGCCCGGCATGCTGCCGCGGGTGCGCACCGTGCCGCGTGTGTCTTCGCGGGTGGAGCCCGCGTTGCCCGCGGTGCCGGCGGACGGCCCGCCCTACGTCGAACTCGAGGATCTGGAGCAATGCGTCGGGTTGGCGCTGGGCTCGCCCACGCGTTTCGGCAACATGGCAGCCCCGATGAAGTATTTCTGGGATCAGACCGCGCCGCTGTGGATGCAGGGCGCGCTGGCCGGCAAGCCGGCGGCGGTGTTCACCTCCACCGGCAGCCTGCACGGAGGGCAGGAGAGCACCTTGCTGTCGATGATGCTGCCGCTGCTGCACCACGGCATGCTGCTGCTCGGCCTGCCCTTCACCGAGCCGCAGCTGGGTGCCACGCGCAGCGGGGGCACGCCCTATGGTGCCAGCCACCACGGCGGCGCCGATGGCCTGCTGGCGATGACGGAGGAGGAGCTGCTGCTGGCGCAGGCGCTGGGTCGGCGGCTGGCCGCAGTGGCGCGCCGCCTGGCCGATGCGCCGGGAGCCGCGGGATGACCCCGGCGCGCCGCCGCGAGTTGCTGCTTGATGCCCTGCACGCGGTGCTCGGTGCCGGCCACGTGCAGGTGCTGGAGGCGGAGCTGGAGCCATGGACGCGCGACTGGCGCGGGCGCTACCAGGGGAGGGCGCTGGCGCTGGCCTCGCCGGAGAGCACGGCGCAGGTCGCGCAGCTCATCGAGCTGTGCGCAGCGCACGAGGTGGCGGTGGTGCCGCAAGGAGGCAACACGGGACTGGTCGGGGGCGCCACGCCCGACGCCAGCGGTCAGCAACTGCTGCTGTCCTTGCGCCGCATGCAGCGCATCCGCGCGCTCAGTCCGGTCGACGGGGTCGTGGTGGCCGAGGCCGGCTGCGTGGTGCAGCATGTGCAGCAGCAGGCGCAGCAGCAGGGCATGCTGTTTCCCCTCAGCCTGGCCGCCGAGGGCAGCGCGACCATCGGCGGGGTGCTGTCGACCAACGCCGGAGGCACCGCGGTGCTGCGGTACGGCAACGCGCGTGCGCTGTGCCTGGGCCTGGAGGTGGTGACCGCGCAGGGCCGCATCTGGAACGGGCTGTCGAGCCTGCGCAAGGACAACACCGGATACGACCTGCGCGACCTGTTCATCGGCGCCGAGGGCACGCTGGGGGTGATCACCGCGGCCAGCCTGCAGTTGTTCCCGCTGCCGGCGGCACAGTGCACGGCCATCGCCCAGCTGGCGCGGGTGGCCGACGCGGTGGAGCTGCTGCAGCGCGCGCGCGCCGCGCTGGGAGCCGGCCTGACCGCCTTCGAGCTGATGAGCGCGCACAGCGTGCAACTGGTGCAGGAGCATTTCCCGCAGCTCGGCGGCGGCCTGCAGGCGCAGGCGCCGTGGTGCGTGCTGCTGGAGTTTTCCGACAGCGAAAGCCAGGCGCATGCCCGCCAGCGCCTGGAGCAACTGCTCGCCGACGGTCTGGACGGCGGCCTGGTGCGCGACGCCGTGGTCGCGCAGTCCCTGGCGCAGGCGCAGGCGATGTGGGCGCTGCGCGAGCACATCCCGCTGGCGCAGTCGCGCCAGGGGCTGAACATCAAGCACGACATCGCGGTGCCCATCTCGGCCATGGCGGCCTTTGTCGAGAGCACCGCCGAGCTGGTGCTGGAGTGTTGCCCTGAAGCGCGCCTGGTCGTGTTCGGCCACCTCGGCGACGGCAACCTGCACTACAACGTGCAGGCGCCGCGCGGTGGCGACGCGGCCGAGTTCCTGCGCCGCCACCAGGCGGCCTGCAACCGCATCGTGCACGACGCCGCGGCGGCCTGCGGTGGCAGCTTCTCGGCCGAGCACGGCATCGGGCAGCTCAAGACCTCCGAACTGCAGCGGTACAAGAGCCCGCTGGCGCTGGAGCTGATGCGCGCGCTGAAGGCGGCGCTGGATCCCCGCGGCCTGCTCAACCCCGGCAAGGTGCTGCCGCCCGAGGCTGCGGGCACCGACGGAGACAAGCCTTGAGGCCGGCCCGGGGCAGCGCCTCGCGCGCCCTGCGCGAGGAACTGGCGCGCCTGCTCGGCATGCTGCGCCGGCTGTGGAAGGAGCATGGTCCGCAGGCGCTGGCGGCGCTGCTGGCGGCGCTGCTCGGCGGTCTGTTGCTGCGCCGCGAAATGCCCGGGCTGGGCGGTTCGCTGCATGTGCTGGATCATCCCGAGAGTGCCCTGCGGCTGGCCGACCTGCTGGTGTTGCCGCGGGTGCTGTCGGGCGTCGGCCTGGTGCTGATGGCCTTCGGGCTGCTCACCCGCGCGCGCCTGGCCTGGGTGATTTCCCTGTTGCTGGGCATGCTCGTCGGGTCGCTGGCCTTGCTGCCGGCGCATCGCGCTCCGGTGGCCGTGGCGGCCAGCGCTGCCATGCTGCTCGTGCTGCTGGTCTACGCACGCCATTTCAACCGCAGCAGCATCGCCGCCGGGTCGCTGTTCGCCCTGCTGAGCATCGGCAGCCTGCTGGTGTACGCCGCGCTGGGCAGCCTGTGGTTCGGCGAGGGCTACACCCCGCCGATTCGCGACCTCGGCACCGCGCTGTACTACGCGGTGGAGACCATGTCCACCGTAGGCTATGGGGATATCGTCCCGCGCAGCCCGCATGCGCGGATGTTCACGGTATCGCTGATCGTGCTGGGCATCTCGGTTTTCGCCACCACCTTGTCGGTGGTCATCGGCCCGCTGGTCGGGGGCAGCATCAAGCGGGCACTGGAGGGGCGCATGCAGAAGCAGCAACGTCGCAACCATTACGTGATCTTCGGCGCCTCGGCGCTGGCCTACACCGCGTGGAAGTCGCTGCAGCAGCGAGGCGTTGCGGTCACGGTGGTGGTGTCCCCCGGCGCGACCTCGCCGTTCCCGGACGAGGCCGACGTCGTTGTCGGCGACGCCACGCGCAACGAGGTGCTCGAGCAGGCCGGTGTGCCGCACGCGCGGGCCGTGCTCACCCTGCGCGACGATGATGCGGAGAACGCCTTCGCCGTGCTGGCGGTGAAGGAACTGGCGCCCGGGGTGAAGACCATCGCCGGGGTCAACGACGCGCGACACCTGGCCAAGATCCGTCGCGTGCAGCCCGACATGCTGTTTGCGCCGCAGGTGCTGGGAAGCGACCTGCTGGTGCGCTCGCTGTTCGGCGAGCCCATCGACAACGAAACCGTGTCCAGGCTGCTGTTCGTCACCTCCGAGTAGCGATCCGGCGTTCTCGCCGCGCCCGGCGGCACGCCGACTGTTCCAGCGCAATGCGCGCACGCGGCGCGGCGGGCACACTGCCGGCCGCAGCCGGGGTGCGGGCGCCGCGGCTGCTTCCCGCAACCTGGAGGAAGCGCCGTGAACCCAACCGATTTCAGCCTGCGCCGGCAGGCCATGGTGCAGCAGATCGCGGCGCGCGGCGTGCACCAGCCGAAGGTACTCGACGCGCTGCTGGCGGTGCCGCGGGAGGAGTTCCTTCCCGACAGGCTGCGCGATCGCGCCTACGAGGATGTGGCCCTGCAGCTTCCGCAGGGCGGGGTGCTGCAGCGTCCGTGGCTGCTGGCGCTGCTGCTCGCTGCGCTCGAACTGCGCGGCGACGAGAAGGTGCTGGAGGTCGGCAGTGGCTGCGGCTATGCCAGCGCCCTGCTGGCGCAGGCTGCGCGCGATGTGTACGCCGTCGAGACCGACGGCCGGCTGGCCGAGATGGCCGCCGCGCAGGCTGCGCGGCAGCGCCTGCAGCGGGTGCACCAGCGGCACGCCGAAGCCGGCGACGGCTGGCCCGAGGAGGCACCATTCGATGCCATCGTCGTGCATCCCGGGGTCGCGCTCGCGCACCTCGATGCACTGCGCGAGCAACTTGCCGTCGGCGGCTGCCTGGTGATGGTCGTGCCCAGCGATGCCCGCGTCAGCGAACTGGTGCGTGTGCGCAGGATTTCCGAGCTGCAGTACCAGCAGCAGGATCTCGCCGACCTGCGGCTGGATGAACGCCCCGGAGCCGCGGCCGCGGCCGCCAGCACGACGGCGGCGGTGGCCGCGCTGGCGGTGGCGGTGGCGCAGGCCGGGGAGGCCTTCGCCGACCTCGAGCAGGCCGATCTGGAGCCGCTGCTGCGGCGCATCGGGCAGGCGCGGGTGGTGCTGATCGGCGAGTCCACGCATGGCAGCTCGGAGTTCTACCGGATGCGCCAGCGCATCACCCGGGCACTCATCGAGCGCCGTGGCTTTGATTTCGTGGCTATCGAGAGCGACTGGCCCGATGCCGCACGCATCGACGACTACGTGCGCCAGGCCGAGACCGCAGCGGCGCGCTGGAGCGCCTTCGCGCGTTTCCCCGCATGGATGTGGCGCAACCGGGAGGTGGCGGAGTTCGTCGACTGGCTGCGCAGCTTCAATGCGCAGCTCGCTGCACCGCGGCGCGTGGCCGTGCATGGGCTCGATCTGTACAGCATGCACCGATCGATCGAGCGCGTGCTGGAATATCTCGACCAGGTCGACCCGGAAAGCGCGCAGCTGGCGCGGCAGCGCTACGGCTGTCTCAGCCCCTGGGAGGCCGACGCCAGCGGCTATGCGCATGCCTGGCATGCGCCAGGCTACCGCTCCTGCGAGCAGGAGGTGGTGGCCATGCTGCGCGATCTGCTGCGCAAGGAGCGCGACTACGGGGCCGCCGACGGCGACCGCTTCCTGGACGCGCTGCAGAACGCGCGTCTGGTGGCCAACGCCGAGCGCTACTACCGCACGATGTACTACGGCTCGCGCCAGGCGTGGAACCTGCGCGATGGACATATGTTCGAGACCCTGAGGACATTGCTGGATTTCCACGGGCCACACAGCCGCGCGGTGGTGTGGGCGCACAATTCCCACATCGGCGATTCGGCGGCCACCGAAATGGGCAAACGGGGCGAATGCAACATCGGCCGCCTGTGCCGCCAGGAGTTCGCCGAAGGCGCGTACAGCATCGGCCTGGGTACGCATGCCGGCGAGGTCGCCGCTGCGCCGAACTGGGACGCGCCGATGCAGGTCATGCGGCTGCGGCCTTCGCTGGCCAGCAGCTATGAGCGTATCTTCCACGACAGCGGAGTCCCGGGCATGCTGCTGCCGCTGCGTCGGATCACACCGGCTGGCGCGCTGGGGGGGTTGCTGCAGGCGCGCCTGCAGCGCGCCGTGGGGGTTGTCTATCGCCCGCACAGCGAGCTTGCGAGCCACTATTTCGACTCGGTGCTTCCATGGCAATACGACGAATACCTGTGGATCGACAGCAGCCATGCGGTCACGCCGATCGACAGCGCGCCCTTGGCCGGAACCCCCGAAACCTACCCCTTCGGGGTCTGAGAGCGAGCGCCGTGGGCGCGGCTGCGGCGCCCGGCGCCCGGCGCGCTGATCGGCGTCAAGGACAGGAATTCCCTTCGAACCGATACTGGGTGCTCATCGCCACCGGGTGATGCCCCGCATGCCCGCGCGCCTTCGGGCGCGGGGGCACAGACGCAGGAGGAATGCGATCATGAGTCCGAGCGAACACTTGCAGGCCGCGCAACGTGCCGAGCTGGAATGCCTGGCAGGCCTGTTGGAAACCACCATCGACGGTTTCGACCGTCTGTCGCGCCTGCAGCTGCAGAACATGCGCGACTTGCACCGCAACGCGTCCGAAGCCGTGCGTGGGGCAGTGGACGCGCGCGATGCCCAGCAGTGGGCCGCGTTGCCCACGCAGGTGCTGCGCGGCGACGGCGCGCGCATGGCGCAATACATGCAGCAGATGGGCGAGATCGGCAGCGCGATGCAGGCGGGCTTCGCGCAGGCCCTGCAGCAGGCCGCGTCGAGCCTGCAGCAGAATCTGCAGCAGGCGACGCAACCGGGCGCTTCCCAGGGCGACGGCGCCTGGCCGGGCAACTGGATGCGTGACAAGATCG
>JAJZEC010000099.1 GCA_021805825.1 Pseudomonadota bacterium
CTCGGCGGCAAGTCGCCCAACATCTTCTTCGAGGATGTGATGGCCAGGGACGACGGATTCCTCGACAAGGCCGTCGAGGGCTTCGTCATGTTCGCCCTCAACCAGGGAGAGGTATGCACCTGTCCGTCGCGTGCCCTGATCCAGGAATCCATCTACGAGCCCTTCATGGAGCGGGTGCTCAAGCGCGTGGCGGCGATCCAGCAGGGCAATCCCCTGGATCCGCAGACCATGATCGGCGCGCAGGCCAGCAGCGAGCAGATGGACAAGATCCTGTCCTACCTCGACATCGGCCGCCAGGAGGGCGCGAAGGTGCTCGCCGGCGGCGCGCGGGGCGAGCATGGCGGCGAACTGGCGGGCGGCTACTACATCCAGCCGACGGTGTTCTTCGGCCACAACAAGATGCGCATCTTCCAGGAGGAGATCTTCGGCCCGGTGGTGTCGGTGACCACCTTCCGCGATGAAGCGCAGGCACTGGAACTCGCCAACGACACCTTGTACGGGCTTGGATCGGGGGTGTGGACGCGCGACATGAACACCGCCTTCCGCATGGGCCGCGGCATCCAGGCGGGTCGCGTGTGGACCAACTGCTACCACGCCTATCCGGCGCACGCCGCGTTCGGCGGCTACAAGCAGTCGGGTATCGGCCGCGAAACCCACAAGATGATGCTGGATCACTACCAGCAGACGAAGAACCTGCTGGTCAGCTACAGCGAGAGCAGGCTCGGCTTCTTCTGAAGAGCGCCCCCGGGGCCGGGCTGTGCCCGGCTCCGCGCAGGATCCGCATCCCTTGCCTGTTGCAGCAGGCGATCACGCACAGCCAACCATGAGCCCGAAGCCCGTGTTGCAGGTCACCGCCACGCCTGCCGCGCTGCAGTTGATCGAGGAGTTGCGCGCGCAGCATGGCGATCTGATGTTCCACCAGTCCGGCGGCTGCTGCGACGGCAGCGCGCCGATGTGCTATGCGGCCGGCGAGCTGCTGCTCGGCGACGCGGATCGCCTGCTTGGCCGGATCGGCGGCGCGCCCTTCTACATCAGCCAGGCGCAGTTCGAATACTGGAAGCACACCCAGCTGATCATCGACGTCGTCGCGGGTCGCGGTGGCATGTTCTCCCTCGAGGGCCCCAGCGGAAGGCGCTTTCTCACCCGCTCGCGGCTGTTCGACGACCAGGAGTGGGCGGCCCTGCAGGCCGCAGGGCGGGTCTGAAGGCCGCGCCCGTTTTCTGGGTTGCGCGGCGGCCGCTCGCGCGGTCAGCGCCGACATCAGGACTGCCAATGCGCGGGCTCGACTCCCCAGCGACGCATGCGCCGGTACACCGTCATGCGCGACAGCCCCAGCGCCTGCGCCGCCCGGCTGATATTGCCGCCGGCCGCACGCAACTCTTGCAACAGCCGGCGCGCATCGGCCGGCAACGGCGGCTGGCCCTCGGGCGACGACACGCGCCAGGGCGAATCCGTGATGGCATCGGGCAGGTGCTGCAATTCGACCACGCCGTGCTCGCACAACGCGCAGGCGTAGGCCAGCGCGTTGCGCAGTTCGCGCAGGTTACCCGGCCAATGCCAGCCCAGCAGCCGCGCCCGGGCCTGCGGCGTGATGCGGATTCCCGCGTGATGATCCTCGAGCATGCGATCGATCAGCCAGCCCAGGTCGGCGCGCTCGCGCAGCGGCGGCAGCGCCAGTTCGGCCCCCGCGAGGCGGTAGTACAGGTCTTCCCGGAAGGCGCCCCGAGCGGACAGCGTCCGCAGGTCGACATGGCTGGCGGCGATGACCCGTACATCCACCGCCAGCGGCCGCGCTGCTCCCACCGGCAGCACCTCGCGCTCGGCCAGCACACGCAGCAACCGGGGCTGCAGGCCCAGCGGCATGTCGCCGATCTCGTCGAGGAACAGTGTGCCTCCGTCAGCCTCGAGCACCAGCCCGCGCTTGCCCCGCGCCATCGCCCCGGAAAAACTGCCCGGCAGGTGACCGAACAGTTCGCTTTCGATCAGGGCCTCGGGGATCGCAGCGCAGTTGACCGCGACGAAGGGCTTGGCAGCCCGTCCGCTGGCCTCGTGCAGCGCCCGCGCGAAGTACTCCTTGCCGGAGCCGGTCTCGCCGCCGAGCAGCAGGTTGACCGGAGCGTCGGCCAGGCGCGAGGCGCGCTGGATCTGGAGGTCGAGCCGAACATCCCCGCCGCTCAGCCTGGCCAGCGCAGGCTGCAGCGACCGCGTGGGCCTTGCCGCCGCCGCCACGCTGCGCCGTGGCGCCACCGGAGGCGGGGCGGCCTGCAGGTACATGATCCGCCCGTCGGGTTGCAGTGCGACCGCGCTCCGCCTACCGTCCGTGGAGCGCTGGAAATTGCCGAGATCATCGAATCGAACGCCGAAGAAGTGCTCAAAGGGCAGCCCCAGCACGGTCGCTCCGGCGAGCTGCTCGAGCAGCATCTGCGCGGCCCGGTTGTGCCCGATGATGCGGCCTGTCGCGTCCAGCGCCAGCAGGCATTCGGGGTTGATTTCGACGAACTCTGGAGAAGGATGAACCTTGACCACCCAATCCTCGCGGAACCAACGCAGGAAATTCGCGTTCTCGACCTGCCGCGCGTTGAGTTGCAGGAACTGCATCGCCCAATGCTGGCTTGACTTGGTGCGCGGCGAGGTCAGCGCGGAGATGTCGAGCACCCCGACCAGCCGCCCCAGAGGATCGTGCAGCGGCACCGCGGTGCAGGTCAGGGGGATATGCGCGGCGTCGAAATGATCGGCCTGGTGCACGGTCAGCGCGCGGCCGGTGGTGATTGCGGTGCCCACGCCGCAGGTTCCCGCATGCTCCTCGTTCCAGTCGCTGCCCAGATACAGTCCGGCGCGCCGCAGGCTGGTGTCCAGCTGGATGTCCCCGATGAAGTCCACGGTCACGCCACGCGCGTCGGTCAGCAGCACGCAATACCCCATTCCGGCGATCTGGGTATATAGCGACTCCAGGCCATGGCGGGCGATGCGCAGGAATTCCTCCAGGCGATCGCGGTGTTCGCGCACCCGCTCGGAAGGCAGGATGACCGCTTCGTGGGCGCGCGTCGGGTCGAGCTTGTACTGCCTCAGGCAGCGCACCCACGAGTCGAGGATGACGCCATCGGGACGATGCGTTCCCTCATCCGCGCAGGCCATGCTCGAATCCCCCGCGGCCAGGCGCATGACATTGCGGATGTGCTGTTGCTGCTGGGAAACAAGCATGGCGGGCTCTCCGATGGAATTCCGTCCAGGGCTTGCGGGCCGCACAGAACCC
>JAJZEC010000006.1 GCA_021805825.1 Pseudomonadota bacterium
CGAACAAACCCCAAAACCCGGCAAAATAAGGCCCTTCAACAGGGTCGTTCGAGACCCCTCTCGGCACCGGCTCCACTGGCCGATATATGCCGACTCCGGGTGGCCGGATTACGCCGACTCGTGACACATGGGAGGAGGCGAATGGCCTGCACAGATGCGCTCTTTGCTCTTAGCATGGCGCGGACACCGGCCTGCCCGCCTCCATGCCCGACTTGTCCGCGCTGCTTGCCTATACCGCCCTGGCCGACCAGCAGGCCTTCGCCGAGCTGTACGAGCAGACGCGCGCCCGCTCCTGGACGATCTGCCGGCGCATGCTGGGCGACGACCAGCTTGCCGAGGACGCGATGCAGGACGCCTACGTCAGGATCTGGCACCAGGCGGGCAGCTACCGGCCCCACCTGGGCGACGCGCAGGCGTGGCTGGCCACCGTGGTGCGCAACGTCTGCCGCGATCGCCTGCGCGCGCTGAGCCGCGAAGGCGCGCACCGCAGCGACGGGGCCGACGCCCAGGGTGACCCGCCCGAGGTGGCCGATCACCGCACGCCCGAAGCCGTGCTGGATGCGCGGATGCGCAGCAGCGTGGAGGACTGCTTCGAGCAACTCGCTCCGCGCCAGCGCGACCTGCTCACCGCCGCCTACGTGATGGGCCAGACGCATGGTGAGCTGGCGCGCGAGCGCGGCCTGCCGCTGGGTACCGTCAAGACCCTGATCCGTCGCGCTGTGCTGGCGCTGCGCGCCTGTCTGGGAGCGCACGCATGAGCTTGCCGGCGCGCTACCGTGACCCGGCGGTGCTCGACCGCCTGGCTGCGGACTACCTCACGGGCGGCATGGCCGCGGCCGCGTCTCGCCGTGCCCGACGCTTGCTGGACGAATCGCCGGCGTTCCGCGAGGCCGTGGCGTCGTGGCGTGCGCGCCTGGATGCCGGCCTGCTCGGAGCGCAGCGCATCGGCCAGCCCAGCGGCGCGTTGTGGGCGCGCATTCAAGCGCGCATCGCCCTGGAGCAGCCCCGACCGCCGCTGCGCGGCCGCGCCGGCGCTTGGGGGGTGAAGGCCTGGCAGCGCATGAGCCTGGGCGCCGCGGCGGTGGCTGCCGCGGCGGTGGCCTGGGCGCTGCTGCTGGCCCTGCGCCTGCCGGAGCCGGGCGGCCAGGCGCAGACGCGCATGGTCGCGATGCTGCACGCCAGCACGGGTCAGGCGGCGGCGGTGTTGATGGTGCAGAGCGACGGGCGCTTCCGCTTCACCGAGCTGGCGGGGGTGCGGCCGCCATCCAGGAGAAGCTTCGAGCTCTGGTTGCTGCCTCGCCACGGCGCGCCGATCAGCCTGGGCGTCGCGCAGGCGGGGCGGGCGCTGTATGCGCTGCCCCGCGCCGCCGAGGCGGCTCTGGCGCAGGCCAAGGGTTTTGCGGTCAGCGTCGAGCCCCCCGGGGGCTCACCCACCGGGCAGCCCACCGGCCCGGTGGTTCTGGTCGGGCAGGCCCACGCCGCCTGAGCGCTGCATAGCGGCTTCTCCTCCTGCGGGTGACCGTGGTTCAGGCCCGGACGAGAGCTTCGCGCCGGTCGAGCCAGGGCATGCGTGCGCGCGGACTGACCCTGCACAGGCCGCAGCCCGCGCCTGGACGACCGTGTGGCGCATCGAGCCCGGTTTTCGGGTGCAGGCGGCTGGCCGCTTGGGGATGCCTGCAGGCCGGCGACCCCCGGCCCTTGCAATACCATGCGGCCACGGACGGTCGATGGCTGCCGTTCGGGGAGGAGTCCTTTGCAATCGGCGCAGTTCGGTTGGGCGGTGCTTGGGCCCGGCGCCATCGCCGTGACCTTTGTCGCGGCGCTGCGCGCGGTGCCGGGGGCGCGGCTGCGGGCCGTCTGGGGCCGCGACGCGGGCCGCGCGCAGGCCTTCGCGCTGCGGCACGGCCTGCACGCGCGCTGCGCGGCCGCGGAACTCGACGCCGTGCTCGACGACCCGCAGGTGCATGCCGTCTATGTCGCGACCACGCACGATGCGCATGCCGGCCTGGCCGCGCGCGCGCTGGCTGCCGGCAAGCCGGTGTTGTGCGAGAAGCCCCTGACGCTGTGCGAGGCCGATACCCGGGAGCTGTGCGCCCTCAGCCGCGCCCATCGGGTGTTCCTGATGGAAGGCCTGTGGACGCGCATGCTTCCGCTGTATCGCGCGCTCGGCAGCCGGCTCGCGCAGGCCGGCCTCGGCGAGCTGCGCTCGGTGACTTCGAATTTCTGTTTCGTCGTTCCCTACGAAGCGCGAAGCCGGCTGTTCGATCCGGCACGCGGAGGCGGCGCCTTGCTGGACATCGGGGTCTACAACGTCGCGATGACGCGCTGGGCCGTGCACAGCGCCGGCGGTGTCGCCGAAGCGGTGGTCGCGCGCAGCCTCGACAGCCTGTGCGCCCCGGATGGCGTGGACATCGCCAACGTCGGCAGCCTGCGCTTCGCCGGCGGCACGGTCGCCCAGTTCGTGTGTGCCTTCGACCGCATCGCCACCAACGGACTGCAGCTGCATGGAACCCGTGGCAGCGTGTGGGTGCCGCAGGATTTCTGGGCGGGGCAGCGCGCCGAATGGATCGCCGCGGATGGCAGTCGCGAGAGCCTGCACATGCCGCACGCGGTGAATGGCTTCGAATACCAGATCGAGGAGGCCATGCGCTGCATCCGCGAGGGACGCATCGAGAGTCCCGGCATGCCCCATGCGGAGTCGGTGGCGGTGGCGCGCGAGATCGACGCCCTGCGCGCCCTCGCCACGGCCGGCGGCCGTCGCCTCGATGCCAGGCCATCTGCTGCGGCGGCGGCCACGCCCCACTCCGCCTGATGCTCGACATCGCCGCCGCCTGCCTGGTGCTGACCGCACTGCTGGCCTACCTGAACCATCGTTTCATCGGGCTGCCGACGACCATCGGGGTGATGACGGTGGCGCTGGTGTTCTCCCTCGCACTGGTGGCGCTGGACGCCGCGGGCTGGGGCCTCGGACTGCGGCAGCATGAGGAAAGCCTGCTGCGATCCGTGGATTTTTCCCACGTGCTGATCCAGGGCATGCTGTCCTTCCTGTTGTTCGCCGGGGCGATGCACGTGGATCTGTCGGAGCTCAAGTCCTATCGATGGCAGGTCGGCGCTCTGGCGGTGGTCTCCACCCTGCTGTCGACCCTGATCGTCGGCTGGGGCATGTGGCTGGTGCTGCCGTGGGTGGGCTTGCGGCTGCCGCTGATCGAATGCCTGCTGTTCGGAGCGTTGATCTCGCCCACGGATCCGATCGCCGTGATGGGCATCCTGAAGACGGCCGGCGCGCCCAGGCAGCTCGAGCTCGTCATTGCCGGCGAATCCCTGTTCAACGACGGGGTCGGGGTGGTGGTGTTCGCGCTGCTGCTGGACATGCTGGCCGGCGGCCACCCGCCGGGCGTGGCGCAGGGCCTGGAGCTGCTGGCCCGCGAGGCCGGAGGCGGGTTGCTGTTCGGCCTGCTGCTCGGTCTTGCCACCGTGCGCATGCTGCGCAGCATCGACAGCTACAAGGTCGAGGTGATGCTGACCCTGGCGGCCGTGACCGGTGGCTATGCGCTGGCCGACCGGTTGCAGGTGTCCGGGCCGCTGGCCATGGTGGTGGTCGGGCTGATGGTGGGCAATGGCGGGCGCCGGCTGGCGATGTCGGACACCACGCGGCACTATGTCGACCTGTTCTGGGAACTGCTCGACGACATGCTCAATGCGGTGCTGTTCGTGCTCATCGGCATGGAGGTGCTGCTCGTGCGCCTGACTCCCCACACCCTGCTGGCCGGGGCGCTGGCGGTGGTCGTCACCCTGCTCGCGCGCGCGCTGACCGTGGGCCTGCCGGTGGGCGCGCTGGCGCGCGCCTTCCGCCTGCCCGAGGGTTCGGGCTGGGTGCTGACCTGGGGCGGATTGCGTGGCGCGATCTCGGTCG
This sequence comes from Pseudomonadota bacterium, assembly GCA_021805825.1. Lineage (GTDB taxonomy): Bacteria > Pseudomonadota > Gammaproteobacteria > Burkholderiales > Burkholderiaceae_C > Thiomonas_A. Next base: position 3,914 of record JAJZEC010000006.1, read on the forward strand.
CGCTGGCCCTGTCGTTGCCCGCCGATTCCGGACGCGACGTGGTGGTCGCCCTGACCTATTGCGTGGTGATCTTTTCCATCCTCGTGCAGGGCCTGTCGGTCGGCCGCGTGGTGCGGCGGACGGTGGGCGAGCGCGCACGCTAGCCGGCGACAGGGCAAGCCTGGGCGATGGCCGATCTGCGCAACATAGAGACTTTCTACTGGGTGGCGACGCTCGGCGGCTTCCGCGCCGCGGCGGAGAAGCTGCACGCCACGCAGCCGGCGATTTCGCAGCGCGTGCGCGCACTGGAGGACAGCCTGGGCGTGCGCCTGTTCGATCGCGATGCGCGCGGCGTGGCGCTGACCGCCAAGGGTGAGGAACTGCTGCCCTTCGCCGAGGGCATGCTGCGCATGCGCCTGGAAATGCTGCGCGCCGCGCGCGCCGACAACGCCATCCGCGGCACCCTGCGCCTGGGGGTGTCGGAAACCATCGTGCATACCTGGCTGCCCCGGTTGATGGAGCGCCTGCACGCCGCCTACCCGGCGCTGCTGATGGACATCCAGGTCGACACCTCCACCTTGCTGAAGGATCAGATCAGCAACCACCAGCTCGACCTCGGCTTCCTGCTCGGGCCGATGACCGATCCCCATGTCCACAGCCTCGACCTGTGCGCGTTCCCGCTGCGCTGGCTGGCCAGCCCGCGGCTGGGCCTGGGCGGCGGCCCGGTCAGCCTGCGCCGTATCGCCGAATGGCCGGTGATCACCTACCCGGCGTCCACCGATCCGCACCGCGAGATCAAGGCCATGTTGCACAAGTCGGGCGCGCCCTCGGTGCGCATGTACGGCAGCGCGGCGCTCAGCGTGATCGTGCGCATGGCGCAGGACGCCATCGGCACCGCGGTGATCGCCCCGGTCTCGGCGCACCGCGCGCTCGAGGACGGCAGCCTGTGCATGCTCGATGTCGAGTCGACCCCGCTGCCGTCGCTGCGCTACACCGCCTGCTGGAGGCAGGGCCCGAACGATCTGGTGCCACGCACCGTGGCGCAGGTGGCGCTGGAGGTTGCCCTGCAGGATTCTCTTTGGCATAAGGGTAATTACTCATAAGAAATTCTTATCACGAACCATCGGAACAGTTCATTAGACAGAGTGGCTGTCTTGCCCTGAAATGTCCCACGAAGCGCTCCGCACTTTGCGGCTCGACCAGCGCAGCGAGGAGAAGAATCGATGTCAGCCATTGCGTCTGCGGCCGTTTCCGCGGCGGCCCCGTCCACTCCGCGGCAGCTTCGACTGGCGGCCCGCGCGGGAGCGTGGAGCGCGCCCACGGCCGATGTCGCGCCGGGCTACGTGCAGGGCAACCTGACCATCCTGCCGCAGGCGCTGGCCGCCGATTTCCTGTTGTTCTGCCAACGCAACCCCAAGCCCTGCCCGCTGCTGGCGGTGGGGTCGCCGGGGGATCCTTCGCTGCCGACGATGGGCGCCGACATCGACCTGCGTACCGACCTGCCGCGCTACCGGGTGTTCCGTGACGGCGTGCTCGTCGACGAACCCACCGACGTGCGGGCGCTGTGGCGTGACGACCTCGTGGCCTTCCTCATCGGCTGCTCCTTCTCCTTCGAGGCCGCGATGCTCGAAGACGGACTGCCCGTGCGTCACATCGAGCAGGGTTGCAACGTGCCGATGTACCGCACCAACCTGCCGACCGCTGCGGCCGGGCCCTTCGGCGGGCCGCTGGTGGTGTCGATGCGTCCGCTCAAGCCGCGCGACGCCATCCGCGCCGTGCAGATCACCTCGCGCTTTCCCGCGGTGCATGGCGCACCGGTGCACTTCGGCGATCCGGCGGCCATCGGCATCGAAGACCTGGCGCGGCCCGATTACGGCGATCCGGTGCGCATCGATGCCGGCGAGGTGCCGGTGTTCTGGGCCTGCGGCGTGACCCCGCAGGCGGCCATGGCGCAGGCGCAGCCGGAGCTGTCGATCACCCACGCGCCGGGCCACATGCTGGTCACCGACATGCGCAACACCCGTCTGGCAAGTTTCTGAGGCCGCGGCTCGACGACACGTGCCGGCCTTTCGCCATGCCCGGGGTACCGGGATCCTTCGACAACAGGGAGCAGAAGATGAAACGTCGTGACATGCTGGGAATGATGGCCGCCGGCCTCACGCTGGGCGGCACGCTGCCCGCCTTCGGTGCGCAGAAGACCGTGCGCATCGGCGCGATCTACCCGCTGACCGGGGCCCTGGCGTCGACGGGTACCGGGATCCAGAGCGCGATCGAGCTGGCGGTGGACATCGTCAACCATCCCCATCCCGAGCTCAAGACCCTGCCGCTGGCGGCGGGATCCGGACTGCCGGCACTCGGGGGCGCCAAGCTCGAGGTGGTGTTCGCCGATTCGCAGGGTAGCCCCGCCACCGGACTGGCCGATGCCCAGCGGCTGATCGACGAACAGGGCGTGGTCGCGCTGACCGGGGCCTACCAGTCCAACGTCACCGAGACCTGCAGCCGGGTGGCCGAGCAGCGGGGCATTCCCTACCTCAACGGCGAGTCGAGCAGCCCGGATCTGACCGAGCGGGGCTACAAGTGGTTCTTCCGCACCACGCCCAACGACGAGACCTTCCTGCACAACATGATGCAGTTCCTGGACACCGTGCACAAGGTGCCCACGCGGCGCGTCGCTGTGGTCTACGAGAACACCGATTTCGGGGTCAACACCTACAAGGCGGTGGCCAAGTTCGCCCCGCAATTCCATCGCGAGATCGTCGCCAACATCGCCTATTCGGCCGGATCGCCGTCGCTGAGCGCCGAGGTCGCCAAGCTGGCCGCGGCCAAGCCCGAGGTGGCGATCTTCGCCTCCTACACCTCCGATGCCCTGCTGTTCGTGCGCACCATGCGCGAGATGAAGTACGCGCCCCCGCTGTTGCTGGCCAACGATGCCGGCTTCATCGACCCCGCCTTCATCCAGCAGGCCGGGCCGCAGGCGCAGGGCATCCTGACGCGGGACGTGTGGGCCAACGACATCGCCCGCACCAACCCGATGCTCAGCCGGATCAACGCGCTGTTCCGCGCCCGCAACGGCCGCGATCTGGACGGCAACAACGCGCGCTCGATGGCCGGGGTTCTGGTGCTGGCCGATGCCATCAACCGCGCCGGCTCGACCGAACCGGAGGCCATCCGCAAGGCGCTGGTCGCCACCAATCTGCACGCCGATCAGGTGGCGATGCCGTGGGCCGGGGTGAAGTTCGACGCCCACGGCCAGAACCTGCGCGGCGCCGGCCTGATCCTGCAGCTCGAGGGCAGCGGCTACCAGACGGTCTGGCCGGCACGCTACAAGCAGGATGCGGCGCTTCCCAGGCTGCCGTTCCACTGGGCCTGAGGCCATACAGCGCGCAGGCGCCGGCCCCGTCACGGGCCGGCGCGTCGGAGAAACCATGCTCGAGGCTTTGTACACAGGCTTGCTCAACGGTGCGCTGTACGCCGCGGTGGCGCTCGGCCTGGCCCTGATCTGGGGCATCACCGACGTCATCAACTTCGCGCATGGCGAGTTCCTGATGCTGGCCATGTACGCCGCCTACTGGCTCTACACCCTGGCCCATGTGGATCCCCTGCTGTCGGCACCCCTGGTGGCGGTGCTCATGGCCTTCTTCGGCTTCCTGGTGTACGCGCTGATCATCCGCCGGCTGCGGCGCGGCCCGCCGACGGCCCTGATTCTGGCCACCTTCGGCCTCGGCCTGGTCATGCGCCAGCTGGCGTCGATGGCCTTCAGCCCGGACTACCGCTCGCTGGCGCACACGGCGCTGTCAGGCACGGTGCGCATCACCGGGGTCAACCTGGGGCGTCCGCAGTTCGTCACCGCGTGGCTCGCCTTGCTGCTCGTCGCGGTGGTGTTCTGGCTGGTGTATCGCACGCGCTGGGGCCATGCGCTGCAGGCCGTGGCAGAGGATCGCGAGGTGGCCGAGCTGGTGGGCATCGCGCCGCAGCGCGTGGACGCCCAGGTGTGGATGCTCAGCTCCGCGGTGGTCGGCGTCGCCGGGGCGCTGCTCACCAGCTTCTTCTATGTGTTTCCCTCGGTGGGCGAAGTGTTCGGCCTGCTCGCCTTCGTCGCCGTCTGCATGGGAGGCTTCGGCTCCTTGCCGGGTGCCGCGCTGGCCGGGCTGCTGATCGGAGTGTTCGAGGCCTTCACGGCGTACTGGATCGAGCCAGCAGTGAAGACCCTGGGCATCTTCGTGCTCTTCGTCGCGGTGCTCTGGTGGCGTCCGCGCGGCCTGTTCGGTCGGTGGTGAGAGACAGCATGACGATGGCCGCATCCGATTCGCTCGCGCGCCCCGCGCGCCCCCACCTGCCGGTGCTGCTGGCCTGCGTGCTGGCGGTGCCGCTGGCGCTCGCGCCGATGGTCGTGCACGACGCCTTCTGGCTGCAGATCCTGTTCAATGTCCTGATGTTCGGCGCGCTTGGCGCCGCCTGGAACCTGGTCGGCGGGTTCCTGGGCCGCATTTCCTTCGGGCATGGATTTTTCCTCGGGCTTGGTGCCTACACCACCATGCTGCTGCTGGACGCGCATGTCTCCCCGCTGCTGGGCATCGCCGTCGGGGGCGCGGCGGCGGCCCTGGTGGCGTGGCTGATCGCCGCTCCGACGCTGCGCCTGTCGGGGCACTATTTCGCGATGCTCACCATCGGTCTGTTGCAGATCGGCCTGCTGGCGGTCACCAACCTGTCGTGGGCCGGAGGCGCCAGCGGGCTGTCGGCCCCGATCGGCAACCAGCCCTGGATGCTGCTGTTCCGCGACCACGTGCCCTACGACGTGATCGCCGTGGCGCTGGCGCTGCTCACCTACCTGGTCACGCACGTCAGCGCGCATTCGCGCATGGGCTTTTATTGGCGGGCCATCAGCGGCGATGAGGCGGCCGCGCGCAGCCTGGGGGTCGCGGCGCAGCGCTACAAGCTGGCCGCCTTCGCGCTGTCGGCGGCACTGACCGGGGTGTGGGGCGGCTTCTTCGCCTTGTACGTGGGATTCATCGATCCGGGCTCGATGTTCAGCCTGTCGCTGTCGGTGCGCATCGTGCTGGTGGCCATCCTCGGTGGCAGCGCCTCGCTGTACGGGCCGTGGCTGGGTGCCCTCGCGCTGGTGCCGGTGGCCGAGCTGACGCGGGCTTACTGGGGTGGCTCGAGCAGCGGGGCCGATGTGCTGGTCTACGGCCTGGTGATCCTGCTCGTCACCCTGTTCCTGCCCGGCGGGCTGCTCAAGCTGCGGAGGCGTGATGGCGCTGCTGGAAGTTGAGTCCCTGAGCAAGCGCTTCGGCGGCCTGACGGCCAACCGCGACATCAGTTTCCGCGTCGATGCCGGGGAGATGGTGGCCATCATCGGCCCCAACGGGGCGGGCAAGAGCACGCTGTTCAACGGCCTGGCCTGCGCCCACCGCCCGAGCTCCGGATCCATCCGATTCGATGGCCGCGACACCGCGGCGCTGACTCCGGAGTCCGTCGCCGCGCTGGGCCTGGCGCGCACCTTCCAGATCCCGCGCAGTTTCGGCGACATGACGGTGCTGGAGAACACCATGGTCGGCGCGTTGCTCCGCCATCGCAGGCTGAGCGACGCGCGCCGCCACGCGGCCGAGGTGCTGCGGCATGTGGGCCTGGCCGATCGCGCGCAGACGCGCGCGGCTTCCTTGAACGTGGCCGGGCAGAAGCGCGTCGAGCTGGCGCGCGCATTGGCCACCGGCCCCAGGCTGCTGCTGCTCGACGAAGTCGCCGGCGGCCTCAACCCGAGCGAGGCGCTGGCGCTGGTCGACATCCTGCGCGGCGTGCATGCGATGGGGGTGACCCTGCTCATCGTCGAGCATGTGCTGGAAGTCGTCATGCGGCTGGCGCAGCGCGTGCTGGTGCTGAACTTCGGCCAGCTCATCGCCGAGGGACCGCCGCAGCAGATCGTGCGCGATCCGGTGGTGGTCGAGGCCTACCTGGGAAGCAGGCATCGTGTCTGAGCCGATCCTGCGCGTCGAAGACCTGGAGGTGGCCTACGGTGGCGTGCGCGCGGTCGGCAAGGCGTCGCTGCAGGTCGGCCGGGCGGAGGTCGTGGCGCTGCTGGGAGCCAACGGCGCGGGCAAGTCGAGCACCCTGCGCGCCGTGGTCGGCGCGGTACGTCCGCGCAGCGGCCGCGTGTACTACGACGGCCAGGACATCACCGGCACGCCGCCCCACCGCCTGGTCGCGCGCGGCATGGCGCTGATTCCCGAGGGTGCCCGGGTGTTCGCCCGACAGACCGTCGAGGGCAACCTGCGGCTGGGAGCCTATACGGTGCGTGATCCAGCCGCCCATGCGCAGCGCCTGGAGCAGGTCTACGCCATCTTTCCCCGTCTGCGCGAGCGTCGCCAGCAGCTGGCCGGAACCATGTCCGGGGGAGAGCGCCAGATGCTGGCCATCGCCCGCGCGCTGCTCAGCGGGCCGCGCCTGCTGCTGATCGACGAACCCAGCCTGGGGCTGGCGCCCAAGCTGGTCGAGGAAGTCTTCGATGCGCTGGCCGAGCTGCATCGGGGGCAGGCGCTGTCGGTGCTGCTGGTCGAGCAGAACACGGCTATGGCGCTGGACGTCGCGCAGCGCGCCTACGTGATGCAGAGCGGGAGCATCGTGCTGCACGGCAGCGCCGACGAACTGCGCGCCAACGACGAGGTGCGCCGCGCCTACCTGGGCATGTAGCCGACCCATCCATTCGCGGCTGCCGGCACATCGGGCCGACCCTTCGCGGTCGCACTCGACGGGGGCGGCTCGGCCCCGACTTCGAGACGTTGCTGGAGGAACACGAGATGAAATGGCAGTTCTGGATCGATCGCGGGGGCACCTTCACCGACATCGTCGCCAAGCGCCCGGACGGCAGCCTGGTGGCGAGCAAGCTGCTGTCGGAGAACCCGGAACAGTACCCTGATGCGGCCGTCGCCGGCATCCGCAGGCTGCTCGGGCTGGAGCCGTCGCAGCCCGTCACCCCCGAGCTCGTCGAATGCGTGCGCATGGGCACCACGGTGGCCACCAACGCGCTGCTCGAACGCAAGGGCGAGCCGGTTCTGCTGGTGACGACCCGCGGGTACCGCGACGCCTTGCGCATCGCCTATCAGAACCGGCCGCGGCTGTTCGAGCGCCAGATCGTGCTGCCCGAACTGCTGTATCGCGACGTGGTCGAGGTCGACGAGCGGGTCGGAGCCGACGGCAGTGTGGAGTGCGCCCTCGACCCGCGGCGCCTGCGCGAGGATCTGCTGCAGGCCTACGCCCAGGGGCTGCGCGCGGTGGCCATCGTCTTCATGCACGGCTACAAGTACACGCAGCACGAACAGGCCGCGGCGCGTCTGGCGGCCGAGGTCGGCTTCACCCAGGTCAGCGCCTCGCACGCCTGCAGTCCGCTGATGAAGTTCGTCGCGCGCGGCGACACCGCGGTCGTCGACGCCTACCTGTCGCCGATCCTGCGCCGCTACGTCGACCGCGTGGCCGCGGAAATGCCCGGGGTGCGTCTGCTGTTCATGCAGTCCAGCGGCGGGCTCGCCGAAGCCCAGGCCTTCCGCGGCAAGGACGCGATCCTGTCGGGGCCGGCCGGGGGCATCGTCGGCATGGCGCGCACCGCGCAACGCGCGGGCCATCAGCGCGTGATCGGCTTCGACATGGGCGGCACGTCCACCGACGTGTCGCACTTCGCCGGCGAATACGAGCGCAGCTTCGAGACCCAGGTGGCTGGCGTGCGGGTGCGCGCACCGATGATGAGCATCCACACCGTGGCTGCCGGTGGCGGCTCGATCCTGCACTTCGACGGCAGTCGCATGCGCGTCGGCCCCGACTCGGCCGGCGCCAATCCCGGCCCGGCCTGCTATCGCCGAGGCGGGCCGTTGACCGTCACCGACGCCAACCTCATGCTGGGCACCATCCGCGCCGAGCATTTTCCGGCCGTGTTCGGCCCCGACGCCGACCAGCCGCTGGACAGCGGCACGGTGCGCGCGCGCTTTGCCGAACTGGCGGGCAGCATCGCGTCGAGCACGGGACGGGCGCAGACCCCGGAGGGCGTGGCCGAGGGTTACGTGAACATCGCCGTGCAGGCCATGGCCGGCGCGATCAAGAAGATCTCGGTGGCGCGCGGCTACGACGTCACCCGCTACACCATGCAGTGCTTCGGCGGCGCCGGCGCGCAGGTGGCCTGCCGGGTGGCCGATGCGCTGGGCATGTCGCGCATCTACATCCATCCGCTGGCGGGGGTGCTGTCGGCCTACGGCATGGGCCTGGCCGAGCAGAGCGTGATGCTCGAGCGCAGCATCGAGGCCCGGCTCGACGAGGACAGCGTGGCCGCCGTGCGCGTCGCGCTCGACGCGCTGGGCGCCGAGGCCCGCGCGCAGCTGACGGCGCAAGGCGTGGAGGCCGGCACCCTGCGCGTTCTGGATCGGGTGTTGCTGCGCTATGCCGGCACCGATACCGCGCTGGCGGTACGGGCGGGCGACGCGGAGGGCCTGCGCGGCGCCTTCGAACAGGCCTACGAGCAGCGCTTCGCCCATCTGCTGGAGGAGCGCGCGCTGATCATCGAATCGGTGACCGTGGAGGCGGTCGGGGGCGCCGAGGCGGTGCAGGAGCAGCCGCATGCCCAGCTGCACGATCAGCCGGTGCGGGTGCACGAGTCGATTCAGCTGTTCGAGCAGGGGTGCTGGCAGGCCGCCGCGCTGCTGTTGCGCGCCGATTGCCGCCCGGGCCAGCGGGTCGACGGCCCGGCGGTGATCATCGACGCCAACACCACCATCACGGTGGCCGCCGGCTGGCGCGCCGAGATCACCCCGCTGGATCACGTCGAGCTGGTGCGCGTGGCGCCGCGTCCCGGGCCGCGCGCAGGCGACACCGAGGTCGACCCGGTGCTGCTCGAGGTGTTCAATCATCTGTTCATGAACATCGCCGAGCAGATGGGCGCGCAGCTGCAGAACACCGCGGTGTCGGTGAACATCAAGGAGCGCCTGGACTTCTCCTGCGCCCTGTTCGACGCCGAGGGCAACCTCATCGCCAACGCCCCGCATGTGCCGGTGCACCTGGGATCGATGGGCGAGAGCATCCGCACCGTCATCGAGCGCAACGCCGGCAGGCTGCAGGCGGGGGACGTGTACGTGCTCAACGATCCGTACCACGGAGGAACCCACCTGCCGGACGTGACGGTCATCACTCCGGTGTTCGACGCCCGGGGGCGGGAGGTGCTGTTCTATGTCGGCTCGCGCGGCCACCATGCCGACATCGGCGGCCTGACCCCGGGCTCGGTTCCGCCGGACTCGCGCAGCATCGACGACGAGGGCGTGGTGCTCGACAACGTGCAACTGGTGCGCGACGGGCGCCTGCAGGAGGCGCGCATGCGCGAACTGCTTGCCTCGGCGCGCTACCCCGCGCGCAACCCCGAGCAGAACCTGGCCGACCTGAAGGCGCAGATCGCGGCCAACGCCAAGGGCGTGCGCGAACTCCTGCGCCTGGTCGAGGACTACGGTCTGGAGGTGGTGCGTGCCTACATGCGCCATGTGCAGGACAACGCCGAGCAGGCGGTGCGCCGGGTCATCGGCGCCCTGCATGCCGGCAGCTTCCGCCTCGAGCTCGACAATGGCGCATGCATCCAGGTGGCGGTGCGCACCGACGCCGCGTCGCGCAGCGCGGTGATCGACTTCGGCGGCACGTCGCCGCAGCTGGACAACAACTTCAACGCCCCGCGCGCGGTGACCACGGCCGCCGTGCTCTATGTGTTCCGCACCCTGGTCGACGACGACATTCCCCTCAACGCCGGCTGCCTCAAGCCGCTGCGCGTGGTGGTTCCCCCGGGGTCGATGCTCGATCCCCACCATCCGGCCGCGGTGGTCGCCGGCAACGTGGAGACCTCGATGTGCATCACGAATGCCCTGTTCGGCGCGCTGGGGGTGCAGGCGGCCAGCCAGTGCACGATGAACAATTTCACCTTCGGTGACGCGCAGCACCAGTACTACGAGACCATAGCCGGCGGATCGGGCGCCGGCGGGCTGTTCGACGCCGCCGGTCGGCAGATCGGCGGCTTCGACGGCACCGCGGTGGTGCAGACCCACATGACCAATTCCCGCCTGACCGATCCGGAGGTGCTGGAGTTCCGCTACCCGGTGCGGCTCGAGGGATTCACCCTGCGCGCCGGATCGGGCGGGGCCGGACGCTGGCGTGGCGGGGACGGCGGCGTGCGGCGCATCCGCTTCCTGGCGCCCATGACGGCGAGCATCCTGTCCAACGGCCGCGTGCATCCGGCCTTCGGCCTGGCCGGCGGCGCGCCCGGCGCGGTCGGCGTCAACCGCGTCGAGCGTGCCGACGGCAGCGTGGAATGGCTGGGTTCCACCGCCCATGTGCAGATGGGCGTGGGCGACGTGTTCGTCATCGAGACTCCCGGGGGCGGCGGCTACGGTCCGCCGCCGGCCTGAGGCTCAGCGCCCGGGCGCCAGCGGCAGGCGGCAGAGCACGCAGGTGCCGCCGTGGCTGCCGGGGCGGATCTCCAGGTGGGCGCCGATGCTGCGCGCGCGGTAGCCGATGATGGACAGACCGATGCCACCCCGCCGGCTGCCCGCGAGCCCGACGCCATCGTCGCGGACCGACAGCGTCAGCGATCCGTGTTCGCGGCTGAGCCGCACCTGGATGCTCGTCGCCCGGGAATGGCGCAGCGCATTGCTGATCGCTTCCTGCGCGATGCGGTACAGGTGCAGCGCGACCACGCCGTCCAGGCTGGCGGCCTCGCCTTCGCTGCGCAAGCTGCAATCCAGGGCCGATGCGGCTTGTGTCGTGTGCACCAGCGTCTGCAGGGCCTTGAGCAGTCCGTCCGGCCCGATGTCCAGCGGCGACAGACCCTGCGCCAGGATGCGCGCATCGCGCAGCAGCCGTGCCAGCAGGGTCTCCAGCGCGTCGGCGCTGTTTCCCTCGTCCTCCAGCTGCCTTCGCCGCAGCGCCTTGCCCAGGCGCGCGGCCATCAGGCTTGCCGCCGTCAGACCCTGGCCCAGGCCGTCGTGCACGTCGCGTCCGATGCGCTCCTGCTCAGCCGTCGTGGCGTCGAGGATGCGCCGCTCGATGCCGAGGCGATCGGTGATGTCGGTGGCCATCAGCACCATGGCGTCGCCCAGCGGCGTCCAGGTCAAGCGGGCCGTCCGCTGCCGACCGTCGCCGGCCAGCACCTGCTCCTCCCAGGGCCTGGGTTCGTGTTCGGCTCCGGGTGTGCTGCGCCAGGCACGATCGAGCTCCTCCTGCTGGCGCTGGCGCGCGCCGGCATCGGGAAGCGCGTGCTCGAAGAAGGCGCACAAGCTTCGCGGCGCTTCGCCGTCCTTCACGAACATCTCCAGGAAGCGACGATTCATGGCCGAGATCGTGCCGTCGCGCGCGCTGGTCGCCAGCGCCACCGGCGCATGGTCGAAGAGTTGACGGAAGCGCGCCTCCGAGCGCTGCTGCGCGGCGTGTTCGCCTTGCAGGCGCTCGGCCAGGCGGTTGAAGCTGGCCAGCAGCTGCCGGATCTCGCGCGGCCCGCCTTCCCGCAGCTGCTGGGGTGCGGCCGCGGCCCGCGACAGGGCGCCGAGCCTTTCGGTCGTTCGCCGCAACGGATCCAGCACGCGACCCAGCAGCCAGCTGCCGGCGGCGAGCGCGAGCAGCGCGGCCGACAAGCCGCCCAGCAGCAGTCTGCGCAGCAGCCTGCGCGCGGGAGCGAACAGCCTGGCCCGCGGGATCGACTGCATGTACACCCAGCGTCCCCAGCGCGAGGGCGCGACCGCATACACCGTCTCGAAGCCCCCGCCGCCGCCAGGTGCCATGGCCCAGCGACGCCCGGAGCGCAGCCATGCGGCCAGCCGCGCCCGTTCGGGCGCCGGCAGGCGCCCCATGAGGCGCGAGCGCTCGGAGCTCGCCAGCACCCAGCCCGTATGGAGGGCAATCAGTTCGCGCCGTACGCCATCCACGGCGTCGCGGCGCATCAGTTCGCCGAGGAAGGGCAGGCTTGCCGGGTCGATCGCGCCGACCAGCAGCGCGGCGGGTCGCGGCCTACCGCCGGTTACCGCGACGGCCATCGGCAGCAGCGGCACGCGGGGCGTCAGGCGCGCCATCACCGGTTGTGCGATGACCGCTGCGGAGCCGGCCAGGGCTTCGCGCACGAAGGATCGGTCGCCCAGGAACTCGCCCCGCCGGCCCGCCTTGCGCGGCCAGTCGGCCAGCACCCGACCGTCGCTCCCGAGCAGCAGCACGCCACGCGTGCGCAAGTCGACGCTGCCGGCGAAGTGGCTCGACAGGAATCGCTCCAGGTAGGCGGTGTCGCCCAGGCGGCCCACATCGAGCTCGCCCGCCGCGCTGCGCAGCCTCGCGAGGTCGGCGTCCAGCCGGTGATCGACCGTGGTCGCGAGGTAGCCGGCATCGGCAGCGACGCGCTCGGTGGCCTGGGATTCGAGCTCCGCGCGCAGCGCACGCAGTGCCTCCCAGGTCACGGTCGCCGCGGTGCCCACGACGACCACCGCGACAACGGCCGTGATGCGCAGGCGCAGGCTGAAGGCGGAGGGCATGTCCCCGGAAGGCCCGTCGTGCCGGCGCACGCGCTCCTGCGCCCCGAATGGTCGTGGCAAACCATCGGAAATGCGGCGAGGCAACGCGCGCGTCGGCTCGGGTCAGATGCTGGGCCGGTTGGTTGGTGGATGTTTCGGCGCAATACCCGGAAAACCGTGCGATCTACTGCCCAGATTAGTCGAAGACCGCGCTTCCGTATACCCCGAGCCGACGAATGGGCTGCGGCGGCATGATCCGAAGTGGCGGGCGCGGGCTTGCGCTGCGCGCATCGCGCAGTGCGGCTTCCGGCTTGCAGGCTCAGGCCTGCAGGTTCAGGCGCGTGCCGCCTGCTGCCACCCCGCTCGGGCCGGCGGCTTGCCCGCCCATGGATTGCACGCCGAGGTAGGCGTTCAGGGCCAGCGCCACGCTCATCGCCTCCAGCGCGTCGGCTCGCCTGTGCTGGTGCGTTCCCGACAGCAGCGCCAGCAGCGCCAGCGCCTCGAGCTGATCCAGGCCGCGCGCCCATGCGGCGGAGCCGGAACGCTGCCGGTCGGGCGCGGTGACGGTGGGCCCGGCGGTGGAGGTCGGGGCGACCGCCGCGGGGGCGCCCGCGGCGGCGGCAGCCGGTGAGGCGGCGGGCGCGAAGGCCGCGCCGATGGCGATGGCGACCATGACGGAAGCTCCAGGTTGGCTGGCGTGGAGCGACCCCTCCACGCTGCAGCGCAGCCTAGGGCGCAGATGCGCGCGCGCGGCGTGAGCCCAGGCTCAATCACGCTGCGCTGTCCAGATACAGCTAGGGGTTTATTCCGGGGATAAGGAAGCGGGCTTTCACTACAGTGTCGGCTGCCGCGGCAGAGGCGTCGCGACCCCCCACAGCCTGTACAAGGAGAAGCGGATGGCACATGGTCATCATCAGGTCCTGGTGATCGGCGGCGGCGCGGCCGGGATCACGGTCGCGGCGATCCTGCGCCGGCGTGCGCCCCATATCGAGGTCGCGATCGTCGAGCCATCCGAGGAGCACTACTACCAGCCGGCCTTCACCCTGGTCGGCGCCGGGGTCTATCCGATGGCCAAGACGCATCGCCCCCAGCGCAGCCTGATTCCGCCCGGCGTCACGTGGATCCGCGGCGCCGCCCGCAGCTTCGAGCCGGGGCAGAACACCGTGACCCTGCACAGCGGTGACAAGCTGCAGTACGACTATCTGGTGGTCTGCACCGGGGTCAAGCTGGATTGGCACAAGATCGAAGGTCTGGCCGACACCCTGGGCAGCAACGGCGTGTGCAGCAACTATTCGCCGCAGAGCGTGGGCTACACCTGGGAATGCGTGCAGGCGCTCAAGGAGGGCGATCGCATCGTCTGTACCCAGCCGCCGATGCCCTTCAAGTGCCCCGGCGCGCCGCAGAAGATCGCCTACCTGATCGCCGACCGCCTGCGCAAGCGCGGCATCCTCGATCGTTGCACCATCGACTTCTACACCCACGCTCCGGCCATTTTCGGGGTTCCCTATTTCGCCCGCGCCCTCGACAAGATCGCGGCCGGCTACGGCATCGGCGTGCATCCGCAGCAGCAACTGGTCGCCGTCGACGGCAAGGCGCGCACGGCGACCTTCGAGTTCGTAAGCGAGGCGCGCAAGGGCGAGCGCGAGACGGTGCCCTACGACCTGCTGCATGTGTCGCCGCCGCAGAGCCCGCCGGAGGAGATCCGCACCTCGCCGCTGGCCAATCCCGGTGGATGGGTCGAGGTGCACCAGAACACCATGCAGCATGTGCGCTACGCCAACGTCTACGCCCTCGGTGACGTGGCCTCCACGCCGAATTCGAAGACCGCCGCGGCGGTGCGCAAGCAGGCCCCGGTGGTGGCGCAGGCCATCGTCAGCGCGGTGGCCGGGCAGCTGGTTCCGGGCAACTACGACGGCTACGCCTCCTGCCCGCTGACCACCGCGATGGGCAAGACCATCCTGGCCGAATTCGTCTACGGCGGCAAGGTGACGCCTACGCTGCCGCTGATCCCGTCGAAGGAGCGCTGGATCAATTGGTGGATCAAGTGCACCGGATTGCCGACCATGTACTGGTACTACATGCTCAAGGGTCGCGTCTGGTTTCCCCGCCACAACACCGAGTACCAGGAGGAAGGCGCCTAACAGGCTGCCCATCACCCCAGCGCGTCGTTGATGCGGTCGTGGAACTCGGCCATGCTGACCGCATTGCCGACTTCCCGAGGCAGCGCGTCGCGGGCCGAGAACACGCCCAGGATGCGGCCATCGCCGGCGACCACCGGCAGGTGGCGAAAGCCGCGCTCGATCATGATCAGCACGGCCTCCGCGACCCGGGTTTCCGGGGGTACCGTCTGCGGCGCCGGGGTCATGATGGCCTGCAGCCGCGTGCTCCGAGGGTCGCGGGCCTTGGCGAGCAGGCGGGTCATGAGGTCACGCTCGGTGACGATGCCGAGCATGCTGCCCTCGGCGTCAAGCACCAGCACGCTGCCGCAGTTGGCGCGGGTCATCACGCAGGCGGCCTCGTAGGCCGTGGCCTGCGGCCCCAGGCTGAGCACATGGCGCTGGGCCATCGATTGCAGTACGGTGCGTTCGCTCATCGGGTGCCTCCCCGCAGGGGGTCGGGCGTCAACGCAGCGAGGCGTTGATGCGCTCGAGTGCCTGCGCTCCCGGGCACAGCTCGGCCACGCCCAGGCTGTTCAATGGCCGCTCGCAGGTGTTCATCGCCGCGTGCAGGTCGCCGGCCCGGGGGTCGACGTAGAGCAGCCCGGTGACGATCTCGCCGCGCGCCTGGTGTTCGTGCATGTAGCCCAGCGCGGCCACGCGGTCGGTGGGGTCGTGGTCGGCGTGCAGCTTGCGCAGCCGCAGCACGCTGCCGTCGTGCTGCGGTACGTCGATGACCTCGCCCTCGGCGTAGTCGACGGTGATTTCCTCGCGCGCCGGCAGGAAGTCGATGCGGCTGGCGGCGGCGCTGTGCTGGCGCATGTAGTCGTAGCTCTTGGTGCTGCCGCCGTGGTTGTTGAAGGTCACGCAGGGGCTGATGATGTCGATGAAGGCGGCGCCGCCATGCTCGATCGCGCCCCGGATCAGCGGCACCAGCTGGGCCTTGTCGCCGGAGAAGCTGCGGGCGACGAAAGTCGCGCCCAGTTGCAGTGCGAGGCCGACCAGATCGACCGGACTGTCGCGGTTGACGGCGCCGCGCTTGCTCTTCGAGCCGCGGTCGGCGGTGGCCGAGAACTGGCCCTTGGTCAGTCCGTAGACACCGTTGTTCTCCACCAGGTAGGCCATGCGCACGCCGCGCCGCATGGCATTGGCGAACTGGCCGAGGCCGATCGAGGCCGAGTCGCCATCGCCGGACACGCCGAGGTAGATGAGCTCGCGGTTGGCCAGGTTGGCGCCGGTCAGTACCGAGGGCATGCGGCCGTGCACGGTGTTGAAGCCGTGCGAGGCGCCCAGGAAGTAGTCGGGCGTCTTCGAGCTGCAGCCGATGCCCGAAAGCTTGGCCACCCGGTGCGGTTCGATGTCGAGTTCCCAGCAGGCCTGCACGATGGCCGCCGAGATGGAGTCGTGGCCGCAGCCGGCGCACAGGGTCGACACCCGGCCTTCGTAGTCGCGCCGCGTGTAGCCGACCTTGTTGGGCGTCAGGCTGGGGTGGTGCAGCCGGGGCTTGGCGAGGTAGGTCATCAGGCAGCCTCCTTCTGGCGGGATTGCGGCCGCAGCCGGCCCTCGATGGCCTCGACGATGAAGCGCGCGGTGATCGGCGTGCCGTCGTAGTGCAGCACCCGGGGCAGGCGCGCAGGATCGAGCTGCAGCTCGTTGACCAGCAGGGTCTGCATCTGGCCGTCGCGGTTCTGCTCGACGACGAACACCTGGTCGTGGGCGTCGATGAATTCCCGCACCGCGTCGGCAAAGGGAAAGGCGCGCAGGCGCATCGCGTCCAGGTGCATGCCGCGCGCCTGCAGCACGTCCAGCGCCTCGCTCATCGCCGGCGCGGTGGAGCCGAAGTACAGCACCCCCAGGCGCGTGGCCTGCGCTGCCGGACGCAGCACCGGCTGCGGCACCAGCGTGGCCGCGGTGCGGAACTTGCGCTGCAGGCGCTCCATGTTGTAGAGGTAGTCGGCGCCGCGCTCGGAGTAGCGGGCGTAGGGATCACGCGTGGTGCCGCGGGTGAAATAGCTGCCCAGCCGAGGGTGCGTGCCGGGCAGGGTGCGCCAGGGGATGCCGTCGCCGTCCACGTCCTTGTAGCGCCCGAAGTCGCGCCCGGCCTCGAGCTCGGCGGCGCTCATGACCTTGCCGCGGTCATAGTCGCGCCCGTCGTCCCAGGCGAAGGGCTCGCACAGCCGATGGTTCATGCCGATGTCGAGGTCGCTCATCACGAACACCGGGGTCTGCAGGCGGTCGGCGAGGTCGAGCGCGGCCGCGGCGTGGTCGAAGCACTCGCGCGGATCCTCGGGAAACAGCAGCACGTGCCGGGTGTCGCCATGCGACGCGTAGGCGCAGGCCAGCAGGTCGGACTGCTGGGTGCGCGTGGGCATGCCGGTCGACGGACCGCCGCGCTGCACGTCGATCAGGGTCACCGGGATTTCGGCGAAGTAGGCCAGGCCGATGAATTCGGTCATCAGGGAAATGCCCGGGCCCGAGGTGGCGGTGAAGGCCCGCGCGCCGTTCCAGCCGGCGCCCACGACCATGCCGATCGAGGCCAGCTCGTCCTCCGCCTGCACCACCGCGACCCGGCTCTTGCCGGTCTGCGGGTCGACGCGGAACTCCTCGCAGTAGGCCTGGAAGCTCTCGGGGATCGAGGTCGAGGGGGTGATCGGGTACCAGGCCGCCACCGTGGCCCCGCCATACACCAGCCCGAGGGCGGTGGCGCTGTTGCCGTCGGTGAAGATGCGCCTGCCCACGCGGTCGGCCCGCCGCACGCGCAGGCCCAGCGGTTGCCGCAGCTGCTGGCTGACGTGGTCGCGGCCCATGCGCAGCGACTTCCGGTTGGCTTCCAGCAGCGCCTCCTTGCCCTGGTACTGCTCGGCGAACAGGGACTCGAAGACTTCGGGCTCGATGCCCAGCAGCCACGACAGCGCGCCCACATAGACGATGTTCTTGAACAGCTGGCGTTGCCGCGGGTCGGCATAGGCGGCGTTGACCATGTCGGTCAGCGGCACGCCGACGACCTCGATGTCGGCGCGCAGGCGGGTGGCATCGATGGGCCGCGTGCTGTCGTGCAGCAGGTAGCCACCGGGGCTGATCTCCGCCACGTCGGCGTCCCAGGTCTGCGGGTTCATCGCCACCATCATGTCGACCCCGCCGCGGCGCCCGAGGTAGCCCTGCTCGCTGATGCGCGCCTCGTACCAGGTCGGCATGCCCTGGATGTTGCTGGGGAAGATGTTGCGCGGGCTCACCGGAACCCCCATGCGCAGCACCGCCTTGACGAACAGCTCGTTGGCCGATGCCGAGCCCGAGCCGTTGACATTGGCGAACTTGACCACGAAATCGTTGATGGCCTCGATGCGGTTCATGCGAGGGCCTCCTGGCTGGCCGCGGGCAGGCGGGCGTCTCGGCACGCGGCGCCCGCCTGGATCGTGTGCAGCAGGAACTTCTGCATGTCCCAGGCGCCGGTCGGGCAGCGCTCGGCGCACAGGCCGCAGTGCAGGCAGACGTCTTCGTCCTTGACCATCACGCGCCCGGTCTTCAGCGCGGCCGAGACGAGCAGATCCTGCTCCGCGTTGCTCGCCGGCGCGCGCAGACTGCGGCGCAGGATCGACTCCTCGGCGTTGTCGACGATGCTCAGGCAGTCCATCGGGCACACGTCGACGCAGGCGTCGCACTCGATGCAGGTCTGGCGGTTGAACACCGTCTGCACGTCGCAGTTCAGGCAGCGCCGGGATTCGGCGACCGCGGCGTCGACATCGAAGCCGAGCTCGACCTCCACGCGGATGCTGGCCAGCGCGAGCTCGGCCTTCGCCCACGGCACCTTGCCGCGCACCGCGTCCGACACCGCGTTGTCGTAGCTCCACTCGTGGATGCCCATCTTGGTCGACAGCAGCGTGGTTCCCGGCGGCGGCCGCAGGCGGGGATCCTCGCCGTGCAGGAAGCGGTCGATCGACACCGCGGCCTCATGGCCGTGGGCGACCGCGGTGATGATGTTCTTCGGGCCGAAGGCGGCGTCGCCTCCGAAGAACACCCGCGGCAGGCTGGACTGGAAGGTACCGGCCTCGAGCACCGGCAGACCCCAGCGGTCGAAGGCAAGCCCGCAGTCGGGCTCGATCCACGGGAAGGCGTTCTCCTGGCCGACGGCGATCAGCACCTCGTCGCAGGCGATACGCAACTCGGGCTCGCCGGTGGGCACCAGGCTGCGCCTGCCGGCGTCGTCATAGTGCGCCCGGACGCGTTCGAACACCATCGCCGTCAGCCTGCCATCGGCATGCTCGAAGCGCAACGGGACGTGGTTGTCGAGAATCGGAATGCCCTCGTGCAGCGCGTCTTCCTTTTCCCACGGTGAAGCCTTCATCTGGTCGAAGCCGCTGCGCACGACGACCTTCACGTCGGTGGCACCGAGGCGGCGGGCCGATCGGCAGCAATCCATCGCCGTATTGCCCCCGCCGAGCACCAGCACGCGCCCGCCGATGCGCGCGACATGGCCGAAGGCCACCGAAGCCAGCCAGTCGATGCCGATATGGATCTGCGCGGCCGCCTCGTCGCGTCCGGGGATGCGCAGATCGCGCCCGCGCGGCGCGCCACTGCCGACGAACACCGCATCCCAGCCCTCGTCCAGCAAACGGCGCAGGGAGTCGACCCGCTGGCCCCCGCGGAACTCCACGCCGAGCCCGAGGATGTAGCCGACTTCCTCGTCGATCACGGCCTCCGGCAGGCGAAAGCGCGGGATCTGCGAGCGGATGAAGCCGCCGGGCCGTGACTCGCCGTCGAACACCGTGACCGCATAGCCCAGTGGGGCGAGGTCGCGCGCCACGGTCAACGAGGCCGGGCCGGCGCCCACGCAGGCCACCCGCGGGCCGTTGCGCGCGCCGGGCGCCGGCATGCGCGGGCGCACGTCGCCCTTGAAGTCGGCGGCCACGCGCTTGAGCCGGCAGATGGCCACCGGCTCGGGGCGCTCGCGGTTGCCGTCCTCGACGCGGCCGCGCCGGCAGGCAGGCTCGCAGGGGCGGTCGCAGGTGCGGCCGAGCACTCCCGGAAAGACATTGGAGACCCAGTTGAGCATGTAGGCGTCGGCGTGGCGCCCCTGCCCGACCAGGCGGATGTATTCCGGAACCGGGGTATGCGCCGGACAGGCGTACTGGCAATCGATGACCCGGTGGTAATACTGCGGGTCGGCCGTATTCGTCGCTTGCACTGCTTTCCCCCTGGGCCGGTGGTGCTTCGAAGGTACACCCGCACCCCTGGCGCGCAGCGCGCACGCGCGCTGTATTTGATCTGGATCAAATCATGCCGCGGCCGCGCCCGGATCCGGGCGCCGCGCGCCGCGCCGACGAGCTCCTAAGATGTGCGGATCGCACTCCGCATGCGCATGGCAGTCCATGTCCGAAGCAGCCCGCACCCCTTCGATCGTTCCTCTGGTGGCCACGGTGGCCGCCGCCTGCCTGCTCCTGGGGGGCGGCCTGGGATGGCTGCTCGCGCACGGGCGGCCGGCGCCGCGCGCCGCGCCCCCGGTGCTGTTTCGCGCGCCGCGGTATCAGGGGCTGCTCAACCAGCAGGGCAGGCCGGTGTCGTCGGCCGCCTTCGCCGGCAAGGTGCAGGTGGTCAGCTTCCTGTTTCCCTATTGCAACACCTTCTGTCCGGTGATCGCGGCGCACCTCGTGGCCTTCGAGAACGCCCTGGCCGGCAGCCCGCTGGCCGGCAAGGTGGAGGTCGTGGCCTTCAACGTCGACCCGGGAGGAACCGGGCCGAAGCAGATGCGTGCCTTCCTGCGCGAATACGGCTGGAACCCCGCGGATCCGCGCTGGCAGTACCTGACTGGAACCCCGAAACGGGTACGCCAGGTCGTCACGGGCGGTTTCCACGTCGACTACCAGAAGGTGTTCGACAGCGCGTCCGCTGCGGCGCCGCAATCGGCGGCGCTGGCCGTCGCCGGCAGCGACCCGCAGCCGATCGTCGCCAACCCGCTGGCCGACAAGGCGAACGTGCCCTACGACATCACCCACGAGGACGTGCTGATGGTCGTCGACCCCGAGGGGCGCGTGCGCGCCATCTACGACCAGGCCGACGCGGTGGGCACCTCCGCGCTGTTGCGGGTGGTGCAGGCCGTGGCCGGCGGCCACTGAGGGCCGCGGTCGCGCGCCGCCGGCCAACTGCATGCTGGACATCGAGGCCCTGCGGCGGCACCTGCAGGCCCGGCATCGCGGGCGCCCGGTACGCTGCGTGCAGACGCATGTGTCCTGGGTGCTGCTCGACGGCGTCCATGCGTGGAAGATCAAGAAGCCGGTCGACCTGGGCTTTGTCGATTTCCGCAGCCTGGAGCAGCGCCGCCTCGCCTGCGCGGAGGAACTGCGCCTGAACCGCCGCCTGGCTCCCGCGCTCTACCTGGACATCGTGCCGGTGCGCGCAGGCGCTGCGGGGCCGCGGCTGGACGGCGACGGCGCGGTCATCGACCATGCGTTGCGCATGCGCCAGTTCGCCGACGATGCGCTGCTCGGCCGGCGCCTCGACGCCGGCCGGCTGGAGGGCTCCTGCATCGACCGCCTGGCCGCCCGCCTGGGGGCGTTCCACCAGCAGGCGCCGCGTGCCGCCGCGGATCGCCCCTTCGGCACGCCGCAAGGCATCGAGCAGGCCACCGCGCGGGTGCTCGCCGGACTTGCCGCCTGCGGCGGCGACCCGCGGCTGGCGGGCCTGGCCGGGTGGTGCCATGCGCAAGCCGCCGCCCTGCGCGCGGCCTTCGTCGCACGCAGGGCGCATGGCTGGGTGCGGGAAGGCCATGGCGACCTGCACCTGGACAACCTGGTCGACCTCGGCGACGAGGTCACCGCCTTCGACTGCATCGAATTCGACCCGGCGCTGCGCTGGATCGACGTGCAGTCCGACATCGCCTTTCTGACCATGGACTTGCAGGCGCATGGCCGCGCCGATCTCGCGTGGCGTTTCCTCGACCGCTGGCTCGAGCGCAGCGGCGACTTCGGCGGCCTCGCGGTGCATCGCTACTACGCGGTCTACCGGGCGCTGGTGCGCGCGCTGGTGGCTGCGCTGCGCCGCGCCGAAGGCCTGCCGGCGCCGCAGGCCGACTACCTGCGGGTGGCCGAGCGGATCGGCAGCGCGGACGACCCGCGGCTGCTGCTGACCCACGGGCCCTCGGGGTCGGGCAAGAGTTTCCTCGCCGAGCGCCTGCTCGAGCGCGTGGGGGCCGTGCGCCTGCGCTCGGACGTCGAGCGCAAGCGCCTGTTCGGGCTGCGCGCGGCCGACCCCACCACCAGCCTGGGCGAGCGCGCCTATGCCGCGCAGGCCACGCGCCGCACCTATGCCCGGCTGCACGCCGCGGCCGCCGTGGCGCTGCGCGCCGGCTACCCGGTGATCGTCGACGCCGCAGCGCTCGAGGCCGAGGAGCGTGCGCGTTTCGAGCGGCTCGCGGACAGACTCGGGGTTCCGATGTGCCTGCTCGACTGCCGCGCCTCGCCGGAGTTGCTGCGCGCGCGGGTGCAGGCGCGGCGCGCGCGCGGCGGTGATGCCTCGGAGGCCGACGCCGCGGTGCTCGAGCGTCAGCTCGCAAGCATGCGGCCGCTGCTGGCGCGGGAGCGCGCGCGGGCCATCGTCGTCGATACCGGCGCGTCGCCGTCGATCGAGGCGATTGCCGCGCGCTGGCTGGCAGCGCGCTGAAGCCGCCCGCTCAAAGCAGGCCGCTGCGCGTCTGCCACAGCAGGCGCAGGCCGAAGCCCGCGATGAGCAGCGCGCTGCATCCCAGCAGCAGCGGGCGCGCACGGCCGTAGGCGCGGCGCACCGCAGGATGGGTGAACAGGGTGGCGAGTGCGAGGTGCCAGGTGGTCGACAACGCGGCCACTGCGGCCACCGCGAGCAGGCGCAGTGCCGGCGGGGCGTGGGGGCCGAGCAGGGCGACGAACAGGGTCGAGAAGAATACCAGCGCCTTCGGGTTGCTGAGGTTGGTCAGCAGCCCGTTGCGGTAGCCCGCGAACAGCGAGTCGGCTGCGCCGCCGCTCGCCGCGCCGGCGTCAGCAGCCGCAGGTTGCCGCGCCTGGCGCCACAGGGAACGCGCCATGAGCAGCAGGTAGCCGGCGCCGAGCAGCGCCAGCAGGCGCGGCAGCAGCCCGCCGCCGGCGAGCAGCAGGCCGACGCCTGCCGACGCCAGCGCCGCCAGCAGGGTGCTGCCGCTGGCCACGCCCAGCGCGGTGGCCAGCGCATGGCGCCGCCGGCTGTCCAGGCTGGCGCGACTGACGGCGAGGAAGTTCGGCCCCGGAATCGCCAGCACGGGGACGTAGACGGCGGCCAGCGCCGCCAGCAGGGTTGCCGGGTGCATCGTGGGTCAGGGGGCCAGCGCGAAAGGTTGGGAATCGTTACCATTTTAGGGTTGTCCCGAGGCGCGCCGGCTGGCCCCGCGCGCGCGCCACCCATGGATGCGCATTCCCAGCCCCCTTCCCCCCATTCCTTGTCCCAGGCAGGCTGGCTGCAGCGCACCTTCGGTTCGCTGCGCGGTCACAACTTCCGCATCTGGGCCGTCGGAATGCTGGTGTCGAGCATCGGCACCTGGATGCAGCGCATCGCCCAGGACTGGCTGGTGCTGGCCGAGCTGACACACCACAGCGGCGCCGCGGTCGGCATCGTGATGTCCCTGCAGTTCGGCCCGCCGATCCTGCTCATGCCCCTGGCCGGAATGGCCGCCGATCGCTGGGATCGCCGCCGGCTGCTGGTGTGCACCCAGTCGGCCATGGCCCTGCTGGCGCTGGGGCTCGGCGCGCTGACCCTGGCCGGGCAGGTGTCGTTGTGGCAAGTCTATGTCTTTGCCGGGTTGCTGGGCTGCGTGGCGTCGTTCGACGCCCCGGCGCGCCAGACCTTCGTCGCCGAACTCGTCGGCGACGCCAGCCTGCCCAACGCGGTGGCCCTCAATTCGACCCTGTTCAACGCGGCGCGGCTGATCGGGCCGGCAGTGGCCGGGATGATGATCGCCGCGGTCGGCAGCGGCTGGGTGTTCGTGGTCAATGCCCTGTCCTATGGCGGGGTGATCTGCGCGCTGCTGGCCATGCGCGTGCAGGAACTGCAGCCGGTGCCCCGCGCCCCGGCCGGCTCGACCGGGATGCTGGAGGGCTTGCGCTACCTGCGTGGCCGCCCGGAGCTCGTCGTCGCGCTGAGCATGCTGTTCCTGGTCGGCACCTACGGGCTGAATTTTCCGATCTTCATCGCCACCATGGCGGTTCGCGCCTTCGCCGGCGGCCCCGGGCTGTACGGCTTGCTGAGCTCGGCGATGGCGGCCGGCGCGGTGGCCGGTGCCTTGCTGGTGGCCGGTCGCAGGCGACCGCATCTGGTCTCGCTGCGGCTGAGCGCGCTGGCCTTCGGCGTGGTGTGCGCGGTGGCGGCGCTGATGCCCGGGCCCTGGACCTTCGGCGCATGCCTGGCCGTGCTGGGCGGGCTGGCGCAGGCTTTCACGACCTCGACCAACAGTCTCGTGCAGTTGGCCACCACGGCTGCGATGCGCGGCCGCGTGATGGCCATCTACATGGCCATCTTCCTGGGCTGCACGCCGCTGGGCGCGCCGCTCGTCGGCTGGGTCGCCGATGCCTTCGGACCGCGCTGGGCGATGGCCGTCGGGGCGGCCTCGGGCTTCGCCGCCGGGCTGCTTGCCACCTGGTACCTGCGCCGGGTCAAGGGGCGCCCGACGGGGCCGCGGCCTGCCGGTGCCGACGGCGCCTGCCCATCCTGACTTCGGGGGCGCGAGCGCGCTGGCAGAATCACGGCATGGACACCGCGTCGCCGCCCTCCCCCACCGAGGCCGAGGATCGCAAGCTGCAACGCCGCCTGGGCTTCTGGTCGCTGCTGGCCGCGGGCGTCGGCAGCGTGATCGGCTCGGGCTGGCTGTACGCGGCCATGTACGCGGCCAAGGCCGCGGGGCCGGCCTCGCTGCTGTCGTGGGTCGTCGGCGGCGTGCTGATGCTGCTGGTGGCGCTGGTGTATGCGGAACTGGGCATGGCGCAGCCCGAATCCGGCGGGCTGGTGCGCTATCCGCTGTATTCCCACGGGCGTCTGGCGGCCACCGTGATCGGCCTGGCGATGTGGCTGAGCTACGTCGGCAACCCGCCGACCGAGGCCGCCGGCGTGGTGCAGTACGCCGCCACCTGGCTGCCCGGCGTCTTCGATGCCGCCACCGGGTCGCTGACCCCGGCGGGAATCGGCCTGGCGGTGCTGCTGATGGCCGGCTTCGTGCTGCTGAACTACTACGGCGTCGTCTGGTTCGCGCGCGCGAACAACGCCATCACCGCCTTCAAGGTGCTGGTTCCGCTGGCCACCGTGGTGCTGCTGCTGCTCAGCGGCTTCGACCATCGCGCGGGTGCGCAGGGCATGACGAACTGGGTGGCGCACGGAGGTTTCGCGCCGATGGGCTACCCGGCTGCGCTCGGTGCGGTGGCTTCCGCCGGCCTGATCTTCGCGTACACCGGCTTCCGGAACATCGTCGAGCTCTCCGGGGAGGCCGCTCATCCGAGAAGGGACATCCCGCGCGCCCTGGTGGCCACCATCCTGCTGAGCATTCTGCTGTACCTCGCGCTGCAGAGCGCCTTCGTGGTCGCCCTGCCGGCCGCGCTGCTGCATGCGGGCTGGCAGGGACTGAACCTGAAGTCGCCATTCGCCGACCTTGCGCAACTGCTCGGGCTGAGCTGGCTGTACTGGCTCCTGATGGCCGATGCGATGGTCTCTCCATCGGGATCGGCCATCGTGTTCACCTCGGCCAATGCGCGCAACCTGTTCGGAGTCGCGAAGAACGGCTTGCTGCCCGCGGCGCTGATGCAGGTGCATCCGGCGTCGGGCGTCCCGCGCCGCGCCCTGCTGCTGAACCTGCTGATCGGAGTGGCCTTCCTGCTGCCGCTGCCGAGCTGGCATGCGATCGTGCGCCCGCTGAGCGCGCTGATCGTGTTCACCTTCTCGATCGGCGCGGTCAGCCTGCCGGTGTTCCGCGCATCCGGGCGCACGGCAACCGGTGCACGGCTGCGCGGCATGCGACTGATCGCCCCGCTGGCCTTCGTCATCAGTTCGCTGGTGATCTACTGGGCTGGCTGGAAGGTGCTGGCGCCCACCGTGCCGGTGATGCTGCTGGCGCTGCTGTGGTACCTGCTGCAGGGTGCGCGCACCGCGCGCCGCGGCCTGCGCGGGTGGTTCGACGCGGCCGACTGGCGGGCCGGCAGCTGGCTGCTGGTCTATGTGGCCCTGCTGTACGCCCTGGCCTGGCTGGGCAGCGCCGACGGCGGCCACCGTTTTGGCCTGGGCCTGGGCAGCGTGCTGACGACCCTGGTGTCGCTGGGCTGCTACCGTTGGGGGGTGCGTGCCGGCATGCGGCATGTGGGAATCCGCGCGTCGGCCTGAACTGGACAGGACACTAGACTGTCGGCCGGAACGTCCCACCAGACAGCCGAGTCGCCCGATGCCGCCTTCGAAGCCTAGCCCCGCCAAGCCCAACATCAATGTGCCGCTGTTCTGGCCAGCCCTGATGGCGGCCGAGATGGCCCGAGAGGGGCTGGATCTGGCGGTGCGCAACGTGCGTTTCCTCGAGGAGGAAGCCAGGCTGCACGGAGGCATCAAGCCGCGCCTGGCCACGGCCCACACGGTGGCGCTGAAGCTGCGCACCCTCAGCCTCTGCGATTACTCCGCCGAGGGCGCGACGGGCCTGCCCACGCTGGTGGTCGCGCCCTATGCCGGCCACACCTCGATGATCGCCGACTACCACGCCGGGCAGAGCCTGATGCAGACCCTGCGCGCAGCCGGGGTGCGCCGGCTGCTGCTGACCGACTGGCACAGCGCGACCCCGGACATGAAGGATTTCGACGTCGACCAGTACCTGGCCGAGCTCCTGGGCTGCATCGACGATCTCGGCGGGCGTGTCTGCCTGGTCGGCCTGTGCCAGGGCGGCTGGATGTCGGCGATGCTGGCCGCGCGCTACCCGCAGAAGGTGCAGGCTCTCGTCCTGGCGGGCTCGCCGATCGACACCCAGGCTGGTGATGGGCCGCTGGTGCGCATGGTGCATGAGAGCCCGATGAGCTTCTACGAGGAGCTGGTGGCTACCGGCGGTGGGCTGATGCCCGGGCGTTACATGCTCGCCGGCTGGAAGAACATGCATCCGGAGCAGCATTATGTGCAGGAGCACATCGACCTCTACGAGCACATCGACGACCCGGCATGGCTGCACAAGGCCGAGGCCTTCGACCGCTGGTACGAGAATCCGCTGGATCTGCCGGGGCGGTGGTATCTGCAGGTGATCGACGAACTGTTCAAGCACAACAAGCTGGCCCATGGGCGCTTTGTCGGCCTGGGTCGCAAGCTGCAGCTGGCTGCGGTGGAGTGCCCGTTGTACCTGCTGGCCGGGGAATCCGACGACATCACCGGCCGCGATCAGGTATTCGCCGCCGAAGGGTTGATGCGTGCACGCACGGTGGAAAAGAAGGTGGTTCCTGGCGGCCACGTCGGGCTGTTCATGGGAGCGCGCACGCTGGGCCAGACCTGGCCGGGAATCGGCGCCTGGCTGTGCGCGCAGGGCGCAGGCAGCGCGGCCTGAGGCGCCGCTCGCCGATCGGCACGGTTCCCCCCGGATGGTCAGCGCCCGCCCGTGCCGCGGCGCCGCGGCGTGGCCTTGTCCCGCGCGGCCGGTGGATCGGCATCGTCGTCGGCCAGCCGCGGCTCGCGTACCGGGAAGGTTCCCTCGGGGGTCACCGCCAGGGGGTCGCTGGCCGGGAAGGACTCGATCAGCGCATGGTCGAGCAGCTCCTCGATGCGCCGGTTGCGCGCCAGCAGTTCGCGTTCGTAGCGCATGCGCTGCGCGCGCGCCTGCGGGTCGGGCGCCGGGCGGCTCTCGCGCTTGGCGCTTTCGGCGGCTTCCTGTTCGCGCATCGGACGCGAAGGGTCGGCGTGGTGGTGCATGGCGCATGCCCTCGATGATTCGTGGCCGGACGGACGCAAGCGCCGCCGCACCTGCACACGCGGCTCTGCGATCCTGCGGCCCACTCTACGCGGGGCGGCAGGCTGGTGCCGGCGCAGCGCATGTCCCCGCATCGCACAAATCGCCTTTGTGGCAGATGGTTACAAGAACCAGGGATGGCCGAGATGTTCCGCCGCGCAGCCGCTGCTAGGCTCGGACGACGCGTAGGCGCGGCGTCCGGCGCGCCGCGCCGTTCGCAGGAGGCGCCCATGTGCGAGTTGTTCGCGGTCAGCAGTTCGCGCCCGGCCCGGGTGCGGCTGCGTTTTGCCGAGTTCGCCACCCACGGCGCCCCGTTGCAGGCCGGCACGGGATTCGCCGGGAACCCCGATGGCTGGGGCGCGGCCTTTTTCGACGGCGTCGATGCGCATGTGCTGCGCGAGCCGGTTCCCGCGGTGCGCAGCGTGTTCGCGCGCGTGCTCGAGGATCATGATTTCCACAGCCCCCTGGTGCTCGCGCATGTGCGCCGCGCATCCCGGGGCCCGGTGTCGCTGGCCAATACCCAGCCCTTTGCGCGCGAACTCGGAGCGCGTGTGCATGTGTTCGCCCACAACGGCGATCTGCCGGGCATCGAGGCGCAGGCCCCGGGGCGCGGCGACGCCTCGGCGCCCGCGCGCCCGGTCGGCCAGACCGATTCCGAGGCGGCGTTCTGCGAACTCCTGCGCATGCTGCAACCGCTGTGGGTCGATCCCGCCGCGGCGCCCAGCGCGCAGGCCAGGCTGCAGGTGGTGCGGGAGTTCGCGGGACGCATGCGCGAGCTCGGGCCGGCGAATTTCCTCTACACCGACGGTGAATGCCTGTTCGCGCATGCCGATCGCAGGCGCCACGGCGACGGCGTGATCCGCGAACCCGGCCTGCACCTGCTGCTGCGCGCCGCGGCTACCGAGCATGCGCACGACGTGCCGGGCATGCAGCTGCGCGCGGGGCACCGGGAGGCGCATCCGGTGGCCATGCTGGCCAGCGTGCCGCTGGGCTCCGGGCCGTGGCAGGCGCTGCCGCGCGGCACGGTCGTGGGCCTGACGGCCGGTGCGCGCTTCGCCTGAGGGCGCGCGCGCGACGCCCCGGCGGCCGCGGGGGATCGCCTCCGCTCGAGTCGAACCCCTGTTCGCGGGATGCTTTATTTCAAAAGAACATTAACATTTTGGATACAACATCTTGATTTGAAGAACGATTTAGCTTCCGGTTCCCATGGAACCGAGCGCCCGCCGCGGCTCCGCGGCGGGCTCATGCCTTTCGCGACCCCTCGATACGCCCCGCCATGTCAGCCAGTGCCTTGAGTACCCAACACACCGTCGAGCAAGCCAGGGAACTGGCCTTGCGCGCGGTGGATTTCCTGCTGGAACATCAGGTTCCGCCGATTCCGCTGAGCTATGGGGTGGCCTACGAATACCTCAGCGGAGGCAGCCCCGATCTGTGCAAGACCCTGGACGAATACCTGCAGAGCGGCCGCACGATTGATGCCTTCGTGCTGCGGGATCTGCACGAGCGCCACCTGGCGGTCGATCGCTCGACCCCGCTGAGCAGCATGGGCAACGACCTGCAGTTGCTGCTCGGGGAACTCACCCACAACATCGAGGAAGCCGGGCGCGGAGCCGAGGAGTTCGGGCTCGCGCTGGACAATACCCTGGGGCACCTGGGCAGCGAGCACGATGCGCATTCCCTGCGGGAGATCGCCTCGGGGATGCTGGCAGCCACGCAGAAGGCGCGGCAGCGCAACGAACACCTGCAGGAGCGCCTGCAATTGACGATGGCGGAAAGCGAGAGGCTGAAGGTCGAACTCGAGCGCCATCGCCGGGAAGCCCTGATCGATCCGCTGACCGGGCTGTGGAACCGACGCGCGATGGACAGCGAGCTCGATGAACTGATGGCCGTCGAGCCCGATGCGCCGCTGAGCGTGCTGATGCTGGACATCGACCATTTCAAGCGCATCAACGACACCCACGGCCACGCGCTGGGCGATGCCGTGCTGCGCCATGTCGCCGAGGCCATCCGCAAGTGCCTGCGGGGCAACGACCAGGCGGTGCGCTATGGCGGCGAGGAGTTCCTGGTGCTGCTGCCGCGCACGAGCCTGGTGGAGGCGGCCCAGGTGGCCGAGAGCATCCGCGCCCGCGTCGCCGCCCTGCGGCTGCGCCGCCGCAGCGACAACCTGGTGCTCGAACCGTTCACCGTCTCCCTCGGCGTGGCCAGCCGCAAGCCTGGAGACACCCGCGACACCTTGCTGCGTCGCACCGACCGCGCGCTGTACCGCTCGAAGGACAACGGGCGCAACCGCGTGAGCCTGGACGCCGAGATCGGCCTGCAGGCCGGTCTGGCCTGAGGCTCTCGCCGGCGCCCGGGCCGCGCACCGCTCAGTGCGCGCCGGCCGCCTCCGCGCCGGCCGCGCTGCCGGCCTGCGACGGGCGCACCAGCCAGACCAGCACGACCATCGCCAGGAACAGCCAGGCGCTGAGGCGGAACATCTCGTCGACCGAGATGGTCGAGGCCTGGACGTCGATCGCCCGGTTCAGCGCGCCCAGTGCCTGCTGCGACGACAGGCCGCCGGAGCGCAGCAGCGCCAGCGCACCGTCGGTTGCGGCCCGCCCGGGGTGGATGAACTGCGCCAGCTGCGCGTGGTGCAGGATCGCGCGATCGCTCCACAAGGTCGTGTAGATCGACGCCCCGAACGACCCCGCGGTGATGCGCGCGAAGTTCGACAGCCCGGCCGCCGAGGCCACGCGCCATGCCGGCAGGCCGCCGAGGATGATGGCCAGCAGGGGAATGAAGAAGGTCGCCGTCGCCACGCCCTGCACGATGGTGGGCAGCGAGTAGTCCCAGTAGGTGTCGCCGATGGTGAAGCGCGAGCGCATCCAGAACACCAGCGCGAACACCAGGAAGGAAAAGGACGTCACCCAACGCGTGTCGACGCGGCTGGAGTAGCGCCCGACCAGGGGCATGAACAGCAGCGCGAACATGCCCACCCAGGCCAGCACCCCGCCGGCCTGGGTGGCGGTGTAGCCGACGAATTCCTGCAGCCACAGCGGCAGCAGCACCAGCGAGCCGAAATACATGCCGTAGGCCAGGGACAGCATGATCGTGCCCAGAGTGAAATTGGGCAGCGCAAACAGCTTGAGGTCGACCACCGGGTGTTCGTCGTTGAGCTCCCAGATGAGGAACAGCACCAGGCCGACGACCGCGGCCACGGCCAGCGCGACGATCGTCGTCGAGCCGAACCAGCCCAGTTCCTGCCCCTTGTCCAGCAGGATCTGCAGCGAACCCACCCACACGACGAGCAGCGCCAGCCCGGTCCAGTCGATCGGCAGCTTGCGCGTCGGGGTTTCGCGCCTGCGGTAGATCGCCAGCGTGGCCAGGGTGCAGACGATGCCCACCGGCACGTTGATGTAGAAGATCCAGGGCCAGGAAATGTTGTCGGTGATCCAGCCTCCGAGCAGCGGCCCGGCGATCGGCGCCACCAGCGTGGTCATCGACCACATGGCCAGCGCCATGCCGGCGCGCTCCCGGCGGTAGCTCGACAGCAGCAGGGTCTGCGACAGCGGGATCATCGGCCCGGCCGAGGCGCCCTGCAGCACCCGGAACAGGATCAGCACCTGCAGGTTCGGCGCCTGTCCGCACAGCAGGGAAAACAGGGTGAACAGCAGGATGCTGGCCAGGAAGGTGCGCACCGCGCCGAAACGCTGGGTCAGGAAGCCGGTGAGCGGAACCGCGATGGCGTTGGCCACGCCGAAGGAGGTGATCACCCAGGTGCCCTGCGAGGCGCTGACGCCCATGTCGCCGGCGATCGACGGGATCGACACGTTGGCGATCGACGTGTCGAGCACGTTCATGAAGGTGGCCAGGCTCAGCGCAATGGTGCCGAGCACCAGGCCACTGCCCTGCAGAGGCTGCAGGTGCGGCGCGTCGGCGGCGGGGGCGGAGCTGGAGTCGGAACGGGAGTCGGATGGCATCGCGGAGCGGGGTTTTTTATATCAAATGTTATCATCACGGTTGATAAATTGTTGGCGCAGCGGACGGCGCCGCGCCAGGGCATGAGGGCGATGGATCGACTCCACGATTTCGGGTTCCTGCTCGCCGAGCTCAGCCGGCGCTACGTGCGGCTGTTCGAGCAACTGGCGCAGGAGGCCGGGCTGAACCTGCCGACCTGCCGGGTGCTGGCCTACCTGCAGCGCCAGCAGGGAATCAGCCAGTCGCGTCTGGCCGAGCTCGCCGGGCTGGAGCCGATGGCGCTGGTGCGCCTGCTCGACCGCCTGCAGGCCGACAACCTGGTGCTGCGCCAGCCCGATCCGAGCGACCGCCGCGCCCACCGCCTGCAGCTGGGGGACGCGGCCCCGCCGGTGCTGCGCCGCATCGGGCGCCTGTCGCGGCGCGCCCGCGAGCAAGCCTTCGACGGCATCGACGACGCGCAGCGCGCAGCCTTCCTCGGCCTGCTCGAGCGCCTCGTCGACAACCTGCAGGCGGGGCTGCAACCGTCGCCCGGGCGCTCCCCGCAATCCAGGGCGTAGCATGTGGCCCAAACAAGACGGTCTCGCCTACACGATGAAATTCCTGTCGCGCCTGTTCGCCTGGTTGCTGGGAGCGCTGCTCGTCCTCGGCGCGGCTGCGGTAGCCGACGCAGCCACGCCCGCCGTGTACACGGTTTCGGTGGTGCCGCAGTTCGCGGTGGTCAAGGTCTACCAGGATTGGCAGCCTTTCCTGGCGGCCTTGCAGAAGGCCACCGGGCTGCGGCTGCGGCTGGTCATGTACCCGACGATCCCGGGTTTCGAGGCCGCCTACCTGCGCGGCGCTCCCGACTTCGCCTTCATGAATCCCTACGATGTGCTGGTCGCGCACCGTGCGCAGGGCTACGTCCCGCTGGTGCATGACGCCAAGCCGCTGGCCGGCATCCTGGTGGTGCGCGCCGATTCGGGGATCAGCAGCCTGCACGCGCTGGACGGCAAGACCGTGGCCTTTCCGGCACCCAACGCCTTCGGGGCCTCGCTGTACATGCGCGCGCTGCTGGCCGCGCAGGGTGTGCACATTCATCCCCTCTACGTCGGGACGCACCAGAACGTGTATCGCGCGGTCGCGCGAGGCGATGCCCTCGCCGGAGGCGGCGTGGCGCTGACCCTGCGCCACGAGCCGCAGGCCCTGCGACGGCTGCTGCGGGTCATCTACACCACCCCGAGCACCGCTCCGCATGCGCTGGTGGCCAACCCGCGGGTACCGGTGGCGGTGGCACGCCGCGTGCAGCAGGCGGTGCTGGCGATGGCGCGGCAGCCGGCCGACGCGACGATGCTGCGGCGGGTGCAGATGCCGCATCCGCAGGCCGCCGACTATGCGCGCGACTATGCCCCGCTGGAGAAGCTGGGCCTGCAAAGCTACTTCGTGTCCCCGGCGCAGGCCGGCGCACGCTGATCCCGCGGCTGCGCGATGGGCTTCTGGCGGCGCCTGCGGCAAGCCTTGGAGCCGCGTCGCTTCGGCTCGCAAATCGCCCTCGCACTGGTGGCGCTGGCGACGGTGAACTTCGTCGCCATCGGTCTGTATGTCGGCAGCCGCTTCGTGCAGTTGCAGAGCAAGGACACCTGGCGGCGCTTCGAGGCCGTGGCCGACAACCTCAGCCTGGGGGCCGCTCCGCTGGTGATCGTGCGCGGCTACGGAGGCCTCGACCAGATGCTGCAAGCCGCGGCACGCTTTCCGGGCATGCGCAGCCTGGCGGTGACCGGCCCTGATGGCCGCGTGCTGAGCCGCGTCGACCGTCGCCCCGGCGCCGACCCCGAGGCGTCGTTCGGCTACGGCCGGCTGCGGGTTCCGGTGGGAGACCAGCCGCGCATGCGCTGGCTGGATGCCGGCGGCCACGCCGTGCGCCCGGGCCTGCTGTCGATCCCGCACGGGATCGAGATCTGGCAGCCCATCGAATCCGGGAACCTGGGCTGGCTATACCTGCGCGCCTCGGTGCGCGAGATCCGCGCCGAGGCCTGGCTGCTGGCGCGCGAAAGCCTGAGCGTGCTGCTGCTGCTGGGGGCGGTCGGGGCCGGGCTGTTGTTCGTCCTGCTGCGCCCGGGGATCAGCGCCCTCGCGCGCGCCACGGCCTTCGCCCGCCGCCTGGGCAAGCCCGACGTCGGCCAGCTGCGGGTGTACCGCGGCAACCAGGAGCTCGAGGTGCTCGGGCGCACCCTCAACGAAACCTCGGCCAAGCTGCTGCGCCAGGAGGCGGCGGTGCGCGCGCAGCAGGTGCGCATCGAGGCGATTGTCGAGAACCTGGTGGACGGCGTCGTGCTGACCGATGCCAACGGCGTGGTGCTCACCGTCAACGACGCCTTCTGCACGATGTTCGACAGTCCGCGCAGCGCGGTGCTGGGCGCGGGCCTGCAGCGCTTCATTCCCGAGCTTGGGCAGGTCGATGCCGACGGCTTCAGCCGCGTGGATCTGCAGTCCCGCTGCGGACCCGAGGGCGCCGCGCAGGAAATGCATGGCCTGCGAGCCGACGGCTCGACCCTGCCGCTGGCGCTGGGCATCAACCGCTTCGCGATCGACGGCCAGACCTTCTACGTGGGCGCGGTGCACGACCTGCGCGAGCGCAACCGCTGGATCGAGGAGTTGCAGAAGACGCGCGATGCCGCGCTGGCGGCCAGCCGCGCGAAGTCCGATTTCCTCGCCGCGATGAGCCACGAGATCCGCACGCCGATGAACGGCATGATCGGCATGCTCGACCTGCTGCTGCAGAGCAGCCTCAACGAGCAGCAATCGCGCATGGCCGAGATCAGCCGCAGCTCGGCGCTGGCGCTGCTGGCGATCATCAACGACATCCTCGACCTGTCGAAGATCGAGGCCGGCAAGTTGCGCATCCTCGACGAGCCGCTGCATCTGGAGCCCCTGGTCTACGAGGTGGTGATGCTGTTCCACCATCCGGCGCAGAAGAAGGGGCTCGAGCTCGATTCCTGGGTCGACCCCGTGCTGCCGCGGAACCTGCGGGGCGACGCGCTGCGCATCCGGCAGTTGCTGACCAACCTGCTGAGCAACGCCGTCAAGTTCACCAGCAGCGAGCAGCGACGCGGCCGCATCTGTCTGCGCGCCGAGCCCTGCCCGGGCGCCCCGCAGGATCTGTGCCTGCGCGTTCGCGACAACGGCATCGGCATCGAGGCGCAGGCGCTGCAGCGACTGTTCCTGCCCTTCGAGCAGGGCGACAACTACACCACCAAGCGCTTCGGTGGAACCGGCCTGGGCCTGTCCATCTGCAACCACCTGGTGCAGATGATGGGCGGGCGCATCGAGGTCGACAGCGTACCGGGGGAAGGCAGCGAGTTCCGCATCCTGCTTCCGCTGCGCAGCGAGGGCCCGCCGTGCCCCGACCATTCGGACACCCTGCGGGGGCAGACCTGTGCCGTGGTCGGCGCCGAGGGGCAGCGCGCGCAGGATCTGCTGGCCTGCCTGCGCGCCAGCGGCGCGCAGGCGCTGCGCGTGGATCACCCGGCGCAAGCCCCGGCGGGTGCCGCGCTGCTCTGGCTGGGAGCGCCGCAGGAGGTGGATCCGACGCCGCGCTGGCAGCTGCTGGTGGGTGACGGGCGGCGGCGGGCCGCGCGCACCCTGGCCCCAGGGATCGCGCAGTTCGACGCCAGCCTGCTGTCGCGTCCGCGGCTGGAGGAGGCGGTGCTGCTGGCCATCCACGGTGCCGTGCAGCCCGCCGATCCGCGCCCTGCGGAACCGCGGCCGGTCGACCCGCACGAGCCGCGCAGCCGTGTCGAGGCACTGCGCCTGGGGCGGCTGGTGCTGCTCGCCGAGGACAATCCGACCAACCAGGAGGTCATCCGCCTGCAGCTGTCGCGCCTGGGCCTGTGGGCCGACATCGCCGACGATGGAGCGCAGGCGCTGGCGCGCTGGCGGCAGCAAAGCTACGCGGCAGTGCTCACCGACCTGCACATGCCGCGCATGGACGGATTCGGACTGGCCGCGGCACTGCGCGCCGAGGAAGCGCGCCAGGGGCGCCCAGCGACACCGCTCATCGCGCTCACCGCGGCTGCCCAGCCACAGGAGCTCGAGCGCGCGCTGGCGGCGGGCATCGATGCCCACATGATCAAGCCGGTGTCGCTGCACACCCTGCGCCAGACCCTCGAGCAGTACCTGCCGGTGTTGAGGCAGGAACCCCCGGCGCCGCAGGATGCGCAGGATCTGGTGCAGGCGCTGGATCTGTCGATGCTGCGCGAACTCGTCGGCGACGACGCCGAAACCCTGCGCTCGCTGCTGCGGCAGTACGAGGAGGAGCTGCGGGGCGCCTTGCTGGAAATGCAGCGCGCGCAGGCGATGGCGCAGACGCAGCGCATGCAGGAGCTCGCGCACCGCCTGAAGTCGTCGTCGCGCTCGGTCGGCGCGGTGGCGCTGGCCGACTGCCTGCAACGCATCGAGAGCGCGGCGGCGGCCGGCACGGCCGAGGATCTGGCGGTGGCGCTCGATGCATTGCCGGCGCTGGCTGCCGCGGTGCAGCGCGCGCTGGCCGGCGCGGGCTGAGCGTCAGCGCGCCGCCGGCTCGGCCAGACGTTCCGCCCGCACCCGACCCGCCCACTGTTCGCGCCAGGCGGCGAGCGCGGATCCGGGCATCGCACGCGCGATGAAGAAGCCTTGCGCGACCTCGGCTCCATGGGCGCGGCAGAAGTCCCAGTCGAGGCGATCCTCGACGCCTTCGGCGGCCACGCGCATGCCCAGGCGCTGGCCCAGGGTCACGCTGGCATCGAAGATCACCTCGCTGCGCAGCGACTCGTGCGCAGCGTGGGTGAAGCCGTGGTCGATCTTGATCTCGTCGAACACCACGTCGCGCAGCTTGGTCAGGGTCGAGTAGCCGTTTCCGAAGTCGTCGATCGACAGCCCGAAGCGTCGCAGCCGCAGCCGGGTCATGACCTCGACCAGCAGGTGCGGGTCGTCCCCGAGACTGCTTTCGGTGACCTCGATCACCACCCGATCCGGCCGCACGCCATGGCGCTGTGCGCAATCGTCGACGAAATCGACGAAGTCCAGGTCGCCGAAATCCCGCGCCGAGGCATTGACGCCCAGCGACAGATCGATGCCCTCGGCTTGCCAGCGCGCGAGCTGGGTGAAGGTCTGCTCGAATACCTGCTTCGTGATCTCGCCGATCGCGCCGCAGCGCTCGGCCAGGCCGATGAAGTGACCCGGTGGAACCAGGCCGTGCCGTGGGTGCCGCAGCCGCGCCAGCGCCTCCACCCCCACCAGTGCGCCGCTGCCCAGCGCGACCTTCGGCTGGTAGTGGCACTCGATCGCGCCGTCGGCCACAGCGCGGCGCAGCTCGGCCTGCGTCGGGTACCAATCGGAAGCCGGCCGGGCATCGGGTTGCGGGGTGCTGCGGCAGGCCTGCGCGAAGCCGCGCAGCTCGTCGAGGCGGGGTGGCTTGCACATGCCTCCGAGCACGTGCAGGCCGCGCGAGCGTGCCAGTTGCACCGTGGACTCCAGCATCGCCGCGCCCTCGCCGCTGCACAGCACGAGGCAGCCGCCGTAGGCCAGCAGCGAAAGATGGCGGAACAGTTCGATGCCGTCGACCCCGGGCATGTTGATGTCCAGGATCATGCCGTCGGTGTCCCTGGCAAGCTCGGGAAGCTTGGCCAGCGCCTGAGCCGGGTCGGATTCGCCGTGGATCTCGAAGTCGCCCAGGCGGGCAAGCATGCCGCCGAGCAGGCGCACCATGAACGGGTCGTCGTCGATGATCAGCACCCGTGGTGACCGCGAGGACCCGGGCGCCTCGGAGCCTGCTGCGGATGGGGGGGAGGCGGAAGCGGTCATGGGTGGTATTTTGAGCACACGGCGATTGCGCGCGGAGTGGACATCCGACCGACGGCCCCACGCATTGCGCCGCAGGGCCGTCGGTCGAGGTCGGGATGCATGCCGGCGCCGGCCTCAGGCGCGCAGCGGGGCGGCCACCCGCGGCCGCTCCTGCCCGGCATCGTGCGCAGCGTCCGCGTCGTGTCGAATCTCGGGCTCTTCGTGGCTGGCCGCGCTCATGCTCCAGCTGAGCCGGTGCAGGGCACGCACCAGGCGATCGGTCACCCCGTCCAGCGCACCGTCGGCCAACTGCTGCAGAACCTGCGCGCGCCGCTGCCCGTCCTCGGCATCGCGCAGCAGATCGCCGGCCTGGCGGTGGAATTCGGCGTGCAGATCCTGCGCGCGCGCGAAGGCCGAACGCGCACCCGGCCAAATGGTCTCGGCGTGTCGTCGCATCCAGCGTCCGAGCAGGCAGGAGTCGTCGCGGCAGACGACGCGCCACTGCAGCGGCGCGCCCTCGCCGCGCAGGCTGTGGGCCAGGCAGTCGCGGAACTGCTGGTGGAAGGCGATCAGGCGCTGCCAGTCCAGCGGAGCCACGTCGCGGCTGTGCAGCAGCGCCTGGCGTCCGAGGCCGGTGTCCGGGCTCGCCGCGTCGAGCTGCCAGCGCCAGGTGCGCAACCACGGCACCAGATCGCCGGCCGGCATCGGCCGCGCCAGCGCGTAGCCCTGGCCGCGCTCGACACCGAGCGCGAGGGCCATCTCGACGAGGTCGGCGCTTTCCAGGCCCTCCATCGTGACCTGCATGTTCAGGCCCTGCGCCATGCGCACCAGCGAGCCGACGAAGGCGATGGTCTTCACCGGCTCCTCCTGCGCCTGCTGCACGATGTGCTGATCGATCTTCACGGTGTGGAAGGGCAGGCTGCGCATCCGGCGCAGGCTGCTGTAGCCCGAACCCAGATCATCCATGATCAGGCGCACGCCGAGGTCGGAAAGGCGGGCGATGGCGAGGTCGCGGCGCTGGCTGTCGAACTGATCCTCGTGCGTCTCCAGCAGTTCCAGGTGCAGGCGATCCGCCGATACCCCGCTGTGCTGCAGCGCCTGCGCGATCCATTGCGGGCAACCGGGATCGATGAGCACGCTGGGCGGCAGGTTCAGGCTGGCGCCGAGCTTCCAGCCCTGCGCGTCCCAGCTGCGCAGCCACTGCAGCGTCAGCTCCAGGCCCTTGCGGAAGAGAATGCGCAGCTCGTGGTTGCCGAAGGCGTCGAGGAAGGCTCCCGGGTGCAGCACGGTGTCGCCGTCCTGCAGGCGCGCCAGCACCTCGACCTCGTCGGCCTGCCCGGTGTGCAGGTTGACCAGGGGTTGCACATGCAAGCGCAGGCCGCCGCCGTACAACAGTTCGTGCAGGCGGCTGCGCCGGGTGGCGGCGATCGGCTGCTGCGTCGGCCCGCCCAGGCTGCGCTGGAAGGCAGGCCCCAGGTGGTGCTGCGCCGATTCGAGCCAGATGCGCATGGCAGGCGCCTCGAACTGCGCGGGGTGGCTGGCCAGCAGGGTGAGAACCTGGTGCACATGTCCGTGGCGATCCAGCAGCGGGATCGCCGCCACGCTGCGCACCCCGAAGCGCAAGGCCACCGGGCCGATTTCCGGCAGCTGGCCTTCGTTGGCGTCGCTGGCAATCTGGCCGCTGCTCCAGGCACGTTGCGTGGCGCCCGGGCTGGTCTGCAGCGCGCCGCGCCGGAAGTCGGGCTGCAGGCCGCAGTCGCGCAGGGCCTGCAGGTACGCCTGGGCGATGCCGGAGGCGAACTCCAGCACATAGTGGCTGTCCGCGTCGGGCCGCCCGCAGGCCACGCCGCACACTCCGGGCAACTGGCCCAGGTGGTTCACCACATGGCGCGGCAACTGTCCCGACTGCTCCCACGCCGCCAGGCTCATTTCCATCGCCGCCAGGTGCGCCTGGCACTGATGCTGCACTTCCAGCGCCCCGCGCTGCGTGGCCTGCAGATCCAGCGCCAGCCGCTGCTGCAGCACCGCCTGCAGGCGCACACGGGCATCCAGGCGCAGCGGCAGGCGCTGGGTGGCCCGCTGCAGGGTCGCTCCATACTGCGCGAGCGCGGCCATCGACGCCGCGCCGTCGACCCCGATCATCGCGTGCACCCGCCCCAGGCGCAGCGCCTCCTCTTCCTGCTGCTGGCGCTGCAGCCGTGGCTGCAGCAGCCGCCGCAGGTACGCGCTCTGGTGCTGCCGCAGGCGCAGGCGCTCGTCTTCGCCGAGGGTGGCCAGGATGCGCCCGTTCGGGCTGTCCGCCGGCAGCTGATCCCAGTACTGGGCGACGAAGTCCTCGTCGATCTGCTGCAGCTCGGACTGCACCTTGCCCAGCAGCTCCGCCGCCGCCTCGCCGTAGGGGTCGAGTTCCTCTTCGGGGGTGTCGTCGATGTGCTCGCCGCTGAGCAGCCACCAGCGCTGGCGGCGCCCCTTCGCCGCCTTCACCGCGTACAGCGCGGCGTCCGCCTGGCGCAGCAGGGAGTCGGGCTCCTCGCCGTGCTCCGGGTACAGCGCCAGACCCATGCTCATGCCGATTTCCACGCGCACTCCGGGGCCCGGCTCGAAGGCCT
This sequence comes from Pseudomonadota bacterium, assembly GCA_021805825.1. Classification (GTDB taxonomy): domain Bacteria; phylum Pseudomonadota; class Gammaproteobacteria; order Burkholderiales; family Burkholderiaceae_C; genus Thiomonas_A. Next base: position 43,860 of record JAJZEC010000006.1, read on the forward strand.
GCTCGACCGCGCGGTGCAACCGGGCCAGCACGGCGCCCAGCACCTGGCGCGGATGCGTGGCATCGAGCTCGTCGAGCACCAGCACGAATTCGTCCCCGCCCAGCCGCGCCAGCAGATCCGACTCCCGCAGCTGCGCCTGCAGGCGCGCGCCCAGCTGCTGCAGCAGACGGTCGCCGGCCGCGTGGCCGTAGGTGTCATTGACCGGTTTGAAGTCGTCGAGGTCGAGCACGCCGATGGCCAGCTGGTGCCCGCCGCGTCGCGCGCGCGCCATCGCGTGCGGCAGGTGCTGCTCGAGGGCGAGGCGGTTGGCCAGCCCGGTGAGGGCGTCGTGGCGCGCCAGGTGCGCCTGTTCGGATTCGCGCGCCTGCAGCAGTTGCTTGAGGTCGATTTCGGTCAGCGCCTGGCTCAGCAGTTCGGCCGTGCGCAGCAGGGTGTCCTGCACGATGGCGTCGAGGTCGGCACTGTCGTTGGCCACCAGCACCAGCATCGCCCACAGGCGCCCCGAGCGGCGCAGCGGCAGGGTCATGGCTTCCTGCGTGCAGCCAGCCAGCGCATAGGGCTTCCACGGGCGGATCAGCGGCGACTCGGTGTCGCGCTCCAGCGCCGGCTCGGCCTCGCGCCAGCTGCGCGACAGCGCGTCCTGGCCGTCGTCCCGCACCTGCAGCGGCAGGCCGGCCAGGGTTTCCCGCGCGTGCCCGGCGGCAGCGACGATGCGCACCGTGCCCTGGGCATCGGGCTGGCCGATCCAGGCCGCGGCGAACAGTCCGCCCTCCAGCAGGCGCGTGCACGCGGTGTCGAGCAGTTCGCCTTCGCTGCGCGACGCGATCAGCACGTCGATCTGCGAGAAGACCGTGCGCATCAGTTCGCCCTGGCGCTCGTGCGCGCGCAGCGCCTCCTGTTGCGCGGCCAGCAGATCCAGGCGCTCCAGGCCACGGCCGATGGCCTCGCCCATGTCGCCGAGCACGCCGGCGAAATCGGCGTCGAAGCGCAGGGCCTCGTCCCACACCAGCGACAGCACGGCGTCGAGTGCGCCGTGGCGGCGGATCGGAAGCGCGGCGCAGGCGTGCAGCGCGTGGGCTGCCGCGCGCGCGCCGCCGGGGCGATCCGGGCGTGCCAGGTCGGGGTCGAACTGCAGGTCGGCGCTGCGCCAGGCGTCGTCGAAGGGGTCGCCGTGCCGTGCCTGCTGCGCACGATCGCCCACGAAGCCCAAGGCGGCCTCGCGCAGGTAGGCGCTCGGCCCGGCGCTGGCCAGCACCTGCGCGCCCTGCGCGCCGTCGTCGCGCCCGATCCAGGCCAGGCGCACACCGGCCAGCTCCACCGCGGCGTTGCACACCCCCTGCAGCAATTCGGACTCCGCGGTCGCCGCGGCGATCAGTTCATGCACCCGCACCCGCAGCGCCTGCAGGCGGGAGACGCGTTCAAGCGCTTGCCGCGAACCGGCCTCGCGGTCGCGCAGCGCGCGGCTGCGTCGCGCGTCGCGCGCCAGCAACCAGCCGCCCATTACCGTGAAGAGCAGCAGCAACGCGATCGCGGGCAGCAGCGCGCGCGCCCACTGCGCGAGCAGCACGCTGCGCGGCAGCGCCGCGATCACCAGGTAGGGCAGGCCGCCCACGCGCACCCAGGCGCCCAGCACGGATTGGGCCTGCTGCCCGACCACGCCGCGGAAGTCGCCGCTGCCGGATCCGAGCAGGGAACGCAGCGGAAGATCCAGGCGCAGCGGTCGGCCATAGGGCGTCAGGCTGACCGGGTAGCCCACCTGCGGCAGGCCGTCGACATCGCGCACGACGGTCAGGCTGGCGCGCGGATCGTCCGTCAACAGTTCGCGCAACGCCGGCGACAGCCGATGGGGATGCGTGACCACCAGCCAGCTTGCGCTGCCCACGCGCAGCATGTCCCCGCTCAACCAGCGGCCGGGTTGCCCGGGTACCGCCACCGGGGGCAATGCGCAGCTTTGCGCACCGGCGCCCGGGCAGGCGGCCCAGTCGCCGCGGATGGCCGCCGCGATGCGCGTGTCGAAGGCAGGGTAGCGCGCGGGGTCGTGCGCCGCGGCCAGCACTTTCGCGGACGCACCCAGCAGCAGCAGGTTGTCGTTACCCGGCCACCGCGCGAGGGCCTCGCGCAGTGTGGCCGCCGCATCCGGCGAGCTCTCCAGCGCGGCATCGATCTGGCGCAGCTGCGCGACGCGGCTGGCCAGCTGCTGCTGCATGTCCCGGGCATACACCGCCGCGCCCACGCGCAGCAGCCTCAGCGCGTGCGCACGGGTCGACTGCCATTGCTGCCACCCCAGTGCGGCGCAGGCCGCGCACAGCAGCACACCCAGCAGCACGAACCTGCCGCTCGCTGGCCGCGCCGGGGGCGCGGCTGCCGGGTCGGGGGATCGGGCGGCGCACATCCCGACATTGTGGCAGCGACGGGGCCGCCACGGCAGGATCGCTGCCCCCGGATTCAGGGGGGCGCGGAGCCTGTCTCGTCACTGAAACGTGAATTGGGTGGTACTCGAGTTGACGGTGTCGTACGCAGTGGTGAAATTCGCCGACAACGTGCTCGGGTTGGTCCAGGTCAGCAGGTTGATCGCGTTCGGGTCGGCGGTGCCGAGGTTCGCGAGGTAGTACTCGACGCCGCGCAACACCAGATCCTGGGCGTCGCCGGCAGCCGGCGCGCTGGTCACGCTGGTCGCGGGCAACTGGAACTCCGACTGCACTCGGGCCACCGCGGTGGCATAGTTGGCCTGCGACAGTCCGCCGGGCAGGTTTTGCGCGATCGCCGTGGCGATGGTGGTCAGCGGGGACACCACCACGTTGACCGTACCGCCGCCGCCGCTGAAGGCCAGCGCCTGCAGGCTGGCGTTGGTCGTCGACAGGTTGGTCAGCGAGGCCGCGGCCTTGCTCGCGTAGTTGGTGTAGCTCCCACCGATGATCTGTACCAGCACCGGCCCGTAGAAATTCGGCAGCGCCTGCACGAAGCGGCCATTGCCGTCGGTGCTGATGCAGCCGCTGGTCAGCAGCGTGCCGGTGCCCACCGCGGGGGTGACCGAGGTGTTCAGCGGGTTGCCCAGGCCGTTGGCGACCGCGTACAGGCAGACATTGGCGCTGCCGCTGACCGCAGCCCCGGAATCCATCAGCACCTGTCCGTCCAGGGTGGAGCCGCTGTACTGGTTGCTCGTGCCGCCACCGCAGGCGGCAAGGGCGAGGCACAGGCTGAGCGCGGCGAGCAGCGCGCCGCGGCGGAAAGGGCTAGACATGGAGGCGGCTCCGGGCAGGGACCGGTCAGTGCACGACGCGGTCGGTGGCTTCGACGAACAGTTCGTCCAGGATCAGCGCGTCCGGCTCCTCGTCGAGACGCCAGAGCACCATCAGCACGATGGTCTTGAGTTGTTCCAGGGGCAGTTGCTTGATGCCGGTGGCCACCGCGCGCTCGACCACGATCTCCCGCCAGTGCGGCTGGATGGTTCCGGCAGACTCCAGGAAATTCAGGTAGCCCACGGCGTCCACGCCGAGGCATTCGAGTTCGCTGCCTTCGTACAGGCGCAGCGAGGCGGCGCTGGGAGCGCCCAGCGTGCGGCTGTCGGCCACAGACACCTCCAGCCCGCGCAGCCAGTGCAGCGCATCGCTGATCTCCTCGGTCTCGAAACCCGCGGCGCTGAGCTTGCGCGAGAGCTGGCCCGGCTCCGGGCAGGCCTGCGGATGCCAGTAGGTTTCGTAGACGTACATCAGGATGTCGAACATGAAGGCATTCTATGCACAACGGCCGCGACCGCGATCAGCCACCGGAATCGACCGGCGGCTGCTGATCGGCGGGCGTCACGCGCTGCAGCCGGCCGCCGGGAAGGCGTGCCACCAGCCCCAGCAGTTCGAGTTCCAGCAGATGCTCGTTGAGCCGCGCAGCGGTGGCGCCGCTGCGTGCCAGCAGCGCATCGAAGCCGAGGATTCCGCCGCCCAGGAAGTCAAGCACCCGTTGCGCCGGGGGCGCGAGCGGCGCGCCCGGCGCCGCGCCTGGCGCCGCAGGCGCCTGCCCCCAGCCGAGTTCGCGCAGGATGTCGTCGGGCGTCTCCACCAGCTGCGCGCCGTCGCGCAACAGGCGGTGGCAGCCGCGCGCCATCGGGTTGTGGATCGAGCCCGGCAGCGCAAACACCTCGCGCCCCTGCTCGGCGGCGAGACGAGCCGTGATCAGCGAGCCTGAACGCAACGCGGCTTCGGTAACCAGCACGCCGCAGGCAAGGCCGCTGATGATCCGGTTGCGTCGTGGGAAGTGATGCGCGAGCGCGGGCGCTCCCAGTGGCCATTCGGACAGCAGCAAGCCATCGCGGGCGATGTCCTGCGCAAGTTCGCGTTGCGCAGCCGGGTACACGCGATCGCAGCCGGTGCCCAGCACCGCGATGGTCGATCCACCGCCCTCGGCCTGCAAGGCACCGCGGTGGGCCTGCGCGTCGACGCCATGCGCCAGTCCGGACACCACGGTCACGCCGGCACCGGCCAGCGCCTGGGCGAACCGGTGGGCATCACGCTCGCCCTGCGCGCTGGGGTGGCGCGAGCCGACCACCGCGAGCAGGCGCGGGCGTGCCAGCAGGCTGAGCTCACCCCATGCCCACAGCAGCGGAGGAGGGTCGGCGATGTGCAGCAGGGCGCGGGGGTAGCGGGCGTCGTCCAGGGTGATCAGGTGCCGCCCGGGCTGGCTCAGCCAGTCGGGGGCGCGCTCCAGCAAGGCGCGCAGCGCCGCGGGCGGCTCGGCAAGCAGCGCGGTGGCTTCGCGCGGCGGCAGCACCTGCTGCAGGCTGTGCAGGTCGCGGCTCAGTACCTGCTGCGGAAGGCCGAAGGCGCGCAGCAGGCGCTGCACCGCGAGCGGGCCGATTCCCGGGCTGTAGTTCAGGCGCAGCCAGGCCAGCAGCTCGGCGTTGCCGCCGCGCTGCCCCGCCGTCTGCGCGTGCACCCGTGCAAATTCCGCTGGCGGCTCAGGGCGAGGTGACCGCGTCCGGAACCTGCACCTCGGTCGTCGCCCGCAGCACCAGGCCGAAGCTGACATGCTCGAAGGTGCGGAAGACCATCAGCAGACCGTCGTGTCGCGCGGGAATGCTGATCAGCGGGCGCCCCGGCACCGTGGTGTCATGCACCTCGCGCGGCGGCTTGACAATGGCCAGCACGTCGCCGCGCCGCAGGCCCTCGGCGCGACCGAGGTCGATGGCCACCACGCTGTCCTTGCCGGCCATCGTGTGGTCACCATAGATGGAAATGATGTTGCCGTGCATCGGGTGCGCCGGCGGCCTGGGCACGAAATTCAGGTACTGGCGCGGGGGTATGGCGATCAGGCGGTCGCCGACCGAGATCTCCCGTTGCATCGTGCGCGCGCGCACGGTGGCCACCGCGTCCTTGCCGCGCGGGCCGTGGATCACGTCCACCGTGCCGACGTAGTTCGACTCGTAGGCGATGATCTTGTGGGTGAAGGGGTTGCGCAACGGGCGTTGCGGGCGGTAGACGTCGAAGCGCTCGGTGTTGCCCACGGGGCCACGGACATAGGCGATGCCCTGCGGCTCGAGGATCACGTGGCCCGTGCCCAGAGCGACGATGCGCGGGGAGCGCTGCAATTGCTCGGGATCGACGATCAGCGGGCGCGTCAGGAAGGGCTGCACGAGCGCCGGGTCCAGAGTCGGGATGCCCTGCGGAGCCAGGGATTCGTAGTGGATGCCCGGTTCGACGCGCACGGTGGGAATCTCCCCCTGCCCCTGCAGGCTGAGGGTGGCGCGGCCGCCGGCGATGTGCAGCACCAGAACCTGCCCGGGGAAGATCCAGTGGGGGTTGCGGATGCGCTGCAGGTTCATTCCCCACAGGTCGGGCCAGTTCCAGGGCTGGCGCAGGTACAGCCCGGAGATGCGCCACAGGGTGTCGCCCTTGCGCACCTCGTAGCGTGCCGGCGCGCCCGCGGCGAGCTCGCTTACCGGTACGCCGCGCTGCGCGGCCTGCTGGGCGCGCGCGCGTTGCTGGGGCGCCACCGGCAGGTTCGGCAGCCCGTTCAACGGCGGCGCGGCGGAAGCGGCTGCCTGCGCTGCCAACGAGCCCAGCCAGAAGAGCAGCGCCGTGGCACCGGCATGGGCAAAGAGCTTGCGTTGCATGAAGGAGCCCCCAGGAAGGACAATGAGCAGGAACGGCGCAGTGTGCATGCGGTGGTGCGGCAAGGCCCGCCGGCTTCGCCGCGGGGGCTTGCGCTGCGGCCGCCCGCCCCCACATTCTCGTGCATGCGGCAAGATGCACGCGCTGCTGCGGTTGTCTGACGCCGCGCTCGTATGGCGCGTTGCTTCAGCGCGCAACAGCGGCGGCAGTGCGTCAATATCGTGCGTCAATATCCTTAGGCCGCAAAGGGTCGAATGCTTGTTACATTGTCTCCATAAATCGCGAAGGGCCGCAATCAAAACCCCGGTTCGGCCCGATCGGAAGTTGCATGAAAGCTGCGCCCCAACCCGGTTCGCCGCGCGGTATGGGAGCCCCGGGAGTTCGTCATGGCCCTACGTGAGATCCTTCAATACCCAGATCCCCGATTGCAGAAGGTAGCCCGGCCGGTGGCCGTGGTCGACGACCGCGTGCGCGCGATCGTCTCCGACATGTTCGAAACCATGTACGCCGCCAAGGGTGTAGGGCTGGCCGCGACCCAGGTCGATGTGCATGAACGCATCATCGTCGTCGACACCTCGGAGTTGCGCGACCAGCCGATGGTGCTGATCAACCCGGAAATCCTCGAGCGCGACGATCAGGGCAAGGAATGGGAGGAAGGCTGCCTGTCCCTGCCCGGCATCTACGACAAGGTCACGCGCCCCGACCGCGTGCGGGTGCGGGCGCTCGATGCGCGCGGCGAGAGCTTCGAGTTCGACGCCGACGGGCTGCTGTCGGTGTGCGTGCAGCATGAAATGGACCATCTCGAAGGCAAGGTGTTCGTCGATTACCTGTCGGCGCTGAAGCGCAACCGCATCAAGGCGCGCATGCGCAAGCGCCAGCGTGAAACCGAGCCCGCCTGAGCCCGCCGCGGCCGCCGCGGCCGCCCACGCGCAGCCGACGCTGCGCGTGGCCTACGCCGGAACGCCGGAGTTCGCCGCCGTCGCGTTGCGCGCGCTGTTGCAAGGCGGGTACGAGGTGCCGCTGGTGCTGACGCAGCCGGATCGACCGGCAGGGCGCGGCCTGCGCGCGCAGGCCGGCGCGGTCAAGCAACTGGCGCTGGAGCGCGGCCTGGCGCTGGCTCAGCCGCGCGGCCTGCGCCTGGACGGGCGCTACGCCGAGGACGCGCAATGCGCCCGCCAGGCCCTGCTGCGGGCGGCGCCCGATGTGCTGGTCGTGGCGGCCTACGGCCTCATCCTGCCGCAATGGCTGCTCGACCTGCCGGCCCTGGGATGCCTGAACATCCACGCCTCGCTGCTTCCACGCTGGCGTGGCGCGGCGCCGATCCAGCGCGCCATCGAGGCTGGTGACGCGGTCACCGGGGTCAGCATCATGCGCATGGATGCCGGGCTCGACACCGGGGCCGTCTACCGCACGCAGGAAATCCCCATTCTGGGTGACGACACCCAGGCCAGCCTGCTGCCGCGACTGGCGCAGTCGGGCGCCAGCCTGCTGCTGCAGGTGCTGCAGGATCTGCGATCCGGGGTCGCAGACCCGGTGGCCCAGCCGAATGACGGCATCTGCTACGCAGCAAAGATCGACAAGGCCGAGACCTGGCTCGATTTTCGTTGCGCGGCGCCCGAACTCGAGCGCCGCATACGCGCCTTCGCTCCCCACCCGGGAGCGAGAACGTCCTTCGACGGCATCGAACTGAAGGTGCATGGCGCGCGCGTGGGCAGCGCGACGGCGGCGGCCGCGCCGGGCTGCGTGGTCGCCGCCGGCGCGGAAGGCATCGAGGTCGCCTGCGGCCAGGGCACGCTGCGGCTTACCCACCTGCAGCGCGCCGGCGGCAGGCCGCTGCAGGCGGCCGAGTTGTTGCGTGGGCTGCCGATCCGCCCCGGGCAGTGCTTCGCCACCGGCGCGCCCGAGGTCGGCTGAATCGTCGTCGGCTTCCCCGCTGGTGCGCATTTGTCCGCTGCGCTAGCATCGGCGGCCATGTTGCAAAACGTAAATGTTCCCGGTCGGGTGTTGCCGCGGGCCGCCAATCTGCTGCGCGCGGCTGCCTTGCTGGCTCCGTCGGCGCTGGCTGCCGCGGGGCTCGCCTCCTGGGTGCACCTTCGTGCGCCCTGGCCGGCGTTGCTGGCGTTGGGCGCGGCGCTTGCCGGCTATGTCCTGGCCCCGCCGCTGCTGCTGCACCTGCTGGGCGCGCGCGCAGTCGACCCCTCCGGTGCGCCGCACCTGCTGGCGATGATCCGCGAACTGGCTGCGCGCTGCGCGATGCCCGTGCCACGCGTGTGCGTGCTCGACAGCCACTCGCCCAACGCCTGGGCGGTGGGCCACGCCGGCGGCGCGCACAGCCTGATGTTGACCAGCGGGATCCTGCGGCTGCTCGACGAGGCCGAGCTGCGCGCGGTGCTGGCGCATGAGTTCAGCCATATGGAGCGCTGGGATCCGCTGCCGTCGACCCTGGCCGCGGCCTTCGGGGGGCTGCTGTCGGCGCTGGCCCATGCCGGCGCGCCCGGGCCCTCCGATCGCATGGCCGACGAGGCTCCGGCGCCGGCTCCGCTGTGGCTGCTGCTGGCGCCGCTGTCCGCCGGGATGGCGCGTCTGGCCCGGGCCCGCTGGCAGGACATCGTCGCCGATCGCGCGGGCGCTGAGCTGTGCGGCGACCCGGCGGCGCTGGTGCGCGCGCTGCACCTGCTGCACGCCGACGAGCGGCGCGTGCTCGCACTCGCGGTGCGCCACCCTGCGACGGCGTCGATGATGGTCTGCGACCCTTTGCCGCAACGTGGAGGGCTGCGGCGCATGTTCCGCGCGCATCCGCCGCTGGAACAGCGCCTGCGCGCGCTGGGCGAACAGCCGGTGGTCGCGGCGCAGGCCTCAGGCGCGGCGATCGAAGGCGCCTTCGAGGGCGGAGTCGATCAGCAGGCCGGCCAGGCTGTACAGCAGGGAGCCGACGAGGGCTGCGCCGAAGCCGCGAACCTCGAATCCCGAGCTCAGCGCTGAGGCGAAGTAGAACATCAGCGCGTTGACGACGAAGAAGAACAAGCCGAGGGTCAGCAACGTGATCGGCAGCGTCAGCACCAGCAGCACCGGACGCACCAGGCTGTTGAGCAGTCCGATCAGCAGCGCAGCCCACAGCGCCGCACCGAAACCGGCCAGCCGCACCCCGCTGTACAGGTAGGCCACGGCCATCAGGGCTGTCGCCGACAGCAGCCACTTGATCACGAGCTTGAGCATGGGCGGAACTCCTCGGGCGGGTCTGGGTACGGGCGTGGGCACCAGGCCGCCACCTTAAACCATGCGCCTCGCCCCTGCTGCACGCCCGAGCATTCAGGCCGCGTCGCTGCCGATGCGACGCGCCAGTTCGGCAGCCTTGCCCGTGTAGCTGCGCGGGCTGAGCTGCAACAGCCGTTCACGCTCGGGCGCGGGCAACGGCAGGGTGGCGATGAACGCGCGCAGGGAGTCGCGGGTGATGGCCTTGCCGCGCGTCAGCTCCTTGAGCTGCTCGTAGGGGTTGGGCAGACCGTGGCGCCGCATCACCGTCTGCACCGCCTCGGCCAGCACCTCCCAGGCGTTGTCCAGATCCTCGGCCAGGCGCTGGGCATCGGGCTCGAGCTTGTCCAGGCCGCGGCACAGGCTGTCGTAGGCGAGCAGCGCGTGGCCGAGCGCCACGCCCATGTTGCGCAGCACGGTGGAATCGGTGAGGTCGCGCTGGAAGCGCGAGATCGGCAGCTTGGCGCTGAAGTGGCCGAGCAGGGCGTTGGCGATGCCCAGGTTGCCCTCGGAGTTCTCGAAGTCGATCGGGTTGACCTTGTGCGGCATGGTCGAGGAGCCGATTTCCCCGGCGCGCGTGCGCTGACGGAAATAGCCCAGCGACACGTAGCCCCAGATGTCGCGGTTCAGGTCGATCAGCACGGTGTTCAGCCGGGCCAGCGCATCGAACAGCTCGGCCATCGAGTCGTGGGGTTCGATCTGGATGGTGTAGGGGTTGAAGCGCAGCCCCAGTTGCTGCTCGACCACGCGACGGGCCAGCGCTTCCCAGTCCAGCTGCGGCAGGGCGACGAGATGGGCATTGTAGTTGCCCACCGCGCCGTTCATCTTGGCCGTCAGCTCGACCGCGCGCAGCCGTCCCAGCGCGCGCTGCAGGCGGGCGGCGAAGTTGCCCATTTCCTTGCCCAGGGTGGTCGGGCTGGCGGTCTGGCCGTGGGTACGCGACAGCATCGGCGCATCCGCCAGATCCAGCGCCAGCCGCCGCAGTCGTCCCAGCACGCCCTCGAGTGCCGGCAGCAGCACCTGGTCGCGGGCCCCGCCGAGCATCAGCCCGTGGGCGGTGTTGTTGATGTCCTCCGAGGTGCAGGCGAAATGCACGAACTCGCTGCTGCGCGCGAGCTCGGGCCACTGCCCGAGCCGCTCCTTGATCCAGTACTCGACGGCCTTCACGTCGTGGTTGGTGACGCGCTCGAAATCCTTGATGGCCTGCGCGTCGGCGTCGCCGAAGGCCTCCACCATCGCGCGCAGCTCGGCCTGCAGCGGCGCCGGGATCGGCGCCAGCTCGGGCAGCCCGGACTGCGACAGTGCGATCAGCCACTCGATCTCCACCCGTACCCGGCAGCGCATCAGCGCGCCTTCGGACAGGTGCGCGCGCAAGGCGTCGACCTTCGCGGCATAGCGCCCGTCGAGGGGCGACAGCGCGCTCAGCGCGTGGCCGCGCGCGGCCGGCACGTCGGCCGGAGGGGAGGAGGAGGAGGCAGCGGAGTTCATGCCCGCATTGTAGGAAGGCCGGCGCGCGGCGCGCGGGCGCGCTGCGCACCGGTCGCGGCTTTCCTATACTCGGCGGCGGCCAGGAGGAAGCTGCCATGGACATGAAGCTGATGGGCTCGCGCACCAGCCCCTATGTGCGCAAGGTGCGGATCGTGCTGGGCGAGAAGGGCATCGACTGCCCGTTGATCGAGGACGACGTCTGGGGCGCCACGCCGCAGATCGGGCGCTTCAACCCGCTGGGCAAGGTGCCCTGCCTGCTGCTCGGCGACGGCGGCGTGGTCTACGACTCGCGGGTCATCGTGGAGTACCTGGATGCCGTCATGCCCTCGCCGCGGCTGATCCCGGAGGATGCGCGCCAGCGCGCCGAGGTGCGAACCCTGGAGGCCCTGGCCGACGGGGTGATGGATGCCGCGGTCGCCGCGCGCCTCGAACAGGCCTGGCCCGGGCGCGCTGCCGGTGAGCGCAGCCAGGCCTGGGTGCAGCGCCAGCTGGGCAAGATCGAGGCCGCGCTGCCGGTGCTGGCGGCTCGCCTCGACAAGGGCCCGTGGCTGTGCGGTTCGAGCATGAGCCTGGCCGACGTGGCCGCGGTCACCGCGCTGGACTACCTGAGCTTTCGGGTGCCGCAGATCGCGTGGCGCAGCGACCACCCCGCGCTGGCCGGCCTGCGCGATCGCCTGGACGCGCGCCCGAGTTTCCACGACACCCTGCCGCCACAGCCCTCGTCCTGATCCGCCCACCGGCCTGCGACCCGTCGCAGGTCGCGGCGGGCGACGGCGCGGGCGCGCTCAGCGCGGCGGCGCCTGGCGCAGCACGCGCTCCAGCATGCCGCGCAGCGCGTGCTGCGCGGCGGCCATGCGCACGGCGTGGCGGTCGCCCGGCCAGAGCACGTGCTGCGCCTGCGCGCGCACCCCCTGCGGGCCCCGCAGCGCCCACGCGAACCACACCAGCCCCACCGGCTTGTCCGCAGTGCCCCCGCCGGGGCCGGCGATTCCGGTGATGGCCAGCGCGGCCTGCACCGGGGCATGCTCGAGCACGCCCTGCGCCATCGCCAGCGCCACCGGCTCGCTGACGGCACCGTGCCGATGCAGCAAGGCCTGCGGAACCCCCAGCAGTTCGCACTTGGCGGCATTGCTGTAGGTCACCAGCGCGCGCTCGAACCAGGCGCTGGAGCCGGGCAGGGCGGTCAGCGCGGCGGCCACCAGGCCGCCGGTGCAGGACTCGGCGCAGGCCAGCATCCACTGCCTGTGCAGCAGCGCGTTGCCGAGTTCGCCGGCGGTGGCCAGCAGTTGCTGCCAGCCCAGATCGGCGGCTGCCGTCGCTGCGTGCTCAGGCATGGCCGAGGAAGCCGCTGAGCGGCGCCAGCACGGCCGCGGCCAGCAGTGCCGCGACCAGGTCGTCGAGCATGATTCCCAGGCCTCCCGGAACCTTGCGGTCGACCCACCCGACGGGGCCGCGCTTGACGGCATCGAACAGCCGGAACAGCGCGAAGGCAGCCAGCTGCAGGATCCACGGGAGGCCCGCATGCGGGCCGCGCAGCGCGTGCCATCCCTGCTGCGCCAGCCACAGCAGCAGCCACATCGCCAGCACTTCGTCCCACACCACCGGCGATGGATCGTGCATACCCAGCGCCTGCGCCGTGCGCCCGCAGATCGCCACCCCGGCCGCGAAGCCGAACAGCAGCAGCCACGGCCATGCCCATGCCGGCAGCAAGGGCTGCAGCCCCAGGTAGGCGAGCCAGCCGAACAGGCTGCCCGCGGTGCCGGGTGCGATGGGCGACAGCCCGCTGCCGCAGCCCAGTGCGACAAAGTGCGCCGGGCTCGACAGCAGGAAGCGCCAGTCGGCGCGGGGCGCAGGGCGGGCAGGGTTCACGACGCGGCGAAATGATCGAAGGAAGGGTAGTGCTCGGCGATGCTACGGCCTGCGCTGTCGCGCAGCTGCAGACCGGGCTCGGCGACGATGCTGCCGATGCGCGCCACCGGCACCCGAGCGCGCTCGGCGGCCTGCAGGATCTTTGCGTGGCGATGCGCGGGCGCGGTGAACAGGAGCTCGTAGTCGTCCCCGCCGGCGAGCTGGCAGGCGCGCCGCCGCGCCGTGGCCACCGCCGCCAGCGCCGGGCTGGCGGGGATGGAGTCGGCATCCACGACCGCGCCCACGCCGCTGGCGCGCAGCACATGGCCGAGGTCGCCGAGCAGGCCATCGGAAATGTCGATGGCCGCGTGCGCCACGCCGCGCAGCGCCAGTCCGAGGCCCACGCGGGGCTGCGGGGCGTGCAGCCGCGGCAGCACGACCTGTGCCTGTGCCGGCGACAGCTGCCATTCGCCGCGCAGGTGACCGAGCGCCAGGCGGGCGTCGCCGGGGGTGCCCGACACCCACAGCGCATCGCCCGCGCGTGCCGCGTCGCGCCGCAGCGCCAGTTCGGGCGGCACCAGCCCGAGCACGGTCAGACACAGGTTCAGCGGCCCGCGCGTGGTGTCGCCGCCGACGAGTTCGATGCCGGACGCGTCGGCCAGCGCCAGCATGCCGGAGCTGAAGGCCTGCAGCCATTGCGGGTCGGCCGTGGGCAGGGCCAGCGCCAGGGTGAAGGCGCGCGGCTGCGCACCCATGGCCGCGAGGTCGGACAGATTCACCGCCAGGGCCTTGTGGCCGAGCTGGCGCGGCTCGGCTCCGGCGAGGAAGTGGCGCCCCTCGACCAGCATGTCGGTGGACACGGCCCACTGCAGCCCGGGCTCGCAGGCCAGCAGCGCGCAGTCGTCGCCGATGCCCAGCACGGCATGCGGGGCCGGGCGGCGGAAGTAGCGCGCGATGAGTTCGAACTCTCCAGGAGGGGTTGGCATGCCGCCATTGTCGTCGCTGCGGCCTGACGTGCCGTCCCGCCCCTGCGCGACCGGACACTAGAATCAGCTCCCCGCGCCGGTGCGCTGCAAGGCACGACGGGCCGCGGTTCCTGGAGAGAGCGCACATGTCCAACCCTGATGCCAAGGCGGCGTTCCGCCGCGCCGCCCTGGAGTACCACGAACACCCGCAGCCGGGGAAGATCAGCGTCTCGCCGACCAAGCAGCTGTCCAACCAGCGCGACCTCGCGCTGGCCTACTCTCCAGGCGTCGCGGCGGCCTGCGAGGAGATCGTCGCCCATCCCGGCGACGTCGCGCGCTACACGGCGCGCGCCAACCTGGTGGGCGTGATCACCAACGGCACCGCGGTGCTCGGCCTGGGCGACATCGGGCCGCTGGCGGCCAAGCCGGTGATGGAAGGCAAGGCGGTGCTGTTCAAGAAGTTCGCCAACATCGATGTGTTCGACATCGAGATCCAGGAGAAGGATCCCGAGCGCCTGGTCGACATCATCGCCGCGCTGGAGCCCACTTTCGGCGGCATCAACCTCGAGGACATCAAGGCGCCCGAATGCTTCCGCGTCGAGCGCGAGCTTCGCAGCCGGCTGCGCATCCCGGTGTTCCACGACGACCAGCATGGCACCGCGATCATCGTGGGCGCGGCGGTGCTCAACGGCCTGAAGGTCGTGGGCAAGCGCATCGAGGACGTCAAGCTCGTGTGCTCGGGGGCCGGCGCCGCGGCGCTGGCCTGCCTGCGGCTGCTCGAACATCTCGGGCTGCGGCGCGAGCACATCTGGGTCAGCGACATCGCCGGCGTCGTCTGGCAGGGTCGCGGCGAGCTGATGGATCCCGAAAAGGAGCGCTATGCCCAGGCCACCGATGCGCGCAGCCTGGGGCAGATCATCGACGGCGCGGACATCTTTCTCGGGCTGTCGGCCGGCGGCGTGCTGAAGGCCGAAATGGTCGCGCGCATGGCGCGGCGCCCGGTGATCCTGGCGCTGGCCAACCCGACACCGGAAATCCTTCCCGAGGAGGTTCGCGCCGTGCGCGACGACGCGGTCATCGCCACCGGGCGCTCGGACTACCCGAACCAGGTCAACAACGTCCTGTGCTTCCCCTATATCTTCCGCGGCGCGCTCGATTGCGGGGCGACGACCATCACCACCGAAATGGAGATCGCCGCGGTGCAGGCGATCGCCGCGCTGGCGCAGATCGAGCAGAGTGATGTCGTGGCCGCCGCCTACGGGGGCAATGTTCCCGGCTTCGGGCCCGACTACCTGATCCCCAAGCCCTTCGACCCCCGCCTGATCCTGCACATCGCGCCGGCGGTGGCGGGAGCCGCGGCGGCCAGCGGGGTGGCCACGCGCCCGATCGCCGACCTGCAGGCCTACCGCGAGCAGTTGCAGCAGTTCGTCTACCAGTCGGGGGCGATGATGCGCCCGATCTTCAGCATCGCGCGCCATGCCGCCAACAAGCGTGTGGTATTCGCCGAAGGCGAGGACGAGCGCGTGCTGCGCGCCGTGCGCATCGTCGTCGACGAGCAACTGGCGCGCCCGATCCTGGTCGGGCGCCCGGCGGTCATCGCGCAGCGCATCGAGCGCTTCGGGCTGCGGCTGCACGAGGGCCAGCACTACGAGGTGGTCAACACCGACCACGACGAACGCTACCGCGATTTCTGGCAGAGCTACCAGCAGCTCGCCGGGCGCAGGGGGATCACCCCGTCGTTCGCGAAGATCGAGATGCGCCGCCGCCTGACGCTGATTTCCAGCATGATGGTGCACAAGGGGGAGGCCGACGGCCTGATCTGCGGAACCTGGGGCAACACCCAGATGCACCTGCACTACCTGGATCAGGTGATCGGAAGGCGCCAGGGCGTGCATACCTACGCTGCGATGAACGGCCTGCTGTTGCCGGGCAGGCAGCTGATGCTGGTCGACACCCATGTCAACGTCGACCCGACGGCCGAGCAACTGGTGGAGATCACGCTGCTGGCCGCCGAGAAGCTGCGCAGCTTCGGCATCCGGCCGAAGGTGGCGCTGCTGTCGCATTCGAATTTCGGCTCCAGCAATGCGCCCAGCGCGGTAAAGATGCGCCAGACGCTGGATCTGCTGCGCCAGCAGGATCCCGCGCTCGAGGTCGACGGCGAGATGCACGGCGATTGTGCGCTCGACCCCGATCTGCGCAGCAGCCTGCTGCCGCAGACCACGCTGGCGGGCGAGGCCAACCTGCTGGTCTTCCCCGGCCTGGACGCGGCCAACATCGCCTACAACCTGTTGAAGACCGCGGCCAGCAACAACGTGGCGATCGGCCCGATCCTGCTCGGGCTGGCGCGGCCCGCATGCATCCTGACCGCATCGAGCACGGTGCGCAGGATTGTCAACATGACCGCGCTGACGGTGATGGAAGCCAACGCGTCGAGCGCGGCTCCGAACTGAGCGCCCGCGCGATCATCCGCGCGATCGTCTGTGCGATCGCCCGCGCGCAAGCAGCGAAGTGAGTGATCACTCCGCTGCTTGCTGCTGCACAATAAACAGGCGTAAATCTTGCTTTTCCGGGGGCTTTCCCATAGCATGAGCTTTTGGCCGTCGACTTGACGCAGGGGGCGCAAGCGCGGTCAAGGCGCCGATGACTCCACTGCCGTGTTCAGGCTGCACGCCCGTCACGAAAACAAGTTGAAACGCGGCTGCGAGGGCCTCGGGGGGTCGCTGGCCGGTGGCGCGTCGGTCTCGCCGGCGTGGCAGCGTCCCGGCTACCGCGGCCCCATGCGGGCCATGGCGAAGCCTTCCAGGATGCATCGCCGCCCACTTGCCTGCAGCAGGCACTCGCGAACAGCCCACGCCCTCCCCGGGCAGCCGCGACCGGGGGGCCGGATCCATTGCATGCGGTGGTGCCCAACGCAGACTGCCTGTCTGCTTCTACACCAATGATCACTACGCAAGTTTCCAATCCATCCGGTTCCGAGCTCGACGAAGGCGTCAGGCTTGCCGGGCTGCGGCCGAATATCGTGCAGTCCATTCGCGCATTCCGCGTGAACGAACTGATGACGGCGGCGCAGGAGGCGGGGCAGCATTTCCTCTATGCCAACCTGGCGCAGGCCACCACCCGGCAGGAAGTCCTGGAGGCCATTGCCCGCAGCTTCCTGTTTCCCAAGCATTACGGCAAGAACTACGACGCCCTGCGCGACTGCCTCACGGACGTCATCGCGCGTGCCGGCGCGCAGCCGGGGTTTGTCATCGTGCTCGAGCAGTTGCCGATGACCCAGCGCTTCGACAAGGAAGCGCGCGAAACCCTGCTCGACGTGTTCCGCGACGCGGCCGACTTCTGGTACGAAAAGAGTGTGGAGTTCAGGGTCTTCTACTCTTTTCTGTGACCCGCGCGCCTGCCCGGGAGGCGTTGCGGGGTGAAGTGGAACCGGGTTTTCGAGCCAGCCGCGCGGTGCGCCCTGCACCGTGGTACGGCACCTGGCTGGCGCAGGCGGCCTGAAGCGGACGCCCCCTTCGCAAGGGCCGTGCGGCGCGCTCAGCCTTGCGCGGCGGATTGCTGCAGGCGCAGCGCCAGGGCAACGTATTCCTGCACCGGAACCTCCTCGGCGCGGCGCTGCAGGTCGAAATTCCCGTCGAATCCCTGTCGTTGCAGCCAGGGCCCCAGGCTGTGGCGCAGCAGCTTGCGCCGCTGCGCAAAGGCCGCTGCGACCAGCGCCTGCAGCCCGGCGCTGCGCAAGCCCTGCACATCCTGCGGCGGCCTCGGCCGCATGCCGATCACCGCCGAGTCGACGCGCGGCGGCGGGTGGAAGGCCTGCGGGCCAACCTCCAGCACCGGCCACATCCGGTAGCGCCACTGCAGGGTCACTGAAAGGCGCCCGTAATCGGAAGTCGAGGGTTCGGCGAGGATTCGCCGTACCACTTCCTGCTGCAACATGAAATGCTGATCTTGCACATGCTCAGCGAATTCGAGCAAGTGAAACAACAGCGGACTCGAAATGTTGTACGGCAGATTGCCGAAGAGCCGCAGCTCGCTGCCCAGGCTTGCGAAATCCAGGCGCAGGGCATCAGCCTCGATCACCCGCAGCCCCTGCAGATCCCGCACGCGCCAGCGATGCGCCAGGTCGCGGTCGATCTCCACCACCGTGAGCTCCGCGCAGCGCCGCAGCACGGGCAGGGTCAGAGCGCCCAGGCCGGGGCCGATTTCCACCAGGCGCTGCCCGGGGCGCGGGTCGAGGGCATCGACGATGCCCTCGATGACCGAGGCGTCGCTCAGGAAATGCTGGCCGAAGCGCTTGCGTGCCGTGTGCCCGGCGAGGCGCGAGGGGCCGCCGGCGGCAGGGCTCACGACTGGTCGTCGGGGATGCGCACATAGGTGCGCGAGCGCACCTGCTGCACGAGTTCGTCGAAGGCCTTCGCCTCCTTCTGCTGCAGCAGCAGATTGCGCACCACGGCGCGCTCCTGCCCGGGCGCCAGCGCATGTTCGCGGCGGTCGACCAGCTGGAGCAGCACCACCTTGCCCGGCAGCACCAGCGGCTGCGAGAGTTCCCCGGGGTTCATGCCGTCCAGCGCGACGTCGAGTTCGGCCGGCAGCTGCCCGGGCAGCAACCAGCCCAGGTCGCCGCCCTTCGCGGCGGTGCCCAGATCCTGCGAAATTTCGCGGGCCTTGGCGGAAAAGCGCACCTCGCCGGATTCGATGGCCTGCCGCACGACCTGCAGTTCGTGGATCGCGGCCTTGCGCGCCGACGCGCCTTGCGCGTCCAGCACGATTTCCCGCACCCGTGCCTGCATCGCGCTTTGCGGAAGCCCCGTGCGCGGCTGTACGCGCGACACCAGCTCCAGGATGTGGAAGCCGGCCGGACTGCGGATCACCGCACTGACCTGCCCGGGCTGCAGCGAGCGCACGGCCTGGGCGAACAGCTGCGGCCATTGCGCGGCCGGGCGCGTGCCCAGGTCGCCGCCCTGCAGCGCATCGGGGCCGGCCGTGAAGTCGCGCAGCACGACGTCGAAGCGCCTGCCCTGCGCGAGCGCGGCCGCTGCCTGGTCGATCAGGCTGCGCGCCTGGGCGACCTCGGCGGGTGTCGGGTGATCGGGCAGCGGGGAGAGGATCTGCGCCAGGTGCAACTCGGCGTCGGCCGCGGCGCGGCCGCTGGCAGCCTGTTCGCGCCGCAGGTAGGCGTCGATGTCCTGGTCACTGACTTGCACCTTGCTCGCCACGTCGCGCTGGCGCAGGCGGGCGATCAGGATCTCGCGCCGGATCTGGGCCTCGAAATCCTTCCATCCCATGCCTTGCGCGCGAACCTGGGCACGCAGGCCGGCCAGGTCGATGTGGTTGCTGGAGGCAATCTGCCGCAGCGCGCGCTGCAGGGTGTCGTCGCTGACCTCGATGCCGCTGTGCTCGGCGAACTCGGCCAGCGCGTATTCGTTGATCATCTGTTCGAGCACCGCAGCGCGCAATTGCGCGCCGTGCGGCATTGCCGCGGCCTGCCCCGGCTGCTGCGCAAGCCGCTGTTCCAGTGTGCGCGCGCGCAGCGCAAGGTCGTAGCGGGTGATCACCTGATCCCCGACCACCGCGGCAATGCCATCGCTGTCCCCGCTGCTCGGCGCGGACAGCCCGGGCGCAGCCGCCGCGCCCGGCTCGATACCCAGATCCAGGGACTGCGCCTGCGCCGCGCCCAGGCACGCGCTGAAGGCTGCGAGCAGCAGGAGTCGCACGACGAATTTATTCATAGTTGGCGTAGCGGCTGGGTGGAGCCGAGGGTTGATGCACCAGTTGGTATCCAGGGATATTTTCCTGCAAGGCTCGCAAGGGATTGTTCCCCAATCGGGAGAAGCCGGAGAGTTCGAGCTGGAACAGCACGCGGGTGCTGGCGGTCGCGGTGGTCAGCGACTCGCGCTGCAGGACGATGCGCCCGACCCAGCATCCGCCGTCATATACCACTCCGAACAGTCCGCTGTTGAGTCTCTTGTCCATGATGCTGTAGTTGGCCTGGCCGACCGAGTACCAGCGCCCGCTCAGCCGCCACTGCCAGGCGGCATCGATGAATTTCAGCGGGATCTGCGTTGCCGTCGCGCTCTGCGTCTGGTAGGACAGGCTCAGGTTGCGGTAGTCCTCGACCCTCCACTGCGCGCCAAAATCGGCCTGCACCAGCTGGCGTCGGCGCAGGTTGTAGTCCACCCCGGCGCGTACCCGCCAGCGCGGGTTCAGGGACATCGAGCCCAGCAGGAAGGTGTCGCCCAGGCCGCTGGGCAAGGGCCCGCCGCTGAGGGTCACGCGCTGCTCACTGAGCAGCACGCGCTGCGCCACGGTGGCGCTGGCATACTCGACGCCGCTGGTGGCGTCCAGCCAGCGCGTCGTGGCCCCGGCAGTCACGTTGTTGGCATCGGCGATGCGGTCGTTGCCGGCAAACACGTTCGGCGTGTAGATCGTCGCCAGGTTCAGATCGAGCGGCACGCTGTCGTAGTTCGGCAGGTACGACTGCGCGCGGTACGGCGTGTACACGTAGTACAGCCGAGGCTCCAGCGTCTGCACCAGGCTGTGGCCGAAGGCCTGGGTGTGGCGTTCGAACACCAGACCGCTGTCCAGGCTGAACGTGGGCACCGCGCGGTCGGCGGTGCGGCTGCCGTCGGCCATCGGCGTGTCGGTCGCGTAATGCGCGAGGTTGAACTGCAGCGTGGGCGTCACGAAGCCCTGCGCGGCGATGAAGGGCAGGCTGAGGCTCGGCTTGATGTAGCTGCGATCTCCCGACAGCAGCCCCGGAGTGTCGTTGGTGAAGCGCGCGGTGGCGGCGTCGAGCTGCCATTGCAGTCCGGTGTAGTTGCGGCTGTGCCAGCTGCCCAGCAGCTGGTGCTGCACGTTGTAGGGCACCGTCACCGGCGACTGCGGGTTCTGCAGCGTCTGCCAGGTATTGAAGCTGGCCTGCAGCATGCCGTCGGGCTGGCTCCAGGTGATCTGCCCCTGTTGCGGCAGGATGCGGTTGCCGCCGATCACCGGATTGACGCTGCCGAAGTCCTGCCACCAGTTGTTGTCCGACACCCGCTGCAGGTTCAGGCCGTAGCTCAGGCCGCTGCCCAGTTCGCCGCTTTGCTGCAGCACCGCGGCCCAGCGCGACGCGCCGCCGGCCGCGCTGTCGCTGGGCAGGTAGTCGAGGTGGGTGCTGCCCTGCCCGTCGGGCTCCAGCCAGCGCACTTCGGCGCTGCCCATCAAGCCGCGGCGCAGCAGCAGCCGCGGCGTCAGCGTGGCGTCGTAGTTCGGCGCGATGTTCCAGTAATAGGGCTGCGCCCAGTCCAGTCCGTTGCGGCTGTCGAGCCCGATGGTCGGCGGCAGCAGCCCGGACTTGCGCGCATCGGTCAGCGGAAAGCTGGCGTAGGGCAGCGGCAGGATGGTGACGCCCTTGAAGCGCACGCGGCCGTCGCGCGCGATCCCGGTGTCGGAGCCGAAATCCAGATCCAGGTGCGCGGCCTGCAGCACCCAGTCGAGCGGCGAGGCGGTGCAGGTGGTGTAGGTGGCCTGATCGGCCTGCAGGTGGTCGCGGCTGAGGAAGCGCACCAGCCGCGCGTGCCCGCCACCCTGGGTGCGGTTGAAGAAATACCCCACATCGGGCATGAGGCCGGTGTCGCTGTCCAGATTGAAGCGCAGCGACGGCCCGCTGAATACATTGCCCATCTGCAGGATGCGCACGTGGCCGGTGGCGTCGACCTCGTTGCTCACCAGATCCTCGTGCAGGGAGTCGGCCTTGAACACCACCGAATGCCGCCGCAGTTGCACCCCACCCGAGGCGTCGAGCCGGATGTCCGGCTGCAGGCTGATCGTTCCGGCCTGCACGAACACCGGTTCGGCAGCGCGCGCGCCCTGCGGCAGGCGCTCGAGCAGCTCGCCGCTCGAGCGCAGCTGCAGCGGCGCGGAAGCCGACACCGAGGCCTCCGAGGCCGGCGTTGCCGGCGTCACCGGCGCGGCGGCCGCAGCGCGGCCGAGCAGCAATCCCAGCGCAAGCAGCGGCAGGCGTGCGCGGCAGGGGCGGTGTTCGCGGAAGTCGGTGTGCGGCGGGACGGGCACGGGCGGGGTGGGTTTCGGGCCGCCGCGCGTCTGGCAGCGCGCGCCTGGCCGGCGGCCACGGTCCGCGGCCTCCTAGAATCGGCGCCGATTATAGGAATCCGCCGGCGGCACCCGCGCAGGCAGCCACCGCACCCCCATGAACCAGCACGCACCCCATCCCCCTGCCGCCGGGCACGACGCGCGTCGCGCGCTCGTCCTGGCCTGGCTCGAAAGTCGGCCCGGCGGCTTCGACCTGCGTCCCGACAGCCTGCGCCCGGCCTCCGCCGACGCCAGCTTCCGGCGCTATTTCCGCGTCGACACCGCGGCCGGCGACAGCCTGATCGTCATGGATGCCCCCCCGGAACGGGAGGACGTCGGGCGTTTCTGCCACGTGGCCGGCCTGCTGCGCGAGGCCGGGCTGAGCGTGCCGCAGGTATTCGCGCAGGATGCGCAGCAGGGCCTGCTGCTGCTGTCCGATCTGGGACAGACCACCTATCTCGAAGCCCTGCGGCAGGCGCGTGCCGAGGGCGCGGCGCGGCGCTGCGACGAACTCATGCGCGACGCCCTGCGGGCGCTGGTGCGCCTGCAGGGGGCACAGGGCGCGTTGCCGGCCTACGACGGCCAGCGGCTGCAGGCCGAACTCGATCTCTTTCCGCGCTGGTATGTCGGCGAGCATCTGGGCGCCCAGCTCACGCCGGCCGAGCAGCAGGGGCTGCGCCAGGTGTTCGACACCCTGCTCGCGCAGGCGCTGGCGCAGCCGGTGGTGGCCGTGCACCGCGACTACCACAGCCGCAACCTGATGCTGCTGGCGCCGCCGGACGGGGCCAATCCGGGGGTGCTGGATTTCCAGGACGCGGTGCGCGGCCCGATCACCTACGACCTGGTTTCGCTGCTGCGCGACGCCTACATCGAATGGCCGGAGGAGCAGCAGATCGACTGGGCCATCCGCTACTGGGAGGCCGCGCGCGCGGCCGCGTTCCCGGTGGCGCCGGATTTCGGCGCCTTCTACCGCGATTTCGAGTTCATGGGGCTGCAGCGCCAGATCAAGGTGCTGGGCATCTTCGCCCGCCTGTACCACCGCGACGGCAAGGCGCAGTATCTCGGCGATCTGCCGCAGGTGCTGCGCTACGCCAGCGCGGTGGCTGCGCGCTACCGCGAATTCGCTCCGCTGCAGCGCTTGCTCGAGCGCCTGCAGGGCGCGCGGCGCGAGCATGGCTATACCTTCTGAGCGCCCCCTGGGCCGGGCCGGGGGCCCGACCCACCCCCCGTGGGGGTTGGCAAAACTTGGGGCGGCCCTGCGTCTTCACAAGAGCATCCTGCCATGCCCCATTCCCCCGTGATGCGCGCGCTGCTGCTGGCCGCCGGACGCGGCGAGCGCATGCGTCCGCTCAGCGACCACCTGCCCAAGCCCCTGCTGGAGCTGGCGGGCAAGCCGCTGATCGTGTGGCAGATCGAGGCCCTGGCGCGCGCCGGAATCGCCGATCTGGTGATCAACCTGGGCTGGCAGGGCCAGCGCATCGCCGATGCGCTGGGCGACGGCGCGCGCTGGGGGGTGCGCCTGGCCTATTCGCGCGAGCCCGAGCAGGCCTGGGAGACGGGCGGCGCGGTGGCCACCGCACTGCCCCTGCTGGGCGGTGCGCAGGCGCCGCCCTTCGCCGTGCTCAGCGCCGACATCCACACCGACTTCGATTATTCCCGCCTGTTCGCGGCGCAGGCGCGCATCGCCGCCGATGCACGGGCCACCAGCGCGCATTTCGTGCTGGTCGATAACCCCCCGCACCATCCGCAGGGCGACATGGCGCTGGGCGCCGACGGCCGCGTGCAGCGGCATGGACGCTTGCTGAACTACGGCAACATCGCGGTCTTCGACGCCGCGCTGTTCGCCGACCGCCCGGCACGCCAGCCTTGGAAGCTGTTTCCCTGGCTGTACGCGCAAGTCGAGGCCGGGCGGGTCAGCGGCGAGCACTGGCGCGGGCGCTGGTTCAACATCGGAACCCCACAGCAGTTGGCCGAGGTCGATGCCCTGCTGCGCGCCTCCAGGGCCGGCGCGGGCGCCGTGCGGATCCCGCCGCCGCGGGGGTAAGCTGTACCTTTGCGCAGCCCTGTGGGCCGCGCGCGCCCGCCGATCGCCCGCATCCATGAACACTGCCACCGCGCCCTCCGCCGCCCTGCTGCCCGAAGTTCCGGCCGCCCAGCAGTTGCAGCGCTGCGCCCAGCGACGCGCCGAACTGGCGCGGCGCATCGCCGACGCCGGAGGCGGCGTGGCGCTGCTGCCCACCGCACCCGAGCGCATGCGCAACCGCGATGCCGAGTTTCCCTATCGGCACGACAGCTACTTCTACTACCTCAGCGCCTTCGGGGAGCCGTACAGCCTGCTGGCGCTGGTCGTCGAGCGCGACGGCAGCCACCACAGCACCCTGTTCTGCCGCGCGCGCGACCCCGAGCGCGAAACCTGGGACGGCCTGCGCTTCGGGCCCGACGCGGCGCGCGAGATCTTCGGTTTCGATGCCGCGGCGCCGATCGACGAGCTGGACGCGCTGCTGCCGGCACTGCTGCGCGACCGCGCCGCGGTGTGGTGGCCCTTCGGCGTGCACGAAGGCCTGGAGTCGCGGGTGCAGTCCTGGTTGCAGTCGGTGCGCGCGCAGGCGCGCTCCGGGCACCGCGCGCCCGCCGCGCAGTACGACCTGTGCGCGCTACTGGACGACATGCGCCTGTTCAAGGACGACCACGAACTGCAGCTGATGCGTCGCGCGGCGGCCATTTCCTGCGATGCGCATCGGCGCGTGATGCGCGCAGCCGGCGCGCAGGCTGGCCCCGACCTGCGCGAGTACCACCTGGAGGCCGAGCTGCTGCATGCCTTCCGCGCAGGCGGCGCGCAGGCGCCGGCCTACGGCAGCATCGTCGCCGCCGGCGCCAACGCCTGCATCCTGCATTACCGCGCCGGCAACGCCGCGCTGCAGCGCGGCAGCCTGTGTCTGGTCGACGCGGGCTGCGAGTTCGACGGCTATGCCAGCGACATCACGCGCACCTTTCCCGTCGGCGGACGCTTCAGCGGGGCGCAACGCGAGCTCTACGAGATCGTGCTGCAGGCCCAGCAGGAGGCCATCGCCGCCACAAGGCCTGGCGCGCGCTTCCACGAACCCCACGAGGCCGCGCTGCGTGTGCTGGCGCAGGGCCTGCTCGACTGCGGCCTGTTGTCGCGCGACGCCGTCGCCGACGTCGACGGCGTGCTGGAAAGCGGTGCCTACCGGCGCTTCTACATGCACCGCACCAGCCATTGGCTGGGCATGGACGTACACGATTGCGGCGACTACGCCGAGCCGGGCGAAGCTGCGCGCAGGCTGCCCGATGCAAGCCTGCAGCCGGCTTCGCGCATCCTGCGCGCCGGCATGGTGCTGACCATCGAGCCCGGGCTGTACGTGCGTGCGGCGCCGGATCTGCCAGCGCGCTTCCACGACCTGGGCATCCGCATCGAGGACGATGTCGTGGTGCAGGCGCGCGGCGACTGCGAGGTGCTCACCGCGGCGGCGCCGAAGACGGTGTCCGAGATCGAGCAGGTGATGCATGGCTGAGGCTGCGCCCCGTCCGACCGATCCCGCCGGGGATCGCCCGCTGCGCGTGGCCATTGTCGGCGCCGGCCCGGTCGGGCTGAGCCTGGCGCTGCAGCTGCGCCAGCTGGGCATCGACGCCGAGCTGCAGGTGTTCGACGCCCAGCCCGATGCGCAGGCCGGGCGCGCCGACCCCAGGGTGCTGGCGCTGTCCGAGGGCAGCCGGCAGTTGCTGCAATCGCTGCAGGCGTGGCCACGCGACGCGGCCACGCCGATCCTGCGCATCCATGTCTCGCAGCAGGCCGCCGGACTGGCCTCGCTGCCCAGGGTGCTGCTGCAGGCCGAGGAGGCAGGCCTGCCTGCACTGGGCTACACAGTGCGCTACGGTGACCTGCTGCAGGCCCTGCAGTCCGCCGCGCAGGCCGCTGGCGTGCAGGTACGCCATGGCTGCACGGTACGGCTGCAGCCGCAGGCGCAGGGCGCCTGGCTGTGCGACGCGCAGGGCGAGGCCCTGCTGCCGCAGGCGGTGGATCTGGCGGTGCTGGCCGAGGGCGGCGCCTTCCACAACCAGACGCAGCGCGCGCTGCACCGCGACTATGCACAGACGGCGCTCATCGGCCAGTTGCGCTGCGAGCGGCCGCACCAGGGGCTGGCCGTCGAGCGTTTCACCGCGCAGGGGCCGATCGCCCTGCTGCCGCGCGGGGCCGACTATGCCCTGGTCTGGTGCGTTGCGCCGCGGCAGGCGCAGGATCTGCTGCAAGACGATCCGGCCGCGCAGTTGCGGGCGCTGCAGCCGCAGCTGCCGGCGGTGTGTGGCAGGGCCCTGGAATTGCGCCTGGCGGGCAGCTACCCGCTGGGGCTGAACGCCCGCCTGCGTACCCGCGAAGGCCGCGTGGTGCAGCTGGGCAATGCCGCGCAGACCCTGCACCCGGTGGCCGGCCAGGGGTTGAACCTGGGCCTGCGCGACAGCGCGGCGCTGGCGCGTGTCCTGCGCGGGGTCGGCGTGCAGGGTCTGGAGGGCGCGCTGCGCGCCTACGACCTGGCGCGCCTACCTGACCGTGCGGCGCTGCTGGGCCTGACCGACCTGCTGGCGCGGGGTTTCACCTGGAACCAGCCGGGGCTGCCCCTGCTGCGCGCCGGGGCGCTGGGCCTGCTGGCGGGAGCGTCGCCGCTGCGCCGCGCGTTGCAGCGGCGCATGGTGTTCGGCTGGAGGTTTTCCTAGCCGGGACAGGACACTAGGCCGGCGGCTCGTGGACGCCGTCGGGGCCGGGCCAGCCGGTCCAGCGCGGCGCCAGATCATGCTCGAGGCCGAACTGGTCGAGCACCCGCCCCAACCCGTGGTCGACCATCTCCTCGATGCTGCGTGGCCGCAGGTACAGCGCCGGCAGCGGCGGCATGACCACTCCGCCCATTTCGGTGACCAGGGTCATGTTGCGCAGGTGGGCCAGGTTCAGCGGGGTCTCGCGAGCGAGCAGAACCAGTCGCCGACGCTCCTTCAGGCAGACGTCCGCGGCGCGCGCGAGCAGGTTGTCCGACAGGCCGAGGGCGATCGACGCCAGGGTCTTCATCGAGCAGGGGGCCACGACCATGCCGATGCCGGGAAAGGAGCCGCTGGCGATGCTCGCCGCGACATCCCCGATCGCATGCACCTCGTCGGCCAGTTCCTCGACCTGCCGGCGGTGCAGGCCGGTTTCGGCGCGCAGGCTCAACCAGCCGGCGGCGCTGACCACCAGGTGCGTATGGATGCCGCCGAGGCGGCGCAGCTGCTGCAGCAGCCGCACCCCGTAGACCGCGCCGGTGGCGCCGGTGATGCCGACGACCAGCCGGCGAGGCGGGGAGTCCACGGCTGCGCGCGCCAGGCCCGGGCTCAGGACTGCCCGGCCAGCAGCCCCTTGAGCTCGCCGCTCTGGTACATCTCGGTCATGATGTCCGATCCGCCGACGAACTCGCCCCGCACGTACAGCTGGGGAATGGTCGGCCAGTTCGCGTAGTCCTTCACCGCCTGGCGGACGGCGTCGTCCTCCAGCACGTTGACGGTGGCGTAGGTGTCGATCCCGCAGGCCTTGAGGATCTGCACCGCGCGGCCGGAGAAGCCGCACTGCGGGAACTGGGGGGTGCCTTTCATGAACAGCACCACGTCATGGGATTTGACCAGCTGGTCGATGCGCTGGAGGGCGTCGGACATTGCAGCCTCGCGAAGGGAATCGGTAGGAACGATGGAGAGATTGTAGGAAAGCTGTGCGGCTTGCGCCGCGGAGGGTTCAAGGCGCGGCGCGCGCGGCGCCGACGCGCGGGATCCCGGCCAGGTCGCGCAGGCTGTGCACCTGGCGCAGGCCGGCATCGCGCAGCAGCGCGCGCACCGCCGCGGCCTGGTTCCAGCCATGCTCGAGGGCCAGCCAGCCGCCGGCGCGCAGCCGGGGCACGGCCTGCACCAGCAGGGCGCGGATTTCCGCCAGACCGTCGGCGCTGCGACGGGCGCCGACCAGCGCCAGCGCGGGCTCGAAGCGCAAGGCCGCCAGGTGGGGGTCGTCGGCGGCCACGTAGGGCGGGTTGCTCAGCAGCAGGTCGAAGGGGCCGGCCTGCTCCGGCAGCGCCTGCATCCAGTCCCCGAGGTGCCATTGCAGCGGGCCGCCCGGGCGCGCCGCCGGCAGCAGGCGCGCGGCATTGTCCTGCGCCAGGCGCAGTGCCTCGGCGCTGCGGTCGCTGGCGTGCACCCGCGCATGGGCGCGCTGCGCGGCCACGGCGATCGCGACCGCGCCGCTTCCGGTACCCAGGTCGAGCACTTCGGCGGGCTGCCGCGGCCGCAGGTGCTGCAAGGCGAACTCCACCAGCAGTTCGGTTTCGGGGCGCGGTACCAGCACCTGCGGGCCGACCTGCAGACGCAGGCCGTAGAACTCCTTCCATCCCAGCACATAGGCCAGGGGCTCGCCGGCGCGCACCCGCTGCGCGGCCTGGCGCAGCCGGGCAGCGCAGGAGTCGGGCAGCGGGGCCTCGGGGTGGGCGAGCAGCGCGGCGTGCGAAATCCCGGCACAGGCGCGCAGCAGCGCCAGCGCGTCGGCGCGCTGCAGGCCGCATGCGCGCACCCATTCGCCGACAAGGGGTGGCGACGCGGCTGGCGCAGGCTCTTCCGTCATGCGAGCGCGGCCAGCTGCTCGGCCTGGTGCTCGGCGTGCAGGGCATCGAGCAGTTCATCGAGATCCCCGCCGAGGATGGCGTCGACCTTGTAGAGCGTCAGGTTGATGCGGTGGTCGGTCACCCTGCCCTGCGGCAGGTTGTAGGTGCGGATGCGGTCGGAGCGGTCGCCGCTGCCGACCAGCGAACGCCGCTGTGCCGCCTCGCGTTCCTGTGCCTGCTGGCGCCGGCGCTGCTCCAGTCGCGCAGCCAGCACCTCCAGCGCGCGTGCCTTGTTGCGGTGCTGCGAGCGGTCGTCCTGGCACTCGACCACCAGCCCGCTCGGCAGGTGGGTGATGCGCACCGCCGAGTCGGTCTTGTTGATGTGCTGCCCTCCGGCCCCGGAGGCGCGGAAGGTGTCGATGCGCAGATCCGCGGGGTTGATCGCCACCGCGGCCTGCGCATCGGCCTCGGGCATCACGGCCACGGTGGCCGCGCTGGTGTGGATGCGCCCCTGCGACTCGGTGGCCGGAACGCGCTGCACGCGGTGACCACCCGATTCGAATTTGAGCCTGCCGTACACCCCGTCGCCGCTCAGGCGCAGCACGGCTTCGCGCACCCCGCCGAGATCGCTGGCGCTGTGCTGCAGCACCTCGGCTCTCCAGCCGCGGCGCTCGGCGTAGCGCAGGTACATGCGCAGCAGCTCGGCGGCGAACAGCGCCGACTCCTCGCCCCCGGTGCCGGCGCGCACTTCCAGGAAGGCCGCCTTGCGGTCGTCGGGATCCCGGGGCAGCAGGGCGCGCTGCACATCCTGCTCCAGCTGCTCGATGCCGGTGCTGGCCGCGGCGATTTCCTCCTCCGCCAGCACGCGCATGTCGGGGTCGGCGAGCAGCTCGCGCGCCTGCTCGCGCGCCTGCTCGGTGTCGCGCAGCCGCGCGTACAGCTGCACGACCGGCGCAAGTTCGGCGCGTTCGCTCCCCAGGGCGCGCAGGCGCTGCGCGTCCAGGGACTCGGCGGCGAGCAGGGCGTCGATCTCCTCCAGCCGGCGCGAGGCGGTCTCCAGTTTGTCGCGAAGGGAATCTTTCATGCCGGGGCAGCGGGTGTCGTCGCACCCGAGGGCGGCGCAGGGCCGATCGGGCCGCGCGCGGCCGCCTACTCGGAACCGCTGCCGCTGCCGCAGCCGCGGTGCGGGCGCAGGAACAGGCGCTGCACCGCGCGCGTGACCTGCTCGCGGTGCAGCGGGTCGGTGCGGTGCATCGCCGCGTAGGCATTGTGCAGGAACTTGTGCGACAGGTTGCGCGCCAGCAGTTCCATCACGGCCTCGGTCGACTCGCCGCGCGCCAGCAGGCGGCGCGCGCGCTCGAGCTCGGCATCCTGCCAGCTGCGGCTCTGCTCCTGCAACTGCAGGATCAGCGGCACCTGCTCGCGGTCGCCCATCCACTGCAGGAAGCCCTGCACCCGGTTCTCGATGATGGCCTCGGCCTGCTGCACCGCGGCCTGGCGCTTTTCGCCGTTGCTGCGCACCACTTCGGTGAGGTCGTCGATGGAGTACACGTAGACGTCGGGCAGCTCGGCCACTTCGGCCTCGATGTCCCGCGGCACCGCCAGGTCGACCATCACCACCGGCTTGTGCCTGCGCTGCCGCACCATGCGCTCGGCCGCGCCCAGGCCGATGATCGGCAGGGTGCTCGCGGTGCAGCTGATGACGACGTCGAATTCGGCCAGGCGCTGCGGCACGTCGCCCAGGCGCAGCGCCTCGGCGCCGACTTCCTTGGCCAGGCGCGCACCGCGCTCCAGGGTGCGGTTGGCGATCGCCATGTGGCGCGGGTGGCGGGCGCCGAAATGGGTGGCCACCAGGCCGATCATCTCTCCGGCGCCGATCAGCAGCACGCGGCAGTCGGCCAGGTTCTCGAACACGGCCTCGGCCAGCTTGACGCTGGCCGCCGCCATGCTCACCGAATGGGCCCCGATCTCGGTCGTGCTGCGCACTTCCTTGGCTACCGAGAAGGTGCGCTGGAACATCTGCCCGAGCGTGCCGCCGAGGGTGCCCATGTCCGAGGCGGTGCGCACGGCCTCCTTCATCTGGCCGAGGATCTGCGGCTCCCCGAGTACCATCGAATCCAGGCCGCTGGCCACGCGGAAGGCGTGGCGCACCGTTCCCTCGTCGACCAGCCGGTAGCTGTGCTCCAGGAGCTGGCCGCGCCGCAGGTCGCGCGCCTCGGCCAGCCAGCGCACCAGCTCCTCGCGCGGGTCGGCAGGGGCGGCGCAATAGATTTCGGTGCGGTTGCAGGTCGACAGGATGGCCGTCTCGACCGTGTCCTGCGCGTGGCGCGCCATCAGCGCATCGCGCAGCGAACGCAGCGATTCCTTCAGCCCTTCGGCCGAAAAAGCCAGGCGCTCCCGCACGTCCAGCGGCGCGCTCTGATGGTTGACCCCGACGGCAGCTAATAACATAGGGTTTTCATTCTACGAAGCCGGCGCGCTTTTCGCGGCTGATCGAAATCAAAGCTGGTTGCGATGCGCACGCGAAATGTTGCCGAAGCGCCCCGCGGCCTGGCACGGGCGACGGGCACATGGTTGCGCTGATGGCGTTGCAGTGGCTGCTGGGCACCAGTGTGATGCCCTTGTTCGTCGGCGGGGGCACGGGGCTGGCGGCGCGCCGGGTGCTGGGCGCCGGCCGCGGCCCGCGCTGGAGGCCGCCGGCCTGGGCCGCCGCGGCGGCCTGGGCGCTGCACCTGCTGCTGGTCGTCTCGGGAGCGTTGCGCGAGGGCGCCATGCTCGACTACGGCGCGGTGCTGCTGGCTTCCACCGCGGGGGCCTGGCTGGCCTGCCGGCCGCGCTGAGACACGGCGCCGCTGCCGCATCGCGGGGGCCTCAGCTCGCCGCGCGGCGCTGGCGCATGCGCAGCAGGCCTTCGAGCAGGAACAGCGCGATTCCCGACCAGACGAGGGAGAAGCCGACCGCCTTGGGCGCGCTGAACGGTTCGTGGTAGAGCAGCACCCCGAGCAGCAGCAGCAAGGTGGGCGTCAGGTACTGCAGCACCCCGAGCAGCGACAGGGGAATGCGTCGGGCACCGGCGGCGAACAGCAGCAGCGGCACCGCGGTCACCGGACCGCTGGCCATCAGCAGCAGCTTGAGGCTCCACGCACCCTGGGCGAAGGCGTTGTCGCCCGTGTGGCTGACCCAGGCCAGGTAGGCCAGCGCCAGCGGCAGCTGCAGCACGGTTTCCATGGCCAGGCCTTCGAGCGAGCCCAGGGGCGCGATCTTGCGCATCAGGCTGTAGCCGGCGAAGCTGGCGGCCAGCGCCAGCGCCGGCCAGGGCACATGCCCGACCCCGAGGGTCATCCAGGCCACGCCGACTGCGGCGATGCCCACGGCCACCCATTGCGCGCGCCGCAGGCGCTCGTGCAGCAGCACGGTTCCCAGCGCCACGTTGACCAGAGGATTGATGTAGTAGCCCAGGCTGGCATCGACCACATGACCGTGGTTCACCGACCAGATGTAGGTCAACCAGTTGCAGGAGAGCAACAGGGCGCTGGCGGCAAAGCGCCCCAGCAGCGCCGGACGCTCGCGCAGCAGGCGCAGCCACGACCAGCGGCGCCGCAACAGCAGCAGCAGGAAGACCAGCGTGGCCGACCACACCATGCGGTTGACCAGGATCTGGGTCGCCGGGATGCGATCGAGCAGCTTGAAATACAGAGGGAACAGGCCCCAGACGATGTAGGCCCCCAAGGCGTAGGCGACGCCTGGATTCATGGTGTGGCGCACGAGAAGCGTAACGCGCCATCGTACGCCGCATGGCGCGTCGCCGCAGCCGTGCCTCGGGGGCGCAAGGACTCAGACGTTGAACAGAAAATTCAATATATCCCCGTCCTTGACGACATAGTCTTTGCCTTCGGCTCGCATCTTCCCGGCATCTTTGGCTGCCTGCTCTCCGCCGTATTGAATGAAATCCTCGAAGGCGATGGTCTGCGCGCGAATGAAGCCGCGTTCAAAATCGGTGTGGATCACCCCGGCCGCCTGCGGCGCGGTGGCTCCCACCGGGATGGTCCAGGCCCGAACTTCCTTGACCCCTGCGGTGAAATAGGTCTGCAGTCCGAGCAAGGCGTAGCCGGCACGGATCAGGCGGTTCAACCCCGGTTCGCTCTGCCCGAGTTCAGCCAGGAATTCGGCTTTCTCCTCGGCGGACATCCCGGCCAGTTCGCTTTCCAGCTTGGCGCAGATGGCCACCACCGGCGCGCCCTGCGCGGCGGCGTAGGTGCGCAGGCGTTCGAGGTGGGGATTGTCGACAAAGCCGTCCTCGAGCACGTTGCCGACGAACATCGCCGGCTTGGCGGTGATCAGGCACAAGGGCTTGAGCAGCGCACGCTCGTCGTCGGACAGATCCAGCCCGCGTACCGGGCGCGCCTCGTCGAGCGCGGACTGGCAGCGTTGCAGCACGGCCAGCAGGCGTTGCGCCTCCTTGTCCCCTGCGCGCGCCGTCTTCTGCGCGCGCTGCACGGCCTTCTCGACGGTCGCCAGGTCGGCCAGGCAGAGCTCGGTCTGGATCACTTCGATATCGGCCAGCGGGTCGATGCGCCCCGCCACGTGCACCACGTTGGGGTCGTCGAAGCAGCGCACCACGTTGACCACCGCATCGGTCTCGCGGATATGCGCCAGGAACTGGTTGCCCAGCCCCTCGCCGCGGGACGCGCCGGCCACCAGGCCCGCGATGTCGACGAATTCGACCACCGCCGGCACCACGCGCTGCGGCTTGACGATCGTGGCCAGCTGCTGCAGCCGGGCATCGGGCACCTCGACCACCCCGACATTGGGCTCGATGGTGCAGAAGGGGTAGTTCTCGGCCGGGATGGCGCTCTGGGTCAGCGCATTGAACAGGGTGGACTTGCCGACGTTGGGCAGGCCCACGATGCCACATTGAAGAGACATGGGAATTCCTTTGGACTGCGGATTGTAGTGGGCGAGGTCAGGGCCGACGCAGTCGCGGTTGCGTCACGATCCGAGCGCGTGAACGGGCTTGCGCGCTGCGCGCCGCGCAGAATCGCGGCTCTGCTAGGATCTTCCTGCGCCAACCCGGGTCGACGGTCGTCGATCCGGGTGGACGTGCTCGTGCAGAATCGCTCGATTCATTCAGCACCCGGGCCAACGCCTCCGCCGGCATTCCCGCTGGACGGAGCGTGGACCCATCACGGAGATCTCGCATGCAAAATCGTGTCGGCAAGGCCCCGCAGCGCCTGAAGGCCGCGGTGGCGGCAATGGCCCTGGCTGCAGCCAGTTTCGGCGCCCACGCGGCGACCGCACCTTCGGTCATCAAGATCGGCACCCTGTACGCCAGTACCGGCCCGTTCGCGGTGGCCTCGCAGGGGCAGTACGAAGGCCTGAAGTTCTGGGCCGACGCGGTGAACCAGCAGGGCGGGGTGTTCGTCAAGGCCTACGGCAAGAAGATCCCGGTGAAGCTCGTCGCCTACGACGACCAGAGTTCCACGTCCACCGCGACCACCCTGTACAACCAGCTGATCACGCAGGACAAGGTCGACATCCTGGTGGCCGATTTCGGTTCGGTGCTGACCTCGGTCGCGGTACCGCTGGCCGCCGAGCACCACATGCTGCTGATCGACCCCACCGGCTCGGGAGCGAACTTCTTCACCAAGAAGACCGACTACCTGGCGGACGTCAGCATCCCGTCGTCGACGGTGTGGCCGATCCCGCTGGCCAACTTCCTGCTGCAGCAGAAGATCAAGCGCGTGGCGATCGTCTACGACGGCAATGACTTCGACGCCTCGCAGGCCGAGACCCTGAAGTCGGTGCTGGGCAAGTCCGGGGTCAAGCCGGTGTACTACCACGCGGTGCCGACGAGCGAGTCGAATTACACGGTGCTGCTGCACACCGTCAAGGCGAGCAACCCGCAGGCTGTGCTGGAATTCGGCTATCCGGCCAACGACATTGCTTTCCTGCGGGCGTTGTCGCAAAGCGGCCTGCACTTCGACATGACGTTCACCATCTTCCCCGGCCAGTTGCTGGCGCTGATGGAAAAGAACGTCGGTGCCGATGGCCTGGCCTACACCTATACCTACCCGACGCCGCCGCTGGTCAAGTACGCCAAGGTCAGCTACGGGATGAACACCGACGACTTCGTCAAGGCCTTTGAGGCTGCCCAGCACAAGGCGCCGACCTTCCTCGATTCGGCGGGCTACAACACCGGGCTGGTGATGCAGCACATGCTCGACATGTCGCCGAAGTTCAGCCAGAAGTCCTTCCACCGCGCGCTGCTCGACATGTCGGGCAAGACCACCACCCTGCTCGGCCCGTTCAAGATCAACGAGAACGGTGCCCAGCTCGGCCAGCCCTTCCCGGTGGCGCAGATGGTGCCCGAGGGCAAGGGCCTGAAGGTCGTCGTCGTCTATCCGGCCGAGCACGCCACGGGCAAGCCGGTGTACCCGGCGCCCAAGCGCTGATCGGGCGCACGTCGGGCGCGCGTCGGCGCGCCTGAGCCCGTGCCGCGGCTGCCAGGCCGCGGCACGGCCCGTCCCCGCCACCGAGAGGGCGATCGTGGAACTGCTGCTGTACGCCCTTGTCGGCGGAATCCTCTACGGAATCTTCTTCACCCTGGTCGGCCTGGGCCTGAACCTGATCTTCGGGGTGATGCGCATCATCAACCTCGCGCATGGCCAGTTCATCGTCCTCGGGGGCTATGGCGCCTGGCTGCTCGCGCAGCACTTCGGGCTCAATCCGCTGTGGGCGCTGCCGCTGTCGGTGCTCGGCGCGCTGCTGCTGGGCTGGCCGCTGTACCGCGGCGTGGTGCCGCGGCTGCAGCGCAGCGGCGATCCGGAGATGCTGTCCTTCATCCTGTTCTTCGGCATCGGGCAGATCCTGGAGTCGCTGACCGAACTGGCCTTCGGCGCCGACCAGCGCTCGCTGCCCGACGGCGCGCTGGGTTCGGGCAACCTGGGCGTGCTGGGCCAGCAGTTTCCCGACAGCTGGTGGGTGGCGGCAGCGGTCAGCGTCGCCGCGCTGGTGCTGTTGTGGCTGTATTTCTCGCGCACCCGCCTGGGCTATGCCACGCGGGCGGTGATGGCCAACCGCGAGGAGGCGGTGGCCACCGGCATCAACGTGCGCCAGGTCTCGACCATCGCCTTCGTCGCCGGGCTCGCACTGGCCGGCATGGCCGGGGTGTTCGTCCCCTACCTGCTGGGCTCGGTGTCCCCCGACCTCGGCGGCGGGCTGACGACCACCGCCTTTGCGATCGTCATCATCGGTTCGCTGGGCAACCCGCTCGGAACCATCGTCGGCGGCCTTGTGTTCGGCCTGGGGACGATGATCATGCAGACCTACTATTCCTCGTGGTCGAACGTGGTGCCCTATGCGCTGCTGCTGGTCATCGTCCTGATACGTCCTTCGGGCCTGCTCGGAAAGGCGGTGCGCGTTGCCTGAGAACCTTTCGTCCACGACCCGCCGCGTGCGCGGGCTGCGTCCGGCGGCGCTGGTGCTGGCGATCACCGCGGCGGTGTTCGTCGTCGCTCCGCATGTCTACACCAACCAGTCCCTGCTGTTCACCCTGATGACCTTCATGGCGCTGGCACAGGGCCTGAACCTGCTGTACGGCTTCACCGGCTACCTTCCCTTCGGCTACGTGGGCTTCTTCGGCAGCGGCGCCTACGCCACCTCGCTGCTGGTGCTGCACAGCCACCTGCCGGTGCTGGCCTGCGTGGCCGGAGGCGCGCTGGCCGCGGTGCTCATCGGGCTCGTGCTCGGCCCATTGCTGCGCCTTTCGGGTGCCTATTTCTCGATCGCCAACCTCGCCGCGTCGCAGATCCTGTTCTTCGTCGTCTCCAACCCCAACCTGTCGAACCTCACCGGAGGGCCCTACGGGCTGAAGATCGACCAGGTCTACGACCCGCAGTTCAGCTACTACGTGATGCTCGGCGTGCTGCTGCTGATCTGCGCGCTGGCTGCGTATTTCCGCAGCTCGCGCTTCGGCATGTCGCTGCGCGCGATCAAGCAGGATCCGCTGAGCGCGGCGATGGCCGGCATCGACGTCGTGCGTTCACGGCTGATCGTCTGGCTGGTGTCGGCCGGCGCGGCCGGCCTGGCCGGTGGGGTCTATGCCTGGAACCTGTCGGTGTTCTACCCCGACGCGGTGTTCACCCTGCAACTGTCGGTGTTCGCCATCGTGTTCGCCCTGTTCGGCGGGGTGGGCACGGTGATCGGGCCGATGCTCGGTGCGGCGCTGCTGTACAGCCTGTACTCGGCGATCGGCATTTCCACCCCCCAGTATTTCCAGCTCCTCTACGGCGGGCTCATCGCCGCCCTGGTGCTGTTCCTTCCCGGCGGAGTGCTTTCGCTGTTCCAGCGACGGGGGATCGATGTCTTCTGAACTTCTGCGCCTGGTCGGGGTGCGCAAGCAGTTCGGCGCCCATGTGGTGCTGAACGACGTGGCCTTCCAGGTCGCGCCCGGGGAGATCGTGGGCCTTGTCGGGCCGAACGGCTCGGGCAAGACCACGACCATCAACGTGATCTCGGGCCTGTTGCAGGCCGACGCCGGCCAGGTCGTGTTCCTGGGTCGCGACATCAACCGCCTGCCGATGTTCCAGCGGGCGCGCCTGGGCATCAACCGCACCTTCCAGGTACCCAAGGTGTTTCGCGACATGACGGTGCTGGAGAACGTGGAGGTCGCCGCGCGCACCGCGCAGCTGGGCGAGGATCAGGTGCAGGAGATCCTGCGCGAGACCGAGTTGCAGCAGGTGGCCGGGCGCGTGGCCGGCTCGCTGACGGTCAACCAGCAGAAGCTGCTCGACCTGGCGCGCGCACTGGCCACGCGGCCCAGGCTGCTGCTGGTCGACGAAATCGGCGCCGGGCTCAACCCGGCGGAGCTCGGCGTGATGGCCGAACTGCTGCTCAAGCTGGCAGGGCGCGGCATCGCGCTGATCGTCGTCGAGCACCTGCTCGATTTCCTCAACCGCATCACCGAGCGGGTGATCGTGCTGGGCGCCGGGCGCATGCTGTTCGAAGGCCCGCTGCAGGCGGCTTCGCGCGAGCCCGAGGTGGTTGCCGCATTCATCGGAGCACCGGCCGAATCATGAGCGCTGCGCTGCAAGTGGAGGGCCTGCAGGCCGGCTATGGCGCCATGCAGGTGCTGTGGGGAATCGACATGCAGGTGCAGCCCGGGCAGACGGTGCTGCTGCTGGGGGCCAACAGCGCGGGCAAGACCACCTTGCTGCGTACCCTCATCGGCCTGCTGCCTTGCCGCGCCGGGTCGATCACTTTCGACGGCGAACGCATCGACGGCCTGCGCCCCGACCAGCGCATCCGTCGCGGACTGGCCTTCATGTCCGAGCTGGGGGTGTTCCCGACGCTATCGATCGACGAGAACATCGCGCTGGGCGGCTACTTCATGCCCGAGGCCCGCATGCGCCGCCGTCGCGAGGAACTGTTCACCCTGTTTCCGGATCTGGCGAAAAAGCATCGCGACGCGGCCTCCACGCTGTCCGGAGGGCAGCGCAAGATGCTGGGCATCGCCAAGGTGCTGGTGGCCGAGCCCAGGCTGCTGCTGATGGACGAGCCTTCGTCGGGCCTGGCGCCGGTGTTCGTGCAGCAGGTCATCGACGTGCTGCGCACCACCATCGGCGGCGGCAGCACCTCGCTGCTCATCGCCGAGCAGAACGTGGCCTTCCTCGCGCTGGCCGACCGCGGCTACCTGCTCGACCATGGCAAGGTGCGTGCCAGCGGCACGCGCGAGGAGCTCGAGTCCAGCGACGCGGTGCGCGAAACCTACTTCGGACTCTGAGCGACTGGCTCAGCCCCTGGGCGGGGTCGCGCGCAGCGTGCCGCGGGCGAGTTGCAGGCCACGAGATCCGCGGGCGCGCTGACGCGCCAATCGGCCCGCGGTTGCCGCGCCGGGCCGCTGAGCAGCCACCCGCCATGCGGCTGCGCCTTCTTTTGCGCCTGCGGCTGCAGCCACAGACGCAGCCGTCGCGACGCCAGATCCAGGCTTCCGCTGCCCTGCCAGGCGCCTTGGGCCGTGTGCAGGCGCAGCTGCAGCACCTGCGCCACGCCGTCGGCGATGCGCGCCCGCGCCTCCAGCCGATCGAAGGCGCCAGCCGCGCCCGATGCCGGCGCGCCTGCGCCGCGCAGGTCGACCCCCGGCAGATCGCCATGCAGCACCTGCAGCTCTGC
The DNA here is from genome assembly GCA_021805825.1 of Pseudomonadota bacterium. Lineage (GTDB taxonomy): Bacteria > Pseudomonadota > Gammaproteobacteria > Burkholderiales > Burkholderiaceae_C > Thiomonas_A. Next base: position 82,377 of record JAJZEC010000006.1, read on the forward strand.
GCTGCCCGTGGCCTGCGACCAGCTCGGCGCATCCAGCTGCGGCCAATGCAGCACCGCGCTGCCGCGGACTGCTGCCGGCACCGCAGGCGCCCCCGCGGCCCGCAGGGTGGCGCTCAGCCGTGCCTGCAGCTGCCAGCCGGCGGCATCCCGTTGCGCCGCCAGCTGCAGCCGCGCGTGCAGCGGGGTCGGCGCCTTCCGCTGCAGCTCCAGCTGGAGCCGCGGCTGCAGCGCCGCATCGACGGCGTCCAGGGCCTGGCCCTGCAGGGCCAGGCGCCAGGTGCGTGGCGCCGCGCCGATGAGCGCCTGGCCGCGCAGCGCGCCGGCCAGGGTACGGCCGCCCTGCCAGAGCAGCAAGGGCTCGCGCAACGTCAACTGCAGCGGTTGACCGTCGGCCATGCGGCCGCGCGCGCGCAGCCGCAGCGCGCGCAGTTGCAGGCTGGGGTGCCGGCCACCGCGGCACTGCAGGTCGGCGCGCAGATCGGCCAGCATGCGCGCGCTGCCGAACCAGTGGCCGTCTCCCTGCAGCAACAGGTTGCGCAGCCAGACCTGTCCGGCGCCATCGGTGTGCAACTGCCCGCTGAGGGTGAAATGGGCTTCGCTGTGCTGTGCCGGCAACAAGCCCTCGCCGCGCAGGCGCAGGGCGTGCCAGCCGGCGCGGCCGATGCCCGAGGCGCGCAGGTCGACTCCATCCAGGCGGGCCCGCAGCCCATCGGGGGCGTCGTCGAGCAGGATGGTGGCGCCGCGTACGCTGAAGCGATGAATGTCCAGCGCAGGCAGGGAGCCGCCTGGGGCGGTCAGCAGGTCGGCCACATTCCAGTGCCCGTCGGCCTCGCGTCGCAGGTGCAGATGCGGCGCGTCGAGGGCCACTCCCTCGATCACCACCTTGCGGCGCAGCAGCGCCAGCGGCGACAGGCGCAGGCGCATGTCGGCCGCGCGTGCGAAGGGCGTGTGGCCGTCGCGCGCGCTCAGGCGCATCGGCCCCGTATGGAGGGTGAATGGCGGGAAAAGGCGCAGTTGCAGTGCGCCCGGGAGCTCCAGCCGGCGGTGGTACTGGCGCAACACGCTGGCGATGAGCACCGACTTGAAGGCGTCGGTGCGGAAGGCCAGCAGCGCCAGCCCGGCGCCACCGACGGCCAGGATGCACAGCGCCAGCAACGACGCCGCGACGACGCGGATCAGTCGGCTGAGCATGCGCCGGCCCGCAGGATCCGGGCCGGCCGGGGCTTGTACGCGGAGCTCGGGCGCGGAAGGCGTCGTGGCATGGTCTCGAGGTCCTGGGAGTGCAGCATGCCTTCGCAGGCCGGAGCACAATGTGCGGGAATCGGTGGGCCACTGCAGGCAGCGCCGCGGGCCCGTACCGCAGTTTGTACCAAAGAACCCGCCCGGCCCGGAAGGCTGCGGAGCCGTCGCGCCGGCTCCGCCCCGGGGCTACGGGCACAGCACGGAGTGAGCATGGTGGATGAGCAGGTGGCGATTGTCGGCGGCGGGCTGGTCGGCAAGGCCGCGGCGCTGGCGCTGGCGCAGGCCGGGCTGTCGGTCGTGCTGTGCGGCGCGCGCGACGCGGCTCCGCCGCCAGCCAGCGGTTTCGCGCAGCGCATCTATGCCCTGAATGCCGCATCGCGCCAGTTGCTGCAGCGCCTGCGCGCCTGGGAGCAGATCCCGGCCGGGCGCGTGCAGCCGGTGCAGGCCATGCGTATCGCGGCCGACGGCGCGGCGCTGGGCTTCGACGCCTATGCGCAGCGGGTGGAGTCGCTGGCATGGATTGTCGAAGCCGACGCCATCGAGCGAGCGCTCGACCTGGCGCTGCGTTTCGAGCGTGGCGTGCGCGGGCTGGCCGGTCTGGTCGTCGGGGCGCGGCGTGGCGAGGCGGGTTGGGAACTCGACCTCGACGACGGGTCGAGCCTGCGCGCGGCCTTGCTCGTCGGTGCCGACGGTCGCGCCAGCCGGGTGCGCGCATGGGGCGGCATCGGCCTGCGCAGCCGCTCCTATGGACAGACCGCGCTGGTGTGCAACTTCGTCACCGCTGCGCCGCACGGCGCCTGCGCGCTGCAGGCCTTCACCGCCGACGGCGGCGTGCTGGCCCTGTTGCCGCTGCCCGATGTCGGGGACGAGCACCAGGTGTCGCTGGTGTGGTCGGCCCCGGACGAACTGGCGGCCCGCCTGCGCGAAGGCACAGCCGAGGAACTGGCCGCCCGCGTGCAGGAGCAACTGCCCCTGCTCGACGCACAGCGCATGGCGCCGCTGCGGCCGGCCGGCGCGGTCGGCGCGTGGCCGCTGCTCCTGCAGCGCGCGCACAGCGTGGTCGGCGAGGCGGTGGCCCTGCTCGGCGACAGCGCGCATGTGGTGCATCCCATGTCCGGGCATGGATTGAACCTCGGTCTGCAGGACGTGCAGGCGCTGGCGGCGGTGCTCGGCCGGCGGGCCGCAGGCGAATCGCCGGGGGCCGCGCAGGTGCTGCAGCGCTACGCGCGGGCGCGTGCCGAGCAGGTGCTGGCGATGCAACTGGCGACGGACGGCCTGCATCGGCTGTACGCTCCCGGGTTGCAGTGGCTGGCGCCGCTGCGCGCGCTCGGCCTGTCGCTCGTCGACCATCTTCCTCCCCTGAAGGCCCTGCTCGCCGGCTATGCTTCGGGCAGATCGGTGCTTTCCTGAAGGCGGCATGCAACCGCGGGGCAGCACCCCACACAGAGATCCTGGCATGAAACTCAGACACTTCCTGGCCGCCCTTGCTGCTGCTTTCGCCTGCCTGGGCGTCGCGCACGCCGATACCGCCTCGGTGCGGCGCGAACTGCAGCAGCATGTGCCGAATTTTCCGCCCTCGGCCAAGGTATTTTCGACGCCCTACTCCGGTCTCTACGAAGTGGATATCGGCGACCAGGTCTTCTATACCGATGCCACGGCCCGCTACGTGTTCAGCGGCGACATCCTCGACACGCATACCGGCGCCAACCTGACCCGTTTGCGGGTGCAGCAATTGCAGCGGGTCGACTGGAACAAGCTTCCGTGGAAGGATTCCTTCGTCGTCAAGTATGGCCAGGGCGCGCGCCAGATCGCGGTCTTCGAGGATCCCTACTGCCCGTATTGCCGTGTCCTCGACAAGACGCTGGAACGCATCGGGAACCTGACCGTGCACGTGTTCCTGTTGCCGGTCATCAGTCCGCGCTCGCCGGCCAAGGCGCGTCAGATCTGGTGCGCGCCCGACCGCGGCCAGGCGTGGCAGGCCTGGATGGGCGAGCACAAGGAGCCGCCACCAGCGCCGGCGCACTGTGACTCCTCGGTGCTGCAGGCCAACCTGAAGCTCGGCCAGAGCCTGGACATCCAGAGCACGCCGACCATGTTCCTGCGCGACGGCACGCGCATCTCCGGCGCGCTGCAGCAGGCGGACCTCGTGCGCCAGCTGGACGCCGTGCGCTGAAGCCACCGCGCGTGCGCGCGCGGCCGCGCCGCCGCTAGGCTTCCAGCGCCTGCCGCAGCGCCAGCTGCAGCGCCTGGGCGCCGACCGCCGGCCGCGCGAAGTCCTGGCGCAGCACGCCTTGCTCGGTGCGCAGGTCGAATCCGTCGACATCCACCCCGACGAGCGTCGGCTGCCTCGGCTGCAGTCCGTGCCTGCGAAGGCACCACGCGCGCAGCAGCGGCAGGTTCCGCGCGTTGTTCCATTGTTCGAGGAGCATCGGCTCGGCGGCCTCGGCGGGGCCCGGCGCAAGCAGGAAGTCGGCGGCGTCGATCCAGTGGATGCTGCCGAATCCCCCGATATAGCGCAGGGCCTCGACCTCCAGGACATGGAAGTGGAAGTCTCCCAGCGCCAGCAACTCCTGCGCCTCGGGGACGTAGCGCAGGTAGCGCTCGCGCACTCCCGTCGCGTCCGGCAGTCGCCGCGCGCGACCGAGCACGGTCACGCGCGCGGCGGCCTGCGGGTTGTCCGCGCCGTCGTGGGCGAGCAGGCTGCAGCGGGGGTCGCCGTCCCGTTTGCGGGTGTGCTCGGCCAGCGTGGACACGAGCAGCAGCGGGCGTGCCTGATGGTCGAGCACGAAGGGGGCGATCGAGCCGAAGGGCATGCCGTCGAATCTGCGCGACAGCGTGCTCAGCACGCCGTGGCGGTGCGCGCGCAACAGCTGCCGCGCCTGCAGTGCGCGGTCGGTGGGTGCAGCCAGCTGCGGGCTTCGGGGAGCGTCGGGCATCGGCCAATCGGGTGGCAGGCAGCCGCCGACCATCCCCCGTTGCGCTCGGGGCCCGGGGAACTTCCGCGGCTCGCGCCACTCTACCTGAATCCGCGACCTCGAACGCAAGCAGGATCCATGATGCCCACCCCGATGTTCGCGCCGATGTTCGCGCCGATGTTCGCGTCAGGCGCCGAGCCGCAACCCGGCGGCCGCCGTCGCTGGCTGCGCGCGGGCGCGGCGGCCGCCGCCTCGGCGCTGTGCACGGCTTGCGACCGGCCGGGAGCGCCGGATCCGGCGCCCACACAGCCGGCGACCATGCGTCTGGATCTGCTGCTGCGGGCGGCCGCCGATCTGAACCCGGACACGCGTGGCAGCCCGGCACCGATCCTGGTGCGGATCTACGACCTCGCGGATCGGCAGGTCTTCGACACCGTCGACTACTTCCGCCTGGCCAGCCAGCGCAGGCAGGTGCTCGGAGCTGCACTGCTGCGCAAGCAGGAAGTCGTGCTGCGGCCGGGGCAGAGCCTGCGGCAGCGGCGCGACGCCTCACCGGGCATGCGGGCCCTCGGCCTCACCGCCTCCTATCGCGACCTGCCCGAGGCGGATTGGCGCGCCAGCTGCGCATGGGATCCACCGCGAAGGCATCGGTGGAGCGCGGTGCTGCCCACTCCGGTGCTGCACGTCGTCGCGCACCTCGGCGCGCGCGCGCTGCGCCTGGCTATCGTTTCCTGAGCGCCCCCAGGCCGGGCCGGGGGCCCGTTCCTGCGTTCGTGGATCTTCCAGCAGCCGCGGTACCGGGAACAGCAGGCGCAACTGTGCGCGCCGCCGCGCGGCCCTTCAGGTGTTGCCTTCGCGGCTGGCGGCCTTCATCAGCTGATCGAGGCGGGAAAAATAATGCTCGGCCAAGCGAGTCGGCGCTATGCGCTTGATGCGCTGGTCGCGTTCTTCGAACTGGTATTCGATCATGCCCTTGGCGCGCAGGTCGTCGATGCGCCGCTGCACGGTGCGCGGCGAAACGCCCGCATCGATGCCCAGCGCCTCGAGCACCGTCGGACGATAGTCGTTGCCCCACAGCGCGGCGAAGCGCGAGAGCAGCCGCTCTTCGACCGCATCCAGCGCGGGCAGGCCGGGCAAGGCGCTGGCCATGCGTACCAGACCGAGAAAGCGCAGATAGGGTGAACGCATGCCGCGCAGGATAGCGCAATGGCCCGGGCTGCCAACGACAGGGGAGCGTGCGGCCCGAACCCGGGAGCAATCGGTGGTGGCCAGGGGCAGAATCGAACTGCCGACACGCGGATTTTCAGTCCGCTGCTCTACCAACTGAGCTACCTGGCCTTCCTGCGTCGTGCCTTTCCTGCATGCCCAGTGTGGTGCAACAACTGGGGCAGGACGAGCAGCGAGCTGCAAAGCCCATCATCTTAGCAAAGCTCGGCGCCTGGCTGGCAAGCGCGCGTTGCTCGAGGTGGGCGAGATCTCAGTCCTCGTCGCTCGATGCCGGGTGCTGCGAGGATTGCGCGGGTGCTGGCAGACCCGGCACGCGGCGGCCGCCGCGCCCCCAGTCGACACCGAGCTGCTTGAGCTTGCGGTACAGATGGGTGCGTTCGAGCCCGGTCTTGTCGGCCACGCGGGTCATGCTTCCACCCTCGCGCGCCAGGTGGAACTCGAAGTAGGCGCGCTCGAAGTCGTCACGGGCCTCGCGCAGCGGGCGATCCAGCGGGAAGCTCTGCTCGGCGAGCAAGGGCTGCGGTGGCGGCGTCGAAGGCGGGCCAGCCGCCACGTCGGTGCGCGGCCTCGGCGCCGGCTTGCTCAAGCCTTGCTCGACGGCGCGCAGCAGCTTCTGCAGCGCAATGGGCTTTTCGAGGAAGGCCATCGCTCCGATGCGCGTGGCCTCCACCGCGTTGTCGATGGTGCCGTGGCCGCTCATCATGATCACCGGCATCGTCAATTGCCCGGCCCCGGCCCATTCCTTGAGCAGGGTGACGCCGTCGGTATCGGGCATCCAGATGTCGAGCAATACCAGATCGGGCTGGAAACGCGCGCGCATCTCGCGCGCCTGCTGAGCGTTCTCGGCGGCCTCGACCGTATGACCCTCGTCGTTCAGGATTTCGGACAACAGATCGCGGATTCCGATCTCGTCGTCGACCACAAGGATGCTAGCCATAGGCCAAGAAGTTTCCGATGGTTGAGCTCAGGACACCTGACCGCATGCGCGTTGCGCCGCGCGGTGCAAGCCACGGGCGTCGCGCAGACGCTGGGCGTGGCCCGGCAGATGCGCACGGGTGCGTGCGGGCAGGCCATGACGGTGCGACACGACCTGCTAGCTCCCGCTGGTCACTGCGGTGGTGGTGTTCATAACGGGAAATATAAGGGATACGCGTGCTCCTGAGGTGCCGGCGGTGCCCGCCAGGTTCTGCACTTCGGCGCGCGCGTGGTGTTCCTCGGCGATCTTCTTCACCACCGCGAGTCCGAGGCCGGTTCCCCGTGGCTTGCTGGTCACGTAGGGCTCGAAGGCTCGTGCGAGCACCTTGTCGCTGAAGCCGGGCCCGCTGTCGGCGACCGACAGCCGTACCCTGGGTGGTCCGCCAGCGGAAGGCCGCAGGATCTCGGTGCGGATGGTGATCGTCCCCTGAGGCTGTCCGGCGATGGCGTCGAGCGCGTTCTGCAGCAGATTGTGCACCACTTGCCGAAGCTGCGCGGCGTCTCCCTCGATGCGTGGAAGGCCGGGGGCGAGTTCGGCCTGCAGGTGGGCGGACTGTGCCGCGTACAGGTTCAGCACGTCGCCGATCAAGGCGTTGAGATCCATCGGCGCCAGGTGCGCCACCGGCGCGCGCGCGTAGTCGCGGAATTCGTCGACCATGCGACGCATCGCTGTCACCTGGTTGACGATCGTCCCTGTGGCGCGCTTGAGCATTTCACCGTCGTTGCCGCTCAGCCGATCCTGCAGCTTCATCTGCAGGCGCTCGGCGGACAGCTGGATGGGGGTCAGGGGGTTCTTGATCTCGTGCGCAAGGCGCCTGGCCACCTCGCCCCAAGCCAGTGAGCGCTGCGCGGAGATCAGTTCGCTGATGTCGTCGAACACCACCACCGAAGCGTTCTGCCCGGGCAGCAGCAGGCGCGCTCCGCGCACCAGAAGGGTCAGCGCGGTGTCGCTGCCCACCGGCGTGTAGTCGAGCTGACGCAGCCAGTGGTCGCCGCTGCCGGTGCCGAGTTCGTGGAAGGCCTTGTCGATTTCGGCGGCGAAGCCGTGCAGGCCCTGCACCTCGGCGATGCGCTGCCCGATGGAGCCCTGCAGCGCCACGCGCAGCACCCGCGTCGCGCTGGGGTTGGCCAGGGTCAGCCGCAGGCCTTCGCCGAGCACCAGCACGCCTGCGGTCAGGTTGTCCAGCACGCTCTGCAGGTACGCGCGCGAGGCCTCCAGGGCTCGGCGACTGGCTTCGGCCTGCTGGCGTGCTTCGGCCAGCTGCGCGGTCATGGCGTTGAAGGATCGCGTCAGGGTGCCGAGTTCGTCCCCCGACCGAGCTTCGGGCCGTTGTCGCAGGTCGCCCCCGGCGACCGCGCGCATGCCGTCGGCCAGCAGCAGCAGCGGGCTGGCCAGCTGGTTGCCCACCAGCACGGCCAGTAGCACCGCGGCGAACAAGGCCAGGAACAGCGTCAGCGTCAGGGTGGAGATGTACATGCGGCGCAGGCCGTCGCGCCCCAGCGCGCGTTCCTGGTACTCGGCATAGGCGCGCTGCACCTCCAGCGCGCTGCGCGCGATGGCTCCCGGCACGCTCTGCACCAGCAGCAGGTAGCGTTGCTGCCCCGGCAGCAGCAGACTGCGCGAAGGCAGCGAAATGACCACGCGCAGGCGCAGCTGGTCGTCGGAGCCGGGCAGCCCGTCACCGGCTCCCTCGACGCTGGCCAGCTGGCCCATCAGGCGCAGCTGTCGCATGGCCTCCGCGCCCGGCAGGTCGGGCACCAGCGCGAAGGGATTCCCGCCCGCACTGGCCAGCACGTTGCCGTTGCTGGTGAACACCGTGGCCTGCTCCAGGCTGAGCTGCTGCAGCAGCTGTTCCAGCGCCACCGGCTGAACCTCGCCGCGGCTGTCCACCACTTGCCCGGCGACATTGCGGGCCTTGGCGCTGAGGTCGGCAAGCAGCACGTTCAGCGTGGTGCGACCCAGGTTCAGCCCCGAGCTCAATGCGCGCTCGACCTTCACGTCGAACCAGGTCTCGATGCTGCGGGCGACGAACTGGTAGGACACCACGTAGATCACCAGCCCGGGCAGCACGCCGACCAGGGTGAAGACCATCGCCAGCTTGAACAGCAGGCGGCTGCCGAAGCGCCGCCTGCGCAGGCGCCAGATCAGCCGCGACGACAGCCCCACGATGAGCAGCAGCAGCAGCAGGGCCACTGCGATGTTGATCCAGTACAGGATGCCGAAGTAGGGGTTCACCGCCGCCGTGTTCTTGGTCGACACGGCAAGCAGGAACACCAGGAACACCACCAGCGGCAGGCCGACCGCCAGCGCAGCCCACGAGGCTAGGCGGGTGGCGCGGTTGACGGTGCGGGTGTCCATGTGAAGCTGACCGGGGGAAAATCGGCCCGCAGTTGCCAGTCGGGCTGCGAGCCGACGTTGAGCTGGAAGGGGCGGGGCAGCTGCGAGAGGTCGAGTTCGAAGCTGCCGCCGACCTCATAGCCCTGGCCACGCTGCAGTTGGCGCGCATCGGCGACCTTCAGGTGCGCGACATGCTGCACCTGGTCGAGCGCTTCGTCGAGGGAGGAAAAGCCCGCGCGCAATGCCCCGGCGGAGACCCGGTATTTGTCGAGCAGGGGCTCGTAGCTCAGGCGTGTCAGCATCTTCGCTTCGCCCAGGGTGTTGTCGAACCACCACCAGCGTGCTTGCGTGACCCGCAGGCGCGTGAGGAAGTGCAGCGGAATGCCGCGTCGCAACGCGCTTTCCAGCGCCACCGGCAACGCGAACACCACCGAGGTGCTGGCATAGACGCCGTCGGCCTCGAGATCCAGGGTCGGCGGCTGGGCGTAGACGGTGGCCGCCGCCGCGCGTGTCCAGGTCGGCAGCAGGCCCGCGGCGGCGCCAGCCCCCGCGACGGCGAGCAGGCGGCGGCGCTTGGGATCAGGGGCCTGCGACAGACTCATGCGGGGGCCTTGGCAAGCTTGGCGAACAGGGCGTAGAAGAAGCCGTCGCGCGCGGGCGACGTGCCGGGCAGGATCTGCCCGGGTGCCGGCAATGCTACCGCATCGTCGTGCTCGGACAGGAACTCCTGCACACGCTCCGAACCTTCGGCGGGGAAGATCGAGCAGGTCGCATACAGCAGCCTGCCGCCCGGGCGCAGCAGCGGCCACAGTGCCCGCAGCAGCGTGCGCTGCTGGGCGGCCAGCGCCGCGACATCGTCCGGCCGGCGCAGCCAGCGGATGTCCGGATGGCGCCGGCTGATGCCGCTGGCGCTGCAGGGAGCATCCAGCAGGATGCGGTCGAAGGCCTCGCCATCCCACCACTGTCCCGGTTGCGCAGCGTCGGCGACGAGCACCTGCGCCGCCGGCAGGCGCAGCCGCGCCAGGCCCGGGCCGATGCGCGCGGCGCGCTCGGCATCGCGCTCCAGCGCGAGCAGCCGGCAGTCGCTCAGCTCCAGCAGATGCGCGGTCTTGCCCCCGGGGGCCGCGCAGGCGTCGAGCACGCGCATGCCCGGCTGGACGTCGAGCAGTCCGGCCGCGCGCTGCGCCGAGATGTCCTGCACGCTGACGGCGCCTTCGTCGAACAGCGGAAGTTCGTGCACCGGCAGCGCGCGCTGCAGCAGCAGTGCCTGCTCCAGGCCCGGCTGCGCGGGGGCGTCGGCCGCGACCCCGGCCTGATGCAGCCGATCCAGATAGGACGCGCGCGTTCCCCAGCGCCGGTTCACGCGCAGGCTCATCGGCGGCGGCAGGCCGGCCAGATCGAGCATGGCCTGCCAATCCTTCGGCCACGCCCGCGCGCAGGCATCGATCCACCACTGCGGGTGGTTGTAGCGCGCCTCGGGCTCCTGCATCACCTGCAGCAACAGAGCCTCGCGCTGCGCCTGCAGGCGCCGCAGCAGGGCATTGACCAGGCCGCGCGCATGCCGGATGCGGCTTTGCGACGCGCAGGCGCGCACGGCCTCGAACACCAGGGTGTGGTCGGCGTAGGGCCGTGGCTCCGGAAGGCTGAGCAGCGCCAGCGCGACCAGCAGCAACTCCTCGAGTTGCGCAGGCTTGATGCGTCGCGGCTGCAGCGCACGTAGCAGCGCGCGCGCGCGCCCGAGGGCGCGCAGGGTCTGGAAGCTGAGCGCCTGGGCGGTGGCTCGGCGCTGCGCGCTCCAGTTCTGCTGCGCTGCCAGAGCCGGCAGCACGCTGGCCAGCGATTGCCCGCGCAGCACGCAGCCGACGACGCTGGCTGCGTCGAGCAGATCCAGGTGCAGCGCGCGCTCAGGGCTTGAGGTAGTACCAGCCTTCGGATTGGAGGCGGATGATTTCATAGACGCCGGCGGGGACGGTGCTGGCCTCGAGCACCAGTTCGCTGGTGGGGATTTTCAGGAAGTGCATGGTATTGAGGCAGGCCTTGAACTGCACGCCCTGGTTGGCCAGCGCGCCGATCATCCCGGAGAAGGCGGCGCCGGTCGGCGCCTTGGCGCCGTTGAGCAGGAAGTGGATGGCCTTGCCGTAGCCGACGACGACGAATTGCATCCGGGGGTCGAGCTGCAGCACGTTCTGCACGTTGATCAAGCCCTCGTAGGCCTGCTGCAGGTCGACGCTGATCTGCAGCACCACCTTCCACGGCTGGCTGGAAATGGGCTTCAGCGGCGCTGTGGTCTGGCCCTGGGCCAGCGCGGCGGGTGCGGCGCCCAGACCGGCCAGGCCGGCACCGAGCAGGCGGATGCGGTCGCGTGGGTTCATGGCAGGGGATCCTCGGGTGCTGGCGCATCGCGATGCAACAGGGCGAAAGGCAGGCGCGTCGCTCCGGCGCGCGACGCAACCGCGCTTCGGGGGACGCGCGGTTGCGGGTCGGCAGATGGTACACATCCGGCCGGCGTGGCGTGGCACGCCGCGCCGCGCCGCTGGTGCATCAGTGGCGCAGCTGGCCGTCGCCGAGCACGACCCACTTGCGGCTGGTCAGGCCTTCGAGACCGACCGGGCCGCGGGCGTGGAACTTGTCGGTGGAGATGCCGATCTCCGCGCCGAGGCCGAATTCGAAGCCGTCACTGAAGCGGGTCGATGCGTTGACCATCACCGCCGCCGAGTCGACCTCGCGCAGGAAGCGCATGGCGTGGCGGTGGTCGGTCGTGAGGATCGTGTCGGTGTGCTGCGAGCCGTAGCGGTTGATGTGGGCAATCGCTTCCTCGAGGTCGGCGACCACCTTGATCGAGATGATCGGCGCCAGGTATTCGGTGATCCAGTCCTCTTCACGGGCTTCGCGCAGCAGCGCGGCAGCGGCCGGCAGCTGCCGCAGCAGCGCCAGACTCTGGGCGCAGCAGCGCATCTCCACGCCCTTGGCGGCGAACACCTCGCCGATGCGCGGCAGGAAGGCCGCGGCGCTGTCGGCGGCCACGAGCAGCGACTCCGCGGCGTTGCACGGGCTGTAGCGCTGGGTTTTGGCGTTGTCGGTGACCGCCACCGCCATGTCCAGATCCACCGGGGAATCGACGTAGACGTGGCAGTTCCCGTCCAGGTGCTTGATCACCGGCACCCGCGCCTCGGCGCTGATGCGTTCGATCAGACCCTTGCCCCCGCGCGGGATGATCACGTCAACGTAGCGGGGCATCGTGATCAGCTCGCCCACCGCCGCGCGTTCGGTCACCGGCACCAGCTGCACCGCATCGGCCGGCAGCGCGGCCTGCTGCAGGGCCTGCTGCACACAGGCGGCCAGCGCCCGATTGCTGTGGATGGCTTCCGATCCCCCGCGCAGGATCACCGCATTGCCCGACTTGATGGCCAGACTCGCCGCCTCGATGGTGACGTTCGGGCGGCTTTCGAAGATCATCCCGAACACCCCGAGCGGAACGCGCATGCGCCCGACGGTGATCCCGCTGGGCCGGCTGCGCAGCTCGCTCATTTCCCCGATGGGATCGGGCAGCGCGGCGACCTGCTCGCACGACGCCGCCATCTGCTCCAGAACCTTGTCGCCGAGCAGCAGGCGATCGATGAATGCCGGCGGCTGCCCGGCCTGGCGCGCGGCCTCGACGTCGAGGCCGTTGGCCTGCTGCAGCGCCTGGCGCTGCGCGCGCAGGATGGCGGCCAGCGTCAGCAGCGCCCGATCCTTGCGCGCGGTTTCGGCGCGCGCCATGTCGCGCGAGGCGGCGCGCGCGCGCCGCCCGATGTCGGTCATCAACTCGTGGATGCTGGTGGGGGCGCTGCTCATCGGGGATTCCTGGGTGCAGGCGCATTGTCGCAAAAGCGCGGGTCGCGCGCCTGCGCCCCCGAGCCGCTGCGGCTCACCAGCTGACTTCGCGCTCCGGGGTCGAGGTGATCTGGTGGATCGACAGGTCGGCACCGTCGAATTCGGCCTCGGCATCCAGCCGCAGGCCCAGGCTGAGCTTGAGCAGGCCATAGACCACGACCCCGCCGAGCAGTGCCCAGGCGACCGCGGCCGCGGTGCCCACCAGTTGCGCACCGAGGCTGACGCCTCCGAGTCCGCCCAGAGCCGTCTGGCCGAAGATGCCGGCGGCGATGCCGCCCCAGGTGCCGCACAGCCCGTGCAGCGGCCAGACGCCCAGCACGTCGTCGATGCGCAGGCGGTTTTGCGTCAGCGTGAACATGCGCACGAACAACCAGCCGGCGACCAGTCCGGTGATCAGGGCTCCGATCGGGTGCATGACGTCCGAGCCGGCGCAGATGGCCACCAGCCCGGCCAGCGGGCCGTTGTAGACAAAGCCCGGGTCATTGCGCCCGGCGACCAGCGCCGCGAGGGTGCCGCCCACCATCGCCAGCAGGGAATTGACCGCCACCAGCCCGGAGATCCTGGTCACGCTTTGCGCGCTCATCACGTTGAACCCGAACCAGCCGACGACCAGGATCCACGAACCCAGCGCCAGGAAGGGGATGCTCGACGGCGGGTGCGGGTTGACCCGGCCGTCGCGGTAGCGCCCATTGCGCGCGCCCAGCAGCAGCACCGCCGGCAGCGCCAGCCAGCCACCCATGGCATGCACCACGATCGACCCCGCGAAGTCGTGGAAGGGAACGCCGAACACCGAGCGCATCCATGCCTGCACGCCGAAGCGATCTCCCCACATCGCGCCTTCGAACAGCGGGTACACCAGCCCCACGATGAGGGCGGTGGCCAGCAGTTGGGGATAGAACCGCGCGCGCTCGGCGATGCCCCCCGAGATGATGGCCGGAACCGCCGCTGCGAAGGTGAGCAGGAAGAAGAAGCGCGTCAGCGCCAGCCCGTCGTCCAGGTTGAGGGTGGCTGCCGGGGACAGGAAGCTCACGCCATAGGCGATCGTGTAGCCGACGAAGTAGTACGCCAGCGTGGCCACCGAGAAGTCGGTGAGGATCTTCACCAGGGCGTTGACCTGGTTCTTGCGGCGGACGGTGCCGAGTTCGAGGAAGGCGAATCCGGCGTGCATGAACAGCACCAGGATGGCGCCCAGAAGCAGGAACAGTACGTTGCTGCCGGTTTGCAGGGCTTGCATGGACAGGGAACTCCGTGCGGAAAGGTGCACCAGGTTGGAAAGGCGGGCACCACGCGGAAGCAGGAATCATGCCCGAACTCTCCGCCTTGGTGCGCCCGCGCTCCGCGACGGTGCGCGGCGCGGCACAGCGCACCATCGTGGGGCGATGCATCGTCGTGGTGCATTCCGGGGCGTGGATGCCCCGGCTTGGTGCGCTTCCCGGATGCCGCGCGAAGGTTCCGGGCACGCGGCGCGGACTCAGGGCTGCCGCAGTTCGAGGACGTCGTGCATGTCGTAGAGGCCGCTGCTGCGCGTGGCGAGGAAGCGCACCGCGCGCAGGCTTCCCTCGGCGTAGGTCGCGCGGCTGCTCGACTTGTGGGTGATTTCCACTCGCTCCCCGGTGCCGGCGAACAGCACCGTGTGGTCGCCGACGATGTCCCCGCCGCGCACCACGGAAAAGCCGATCGACCGCGCCGCGCGTTCTCCGGTATGACCGTGGCGCGCCCACACCGCATCGCCGGGCCAGTCGCGCCCGGCGGCCCGCGCGACCACCTCGCCCATCTTCAGGGCGGTTCCCGATGGCGCATCGACCTTGTGGCGATGGTGGGCTTCGATGACCTCGATGTCGAAGCCCTGTGCCAGCGCGCGCGCAGCCTGTTCGAGCAGCTTGAGCACCACGTTGACCCCCACGCTCATGTTGGGCGACAGCACCAGCGGGATATGCTCGGCCGCGGCCTCGATGCGCTGCCGCGCGGCGGCGTCGAAGCCGGTGGTGCCCACGACCATGGCCACGCCGGCCGACGCGCAGGCCTGCAGATGCTGCAGCGTCGCCTCGGGGCGGGTGAAGTCGATCAGGAAGTCGGCGTCGCGCAAGCCCTGGTGCAGGTCGGCGAGCACCTCCACGCCCGTATGCAGGCCGAGTGGCGCACCGGCATCCTGGCCGAGCAGCGCGGAGTCGGCGCGGTCGAGCGCGCCGCACAGGAGGCAATCGGGCGCGGCCATGATGGCTTCGATGAGCATGCGCCCCATGCGCCCGCTGCTTCCGGCAACCGCGATGCGGTACGGGGGGCTTGGCGGCTGGCGGCTCATGGCGCGGGCGCCGGCGGCAGCAGGGAGATCGACGGCGCGGATGCCGGCGGCTGCAGCAGCTGCTGGTTGTCCTGCTCGGCCTGCGCGCGCAGCTTGTCGATCTCCGTCGCCGGGGCGACGACGGTCAGCGGCCCGGCTTGCGATGCCGCCCGGGCCGGCTGCTGCTGCAGCTTCTTGCGCGCCGCGGCGATCTGCGCCTGCAGCTGCGCCTGCGTCAGCCGCGGCGCCTTGCTGCTGCCTGCGTGCAGGGTGTTGATCTGCGCGACGAACTGATCCTCCGAGGGCAGCGGGTCGCCCTGGGTGCGCAGCAGGCGCCCCTGCTTGTCGAACACGACGGTGAAGCGGCGGACGATGGGCGGCTGGTAGCCCTGGCGCAGGCTGAATACATATTCCCAGCGATTGGCGTGGAACACGTCCTGCAGCAACGGTGTGCCCAGGATGTTGCGAACCTGGGACTTGCTCATCCCGGGGTGCAGCTCGGCCGCCATCTCCCGCGATACGAAATTGCCCTGGATGACGTCGATCCGATAGGGCTTGAACAGGTTCGTCAGGTCCTGCTGCTGGGTCTGGGTGCTGCACGCCCCCAGGGCGAGCAGGCTGAGCAGACCCAGCATGCTGCCCAGCGCCAGGCGCGCGGGGCGGTGAGCCAACAAGGACGACAGGGGCATGGAGGATGGTGCTCGAAATCGGGGTGCGGATCGGCCGCGAGCCGGGGGTCAGTCCCGGGTGCGAACCGGGACTGTGCCGGGCCGGACGGCCATGCGGACGGACTTGGGCGGCAGGAATGAGCTGAACTATCATCCGGATTCTAAACATCGCCCGACTCCATGACCCTTTCGAACGCCAGAGGCTTGCGCAGCACGGGGTTGAAGGTCACCCAGCCGCGGTTGCGGATCCTGGAAATCTTCCAGAAGGGCGCGATGCGCCACATGACCGCCGAGGACGTCTACCGCGAGCTGCTGCACGAGAATGCGCGCGACATCGGCCTGGCCACGGTGTACCGGGTGCTGACCCAGTTCGAGCAGGCCGGGATCCTGTCGCGCACGCATTTCGAGTCCGGCAAGGCGATGTTCGAAATCAACGAGGGCAAGCACCACGACCATCTGCTGTGCCTGGACTGCGGGCGGGTGGAGGAATTCGTGGACGCCGAGATCGAGCGCCGCCAGCGCAACATCGCCGCCGAGCGCGGTTTCGCATTGCAGGATCATTCGCTGGCCCTGTACGCCAACTGCAGCCGCGCCGACTGCCCCCACCGTCCGCGGCCGGACTCCTCCGCGGCCTCTTGAGCCGGGCTCGGCCGGTGCTGAGCCGAAGCCGCCTCTCAGCCGAAGCCGCCTCTCAGTCCTCGCTGCTGTCGAGCATCGCCTGGCGCTGGCGCTCCTGGAACTCCTTGAAGGTGTCGATGCCCCGCAGCTGCAGGATGCTGTTGCGCACCGCGGCCTCCACCAGCACCGCCAGGTTGCGCCCGGCTTCGACCGGAATCAGCACCTTGCGGATGGCCACCCCCAGAACGTCCTGACGCACATTGCCGGTGGGCAGGCGCTCGAAGTCGGAATCCTGGGTGTCGCGCCGCACCAGGTGCACGATCAGGCGCAGGCGCATCTTGCGGCGTACCGCGGTCTCGCCGAAGATGGTGCGGATGTCGAGGATTCCGATTCCCCGCACCTCCAGCAGGTTCTGCAGCAGCGGAGGGCAATGGCCCTCGATGGTGGTCTGCGAAACGCGCGACAGTTCGACGCAGTCGTCGGCCACCAGGCCGTGGCCGCGGGAGATCAGCTCCAGCCCGAGCTCGCTCTTGCCCAGGCCCGATTCGCCGGTGATCAGCACCCCCAGTCCGAAGATGTCCATGAACACCCCATGCAGGGTGGTGCGGTTGGCGAACAGCTTGGACAGGTAGGCGCGCAGGACATCGATGACAAAGGCCGCCGGCTCGTCGGTGACGAACACCGGAATGCCTGCGTCGTCGCAGGTCTGCAGCAACGCCGGCGGCGGATCCTGGCCGTCCGCGATGACCAGCGCCGGCGGGCCGAGTCCGACGACCCGGCGAACGCGGCGGCCGCTGTCGGCCTCGTCGTCATGCAGCAGGTAGTGCACTTCCCGCCAGCCGAGGATCTGCACCCGGTACGGATGGATGTAATTCAGGTAGCCGACGAGGTCGGCTCCTGAAGTGGCGCCCTGCACCGCGGCGTCGTCGAAATGCCGCTCGGGATGGCTCTGCCCGGCGACCCAGCGCCATTTCAGCAAGGCCGCATTGGCTTCGAACAGCCGATCGGCGGGTAGGGTGGTGGCTTTCAACGCTGCGGGTGCCTGGGATCCTGCCTTGCCGCCACGGCCCTCAGGCTGCGTGCTGCAGGGTCGTCCACTCGTGCACCAGATGGTGCAGCGCGGACGCGTCCGGCGCCTCGAGCAGGCGCTTGCGGAACGCGTCGTCGGAGAGCATCTCGGCGACCACCGAAAGCAGCTCGAGGTGCTTGCCCGAGGCCGCCTCGGGCACCAGCAGGAACACCAGCAGCTGCACGGCCTGGTTGTCCGGTGCCTCGAACGGAACCGGCGAAGCCAGGCGCACCAGGGCCGCGCTGGGCTGGCGCAGGCCCTTGATGCGCCCGTGGGGAATCGCCACCCCCTGGCCGAGCCCGGTCGAGCCCATGCGTTCACGGGCGAAGAGGTTGTCGGTGACCACGGAGCGTGCCAGCCCGAGGTGGTTCTCGAACAGCAGGCCCGCGAACTCGAAGGCGCGCTTTTTGCTGCTGGCCTCGACGTTCACCTGAACGTGAGCCAGCGGCAGGATCTGGGCCAGGGGATTCATGGCATCGGGATCATGCGGATGTTGGAGGGGCTCCAGGGCCCGCGCGTGCCTCCATCGGGGGCGTTCGGGGCGGCCGGTCCGGCCGCGGCATGCAGATCCGTGAACGGGCCTGCGGTCGTGGCAATGGCTGAGTGTATCGTCTGATGCGAAGCCTGGAGAAACCCTGTCGAGCGTTGCGGAGGCGGGCGCAGGGCGTGCCGCGCGCCCGCCGCGCGCGCGAGGGCTCAGGACGCGGCCAGGTGCTTGCCCGCGACCGCCTGATGTCCGCGGGTGCGGTTCTTGTGCTCGACGACCTGGCGGTCGATCTTGTCGACCAGTTCGTCGATGGCCGCGTACAGATCCTCGTCCTGGCTCTCGGCGAAGATATTGCGCCCTTTCAATTGGAGGTTGCATTCGGCTCGCTGGCGGCGTTCCTTTTCCTTCTGTTTTTCCACCGACAGCAGTACGTTGACGCTGATCAGCTGGTCGGAGTGCCGGGTCACGCGGTGCAGCTTGGATTCGACGTAGCTGCGAAGCGCCGGGGTGACCTCCATATGGTGGCCGCTGATGGTCAGGTTCATGAATCCCTCCTGATTCGAACGAACTGGGGTTGCAGGGTCGGGTGCCCCCGGCGGCGTGTTCCGTCGCCAGAGGGCCCAGCCGGGTTGCGCGCTGCCCCGCTGCGCGCTGGGTAGGGACGGCGCTTCGCGGCCCTCGCGCCCCCGGCGATGCCAGTGTGCGCCCGCCGACGGGCAAAATCAAGCGGATCGGTGGCGGCCCTGCCTGGCGGGATTCGGCTTCCGTCATCGGTCGCCAAACGGCGTCGATATGCAGGTTTTTATGCCTCTACTTCGCACAATCCCCTTCATGTCCCCAGGCTGCCGTCAGCCTGGGCGCGCTGGCGGCAGACGCAGGGCCGGTGGCCGGTTCTCAGGCGCGGGCGGCCAGGCGGGTCACAGCCAACCCAGGCCGCGCGCCAGCATGCTGCACGCCACCAAGCCGATCATGGGCACGAAGATCTTCTTCAGGTGCACATTGGACAGGTGCATCAGCGTCTTGGCGCCGAGCATGGATCCGGCCAGCACCCCCAGCGCCACCGGGGCGGCGATCATCGGGTCGATGTCGCCGCGGTGGAAGAAGATGCCGGCGGATGCCGCTGCCGTCACCCCGATCATGAAATTGCTCGTCGTCGTCGAGACCTTCATCGGCAGGCGCATCGCGGTGTCCATGGCCAGGACCTTGAAGGTTCCGCTGCCGATCCCGAGCAGGCCGGAGACCAGCCCGGCCACGTACATCATGCCGAAGCCGGCCGGTACGTGGGCGACGTTGTAGGGCACGTCGCTCCTGGTGCGGCGGTCGGCGTAGACGCCCGGCAACCTCAGTCGCACGGCCCAGGGGTGGTTCTGCACGCCCCGTGGCAACTCCTCGCCCAGGCGCAGTACCAGCGGGGCGCCGGACACCAGCAGGATGATGCCGAACACGACGAACAGCACCGTGTCGTTGAGCATCGACGACACCAGTGCGCCGCAGATCGCACCGATCGTCGTGGCGATCTCGAGGAACATACCCACGCGCAGGTTGGTCATGCGGTCGCGCACATAGGCTGCCGCGGCGCCTGAGGAGGTGGCGATCACCGACACGATGGAGGCGCCGATCGCGCTGGCGAAGGGTACGCGGAAGACGAGTGTGAGGATCGGCACGATGAACACGCCGCCACCCAGTCCGGCCAGCGCGCCCACGAAGCCGGCGAACATGCTGCTCAGCGCGATGAAGAGGAAGTCCGCCACGGTGCCGTTGGGCATGCTCGTCGACGACGGCCTGGCGACATGCGTGCCGATGCCGAAAATGCTGGTCAGCAGGATCGCCAGCACCAGCGCGGTGATCAGCACGTAGGCGCGATCCTTCTCGATGGCGAAGGCGACGATGGACACCGCGACCCGCAGCACCGGGGTGGCCACCAGCAGGAGCAGGCCGGCGCTGATGATGGCCATCGGGCGTCCCGCCAGCAGGCCGGCGCTCACCCCCGACACGGTATCGGGAAAGGTCGAGCCCGCGCTGTGGCCGAACAGCGGCAGCAGGTAGCCGTAGACGACTCCGGCGAGGATGATGGCTACGCTGAGCAGCACCCCGACGCGCAGCACGCCGCTGATGATGAGTTCGGTCTTGCGGATCAGGCTGTCGTCGGCTCCGGCGGGGGGCGTCGTGGTGCTCATGGTTGGCGGGGCTGGCTGGCGCGAGCCGAAAGGCAGGGGGTGGCCTTGCAAGGCCTACGGGCGAGGCGAATTCTAGTGGCTTGCCGGCGCGTTGCCGGCGCCCGGCGCTCTGCGACAATGCCTGCCATGCAACGGGCCGACGAAACCCTGGCCGCGCCGGATTTCCTGCGCAAGATCTGCGCGCCGCAGCAGGTCGGCGCCGCGCTGCTTGCGCTGCCGCGTCCGCTGGTGTTCACCAATGGGGTGTTCGACATCCTGCATCGCGGCCATGTCACCTATCTGGCGCAGGCGCGCGCCCTGGGCGCCGCGCTGGTCGTCGGTGTCAACTCCGACGCCTCGGCGCGCAGCCTCGGCAAGGGGCCGGATCGCCCGATCAACCCCGAATACGATCGCGCGCTGATGCTGGCGGCGCTGCAGAGCGTCGACCTCGTGGTGCTGTTCGACGAAAGTACCCCGTTGCACTTGTTGCAACAGCTGCGGCCCGATCTGTATGTCAAGGGCGGGGACTACGACGTCGACGCGCTGCCCGAGGCCGAACTCGTGCGATCCTGGGGCGGCGACGCCCGGGCACTGCCCCTGGTCGGCGGCCGCTCGACCACCGCGCTGGTACGGCGCATCCGCGGCACCACCGGCGACTGAATCCGCGCCGGCCTCAGATCGCCTTGCGCTGCGCGGTCGGGGGGATGCGCAGGGCCTCGCGGTACTTGGCCACGGTACGTCGCGCGACCGAAATGCCCTGCTCCGCCAGGCGTTCGGCGATTTCCCCGTCGGACAGCGGCCGTGCCGCATCCTCCTGCTGCACCATGCTGCGGATCAGCGCCCGCACCGCGGTGCTGGACGCGCTCGCTCCGCTGTCGGTGGCCAGGCCTGAGCCGAAGAAATACTTGAGCTCGAAGGTTCCGTGCGGAGTGAGCATGTACTTCTGCGTCGTGACCCGGGAAATCGTCGATTCGTGCAGCCCCAGCTCGTCGGCGATTTCGCGCAGCACGAGCGGGCGCATGCCCAGTTCCCCATCGCTGAAGAAGGCCTGCTGGCGCTCGGCCACGGCCTGCGCGACACGCTCGATGGTCTCGAAGCGTTGCTGCACGTTGCGCACGAACCAGCGCGCCTCCTGCAACTGGCCCGACAGCCCGCCGCTGTCGCGCGCGCGCCGCAGCAGCTCGGCGTAGAGGGAGTGGATGCGCAGGCGCGGCAGCACCTCCGGGTTGAGCACCGCGCGCCAACGCGTTCCCATGCGCTGGGCGATGACGTCCGGCACCACGCTGTGCGCCGCCTGCGCGGTGAAGCGCGCGCCGGGGCGCGGATCGAGGCGGGCCACCAGTTGCTGCGCGCAGCGCAGCTGATCCTCCTCGACGCGCAGCGCGCGCCCGAGGCGCTTCCAGTCGCGCCGGGACAGCAGATCCAGATGCTCGGGCGCGCACAGTTGCAGCGCCAGCTGGCTGGTCGCGTCGGACGGCATGCGCAGCAGCTGCATGCGCATGCACTCGGCCAGGTTGGCCGCCCCGACGCCCGCCGGGTCGAAGCTCTGCACCAGGCGCAGGCCCACGCGCAGCGCCTCGCACAGAGCCTCGAGTTCCTCCGGCGGGCTGTGGGGCGAGAGCTCGGCGGCGAGTTGCTCCGGGCTCTCGGGCAGGTAGCCGTCGTCGTCCAGGGAGTCGATGATGGCCTCGGCCGCCGCGCGATCCTGCGGCGTCAGGCTGCAACCGGCCAGCTGGGCGCGCAGGTGCGCGCGCAGATCCTGCACGCTGTGCGCCAGCCCCAGGGGGTCGAACTCCTCGTCGCCCTCCCCGGTGCCCTGCCAGTTCGCTGCCGAGGCTTCGTTCCATTCACCGGGCTCGCCCGGACTGTCCGACTCCGTGGGGTCGGCGCGTTGCGCGCCATCGCGCCAGTCCTCGGCATCCAGGCGCATTTCCGACTGCGTCTCGCCCCCGGCGTCGAAATCGCCGCCTGCCGCGTCGGTGGCCGCCGCCGGCGGCGGCTCGGCGGAGCCGGCGGGCGAGCCGGAAGCCGCATCGGCGGCTGGGGCATCGATCGGCGCCGCGTCTGCCCGCTCCGCCTCGGGCGGCCCGGCGTCGGTCGGGCCCGCGTCCGCCGCAGCCGAGTCGTCGTCGGCTTCGAGGAAGGGGTTCAGTTCGAGCATCTGCTCGACTTCCTGCTGCAGTTCCACGGTGGACAGCTGCAGCAGGCGAATCGACTGCTGCAGCTGGGGGGTCAGCGCCAGGTGCTGGGACAGGCGCAGGTTCAACGACTGCTTCATCACCATGGTCTCAGAGCCTGAAGCTCTCCCCCAGGTAGACCTTGCGTACCGCTGGATCCTCGACGATCTCCTGTGGGCGACCGACGGCCAGCACGCTGCCTTCGCTGATGATGCAGGCGTGGTCGCAGATACCCAGGGTCTCGCGCACATTGTGGTCGGTGATCAGCACACCGATTCCGCGCGACTTGAGGAACTGGACGATGCGCTGGATTTCGATCACCGCGATCGGGTCAACCCCGGCAAAAGGTTCGTCCAGCAGAATGAACTGCGGATTGGTCGCCAGCGCACGAGCGATTTCCACCCGCCGTCGCTCCCCACCCGACAGCGCCGGCGCCGGGGTGTCGGCCAGGTGTTCCACGTGCAATTCCCGCAGCAGCTGGCCCAGGCGCTGCTCGATGCTCTGCCGGCTGAGGGCCTGGCCCCCTTCGTCGTGCTGCAGTTCGAGCACCGCGCGCACGTTCTCGGCGGCTGTCAGGCCGCGGAAGATCGAGGCTTCCTGGGGCAGGTAGGACAGCCCGAGGCGGGCGCGACGGTACATCGGCAGCTGGGTGATGTCGCGTTGATCGAGGTGGATCGCACCGGCGTCGGCGCGCACGAGGCCGACGATCATGTAGAAGGAGGTGGTCTTGCCCGCGCCGTTCGGTCCCAGCAGCCCGACCACTTCGCCGCTGCGCACCTCGAAGCTCACGTCGCGCACCACGGTGCGCCCGCCATAGCGCTTCTGCAGTCGCTGCACGCTGAGCAGCCCCGGGTGGCCGGAGGCCGCGCCCGCCGCGGCGACCGGCTGGCTGGTGTCCTGGCTGGAGTCCATCACGGCTGGCGCGCGGCCGGGGCGTTGCGCAGCCGCAGCGGCGGGGCCGAGGCAGCCGACGCGGCGGACAGTGGAGCGCGTGGGGACAGCATGACCCGCACGCGTCCCTCGGGGTTGGACGGATTGGCACCTGCCTGGCCTGCGCGCACCGTGAACACGTCGCGCAGATCGTCGTAGGTGATCACCGCGCCTTGCGCGCGGTCGGTCAGCCTGCCGTCGACGGAGCGCTCGAGCAGGGCCTGTCCGGTCAGCGTGATCAGGTCGCTGTGCCCGTCGTAGTGCAGTTGCAGCGCGCTGCCGTGCACGGTCGGTCGCGGCTGCCCGGCGGGGGCATCGAGCGTCTGGTTGAAGGTCGCCGGCTTGCGCGCGCTGCCGAAGGCCGTGGCGTCGTCGTAGCCGTCGGCGCGCTGGTGCACCTCGACCTTCGCGGCCCGCAGCACCAGCGTGCCCTTGGTCATCACCACCCCGCCGGTGAACACCGTGGCCTGCGCGGCATCGTCGTAGTGCATGGCTCCGGCATCGACCAGCAGCGGCTGGCTGCGATCGGCCTGCACGGCTCCCGCGCAGGGCAGGACGGCCGGCAGCCCGACCACCAGCGTGGTCGCCAGCAGCCGCACCGCAGCACGCAGCCGACGCGCTGCGCCCGCCATGGGCATGAACTTTGCTTTCATGGTGCGCATTGTAGGCGTGGCGCGGTGCGCGCCGACAACAAAGCCCGCCGGAGGCGGGCTTCGCTGCAGCAGCGGCCGAGGGCCGCGGGCGTCAATGCTTCAGGGTCGGGCGCACCTGGTCGATCAGCGAGCTCACGGCCTGCAGCACCTGGGGATTGCTTGGCGTCTGCGGCATCGAGGCCGACAGCAGGTAGGTGCCCTGCACGGCCAGCGTGGGCACGCCGCTGATCTGGTAGTCGGTCACCATCTGCGTGGCCCGCTTGGCGTCCATCTGCACCCCGAAGGAGTTGAAGGCGGCCAGGAAGGCCTGCTTGGACACGCCGTGGCTGGAGACCCAGTTGGCCATCTGTTTCCCGGTCATCAGCGTGATGTGCTGCTGGTGGATGGCGTTGAAGACCGCGCCTTGCAGTTGCTGCGCCTTGCCCAGCGCCTTCAGCGCGTAGTAGAACTTCTGCTGGTCGACGAACTGGGGTGCGAAGGCCACCGGAACCCGTTCGACGACGACGTCGGCCGGCAGCTTCTTCTCCCACGCCTCGAGCAGCGGCTCCATCGCCGCGCAGTGCGGGCAGTTGTACCAGAAGAATTCGGTGACCACGATCTTGCCCTGAGGACTCACCGGCTGCGGTACCGCCAGGCGCTGATAGCCCTGGCCTTCGACCAGTTGCAGCGGCGCGGCATGGGCGCCGAGCGCCACGCTCAGCAAGGCCATGGCGGCGAATCGAGATATCCAGCGCATCATCTTGCTTCCTTTCGCGAAACGAGGGAATGAAACCTTGAGACCGTGGCCGAGACTGCGGCCTCAGGAGCCGAGGCGTACCAGCGCGGAGCCGATGCCATGCTGGTTCAGCGCCTTCTGGGCGGCATCGGCCTGCTGCGGATTGAGGTATGGGCCCACGCGCACGCGCCACAACGTGCGCCCGCCGATGACGCGTTCGTCGAGATGGGCTTCGAGACCGGCCAGCGCGACCTTCGCGCGCTGCGACTCCGCATCGGCCCGATGGCTGTAGGCCCCGATCTGCAGAATGTATTGCACCAAGCCTGCGGTCGCCGGGGCCGGGCTGGATCCCACGGCCGGCGGCAGGGTCGGCGCCACGCCTCCGGCCTGCGCGCCCTGCGCTCCGAGCACGCCGCTGGCCGGCTGGCCCAGCGCGGCGATGGCCCGCGCCGACAGCGGCGCGCTGGCCACCTGGCCGGGCTGGTTGCCTCCGGTCACGGCCGCCGGCGGTGTCGCGCCTCCGCTGATTCCGGAATTGGGCTTCCAGTTCGCCGCCTCCGAGGCGGCGCTGACCGGACGCTGCTGGTAGCGGTTCATGAAGGGCAGCGCGGCGCGGTTCATGTAGGTTGCCGCGGCGAGGGCGATTCCCAGGCCCAGCACCAGGCCGATGATCAGCCCGAGCAGGGTACCGCCGCGTTGCGCGACGGGCGGGGGCAGGAGGGCTCGGCGGGTGGTGGGCATGGTGCTCCGGAAAAAAGGATGCGGCAGGCGGGCGGGCGCGGTCGGCGCCCTCACATGCGTTGCGGGCTGCTGACCCCCAGCACGCACAGGGCATTGTGCAACACCTGGCGTGCCGCCAGCAGCAGTGCCAGCCGCGCGGCCTTCAGCGCGGGGTCGTCGACCAGCACGCGTTCGGCGTTGTAGTAGGCGTGCACCGCGGCGGCCAGCTCCCGCAGGTAGAAGGCGACGTCGTGCGGGCTGAGGTCGGCAGCCGCCTGGCGCAGCATGTCCGGGTAGCGGGCCAGCAGCATCATCAACTCGAGTTCACGCGGCTGCTTCAGCGGCGACAGGTCGCAGCCCTCCAGGTCGCGCGGGTCGGCACCGTCGCGCTCGATCCACTGCGCGAGTACCGAGCAGATGCGGGCGTGGGCGTATTGCACGTAGTACACGGGGTTGTCGTCGCTCCGCGCCAGAGCGAGATCGACGTCGAACACGAATTCGGTGTCGGCCTTGCGCGAGACCAGGAAGAAGCGCACCGCATCGCGCCCACGCTGCAGCGCCGCGGCGCGTTCTTCGTCGCCCTGGTCCTCGCGCACCCCGCCCGACCACTCGATGAGGTCGCGCAGCGTGACATAGCTGCCCGCGCGCTTGGAGATCTTCACTTCCTGGCCGCCGCGCATCACGGTGACCATCTTGTGCAGCATGTAGCGCGGGTAGTCCTCGGGAATCGACGGGTTGGCGCCGCGCAGGCCGGCGCGCACACGGGCGATGGTTCCATGGTGATCCGAGCCCTGGACGTTGATGGCCTCGTGGAAGCCGCGTTCCCACTTCGCCAGGTGGTAGGCCACGTCGGGGACGAAGTAGGTGTAGCTGCCGTCGGATTTGCGCATCACCCGATCCTTGTCGTCGCCGAAGCTGGTGCTGCGCAGCCACAGCGCACCATCGGCTTCGTAGGTGTGCCCGGCGGTGACCAGCGCGTGCACCGCCTGTTGAACCCGCCCGTCGCGGTACAGGCTGGACTCGAGGTAATAGTGGTCGAAGGCGACTCCGAATGCCTTCAGGTCGAGATCCTGCTCGCGTCGCAGGTAGGCCACGGCAAAGGAACGGATGGCTTCCAGATCCTCGACATCGCCGCATGCGCGCACGGCCTGGCCGTCGGCGGCGCGCACTTCGGCGCCGGCGAGGTAGTCGCGCGCGATATCGGCGATATAGCGGCCGTTGTAGGCGTTGTCCGGCCAACCCGGCAGCCCGGGTTCCAGGCCGCGCGCGCGCGCCTGCACCGACAGCGCGAGATTGCCGATCTGCACCCCGGCGTCGTTGTAGTAGAACTCCCGGCTCACCGCCCAGCCCTGGCAGGCCAGCAGCGCGGCCAGACTGTCGCCCAGCGCGCCCTGGCGGCCATGCCCGACGTGCAGCGGCCCGGTGGGGTTCGCGGAGACGAACTCGACCAGCACGCGCCGTGGCGTCGTCTCGTTGACGCAGCCGTAGCGGGTACCTTCGGCGAGCACGCGGGCGACCACCTGCTGCTTCAGCGCGGGCGCGAGGCTGAAGTTCAGGAAACCGGGCCCGGCGATTTCCACCGCCTGCAGCTGCCCGTCCAGCGCGCGGTCGGCGCGCACCGCGTCGAGCAGGCACTGGGCGATGGCGCGTGGCGGTCGCCCCACGCGCCGCGCCAGTTGCAGCGCCAGGGTGCAGCTGAAATCCCCATGGCCGGCGGTCTTCGGTCGCTCGAGGAACTCGCCGGTATCCAGGCCCTGGCCCGGCGGCAGCAGTTGCGCTGCGGCCGCTGCCAGGGTGTCGTTCAGCCTCTGGAGGAAATCGCGCATGGTGGCTTCGGTCGCCAGGGTGGCTTCGGTCGCGCCTGCCCGGGGCTTCCGACGCGCGGGATCCCGGCGGCAGGCAGGGGAAAACCCGCGATTCTAAGATGCAGCCCGTGTGCGTGGCATGGCTGGGCGCGGGCCCGGCAGGGTTGCAGGAGTCCGCCCTTGTTCCAGGTGCCGCTTGCTTGTCGTCCGTGGCTGCTCGTCATCTGTCTGGCCGGGCCTCCAGCCGGTGCGTCCGCGGCCGCCAGCTACCCGGTGCGACCGCGGCCGCAGTGCGAGCATCCGCCACCGCAGCAGGCTGCGCAGCTGCAGCGCGAAGGCGCGGCCTGCCGGGGACCGTTGTACGGCGCGCGCGCCGGGCCGAAGCGCCATCCCGGCAGGCAGCAGTACCGCATGCGCGACTGCCAGACGCGCGCCGGCTGGCAGGGCTTGCGGGGCACGGCACGCGCCACGTTCCTGCGTCACTGCCTGCACCGCGGGGGCTGATGTGCGTTCACTGCGGTGCGTTCACTGCGGTGCGTTCATTGTTCCACGAAGGTGTAGTTGCGCAGGCCCAGGCCAGCCAGCTGCTGGCGCAGCGTCGGGTCGTTGCCCTCGCCGGGCAGTGGACCGATCTGCACCTTGTACCAGGTCTGGCCACGCACGAATCCCGGTACCACCTCCACCGGGCCGATGCCTGCGCGACGCAGGCGCGCGGCCTCCAGGCGGGCATTGCCTTCGATGGTGAAGGCGCCGGTCTGCACGAAGGTCTGCGGGGCCTCCAGGGGCAGCGGCGCCTCGGCCTGGGCCGCCGCGCTG
>JAJZEC010000100.1 GCA_021805825.1 Pseudomonadota bacterium
CTGCTTGTCTTCGAGCAGGCGCCGAAACTTGAGCAGCGTCGTCGCGTCCGGCGCCGTCTCGCGCCCCAGGTCGATGCCCACGAAGCGACGGATCGCCTGGCTGTCGTAGATCGCATCCTCGATCCCCTCGTCCGACAGCCCGAAGCAGTTCTGCGCGATGTACATGCGCAGCATGCGCTCCAGTCCGATCGGCGGGCGGCCACGGCCGCCACCCTTGGGGTAGTGCCGCTCGATCGCAGCAACCAACTCGCCCCATGGCGTCATCGCCTCGATCTCGGCGAGGAAGCGGTCACGCCGCGTCTGCCGCTTCTTGCTCGCGTACTCGTATTCGGAAAAGCTGGTCTGCATCGTCGTTCCTTGCGCCCTCCGGCGCTCAGGACCATTGTTCCAGTTCACCCTCCGCTCGGCCAGCGCTCAACGCCGGTCGCGCGGAATTGATCAGTGTTTCCCTAGCAACAATTTAGCCAGCTCGCAGGCATCTTGGTTTTGGTCGCGAGCCCAAGGCAGTCCGGTGCTGTCGCTGCGTGCGCCCCCGCTGCGTCGGTTCCCGGTGGATCGGTTGGCTGACCGATCTGTTCGCACGTTGTCTGAGGCGCACCATGCTGCAGCTCACGACCTTCGGTTGCCTCGAAGTCCAGGTCGGCGCTTCGCCACAGCCATGCTCGGGCCGGTGCGACGCGTGCCGGCTGCGCGCACCGTGTTGCGCGTCGCTCCACGACGCGATGCGATGAGAGCGCCGGGCGCAGGCGCGCTGAATTCCGCTTCGCAGGAGCAGCTGACCGCCAGTCTGCTGGCCGACGCGGTCGCGCGCGAAAAAGCCGAGCAGATGTTGCAGGCTACTCCCGCAGCCATCTTGACCACGGCGATCTCGATGGCCGCCACAGCCTGGCTGCTGCACACCTACTTCGCGTGGCGCGCGATCGCCTGGTGGGTCGCATGCGTGCTTCCGCTGTACGCGATCCGGCTCGCGATATGGGCCTGGGCCAGGCACCCCGCGCGCCTGCAGACCAAGCCGCGGGCCTGCCTGCGCGCGTTGTACGTTTCGGCCACTCTGGCCGGGTTGAGCTGGACTCCGCTTCCAGTGTGGTTCTTCGCCACGTCCGTGCCGTTCCAGATGTTCCTGACCGCGCTGCTGGTCGGTGTCGCCAGCGCCGCGATGGGCGCGCTGTCGCCGGTTCCGGTCGCGGCACTGCTGTACATGCTGCCGATCATCGTGCCGCTGGTTCCGCGCCTGCTCGCCGAGCAGGCGCGGATCGCGCACACCGCAGGCTGGTTGATCCCGGTCTACATCGCGTACATGGCGACGGTTTCCGGGCGCATGGAACGACTGCTGCGCGACAAGGTACGGATCCGCTTCATGGCGGTGCAGCGCAGCCTCACCGACCCGCTGACCGGATTGCCCAACCGCGCGGGGCTGGACGCGCACTGCAGCGCCGCGCTGGCGCGCGCGCGCCGGCACGGTATGGTCGTCGTCGTCTTCTACATCGACCTGAACGGATTCAAGGCGCTCAACGATCGCCACGGCCATGCGTACGGCGATCAACTACTGCGCCAGTTCGCGCACCGCCTAAACAGCACGCTGCGCGCCCACGAGCGGCTGTCGCGGATCGGCGGGGATGAATTTGCGCTCGTGTTGCAGGACCTGGGCGTCCACTGGCGGGACGACGTGGCCGCTGTCGCGAACAGACTGACCGATCTGCTGCAGGAGCCGTTTCGCATCGGGGACACGGCATGCACGATCGGCATGGCGCTGGGCAGCGCCAGCTATCCCGAAGACGCGCAGGAGCTGACCGACTTGCTGGCGTGCGCTGATGCCCGCATGTACGCGGTCAAGCTGCAGCAGCACGCCGCCGCGTCGCTGCGCACGCACATGCCAGCAGAGGCACCGAAGTCGGGCCGCACGGTTCTGGAAGCTTGATTCTGAGCCACGCCGGCGCGTCCAGCCGTGCGGCGCTCAGCCGGTGCCGGTGATCGACGGCGGCAAGGCGCTGCGCCGCGCCATCACGCAGACCTTCGGCGCCGCAGCCCTCGACCAGCGCTGCCAGGAGCACAAGCGCCGCAAGGTCCTCGACCACCTCCCCAAGACCCTGCACACCAGCGTCAACCGCGCGCTGCGCGATGCCTATGCGGCCAGCGACGCCGACCTGGCTCGGCGCTAACTGCACCGCCGCCGCCGCGGCTCGCGGTCGTGACGCCGGGCACCCGCTACCTGTAGACCGCGCGGCGGTTGCCCACGCGCACGACCAGGATGCGCACGGCCTGGTCGTCGATGTTGGCGATCACACGGTAGTCCCCGACGCGGTACTTCCAGAAGGCTCCCAGCTTTGCCCCTTTGAGCGCCTCACCAATGCTGCGGGGGTCCTGGAGCACGGCCACGCGCCCATGCAGGAAAGCAAGGATGCGACGCGCACTTTGCTGATCGAGTTTGCCCAATTCACGCTCGGCCGCCGGGTCGAACTCAACCCTCCAGGCCATAGCGTTTCATGACCTCTTCGAGCGCAACGGTTTGCGTCTTTCCGGCACGAATATCCACGAGGCGCTGCTCGGCCAGGTACAAGTCTTCCAGGGCGTCCAGATGTTCAAGGATGGCCTCTCGGGCATAAAACGTCTTGGTTCTTCCTGTAGCTTGCGCCAGGGCCTCCAGGCGGTTTTCCACTTCAGCGGGTAGACGGATGGCGAGCATGGTTTGATTCCAGAGCATTGCGCTATACAAATATAGCGCATCCCGACGAAGCCAGGCCACACGCCGCGCTCGCTCTGAGTGGGCCACACTTTGGATGCTGGTTTTGGTTGCGTGGGGGAGCCGCCGCCGTAGGCGGTGGGGGGCTGCTAAGCCCCCGGGGGGTCGAGGTTGCGACTGAGCGCAGCGAAGGAGGACAGGGGGGCGGCAGCCCCCGCAACCCTGGGGCGCTCAAGCCGCGTAAGCGGCGTGATGTCCCCGCGCCGTAGGCGTGGGGGCTGGACAACTGGGGTGAGGCCGAAGGCCGAGGGGCAAGGCCCCTGGGGGATGCCGGGTGGGTGGGGCCGCCGAAGGCGGACGAGCCGGCGGGGGCGTAGCCCCCAAGAGGCGGGGTGGTCCTTCGTGTGAGGCTGCTCGGTGGAGTTTTCCACAGGGGTGAGGCAGTGCAGCGCGTTAAAGACTTTTAAAGTTAAAAACCGCGCGCGCGCGTTACGGTTTCGCAAACCCGCGCCGTTGCTGGC
>JAJZEC010000101.1 GCA_021805825.1 Pseudomonadota bacterium
CGGCCGCATCGAGGCGGACTGGCTCGCCGCTGTGCTCGGCCAGCCAAGCACGCCGAATGGCGTCCTTGCGCGCCAGGTCGGTGCCTTCGACTGGTACTGCGTCGTCACGTTCGGCACTCATGAGTGCTCACTGCGCCACAAAGTGCGGCGGTCCTGAAGCGCCTTGCTGGCATCAGCGCACATTCTGGCCACCCTTTGCCAAAGTTGGCAGCGCATCCTGCAGCCACTCGCTCGGAGTCTCACCCCTCCACCCTCTGCGCCGGTCCAACCCGGCGCTGTCGAGTG
Organism: Pseudomonadota bacterium; assembly: GCA_021805825.1. Classification (GTDB taxonomy): domain Bacteria; phylum Pseudomonadota; class Gammaproteobacteria; order Burkholderiales; family Burkholderiaceae_C; genus Thiomonas_A. The sequence continues at coordinate 286 of JAJZEC010000101.1, forward strand.
GTGCGCGGCGGGGCCGCGCGATAGGCAGGTTCGCGGTTCATCGAGGTCGGCTGTCCGGCTGGCGATGTTTTGCCGGCCGCGCACGCGCCCTCTCCTCGCGCGTCAGTTCCCCGGCTCCTCCGGGTACGCCCAACGGAAGTCCTCAAGGGACGTTCGTCCGGGCCAGTTCCTGCGGCGAGCAGGCGCAAGCCTTCTCGCCGGATGTTGATCGCCGCGTTGCTGTCGCGATCGTACTCGGTGCTGCAGCGTTCGCAGCGCCAGTGGCGGTCCGCAAGCTTCAGGCCGGCGTGGATTGCGCCGCACGTCGAGCAGGTCTTGCTCGACGGGTAGAAGCGATCGACCGCGATGATCACCCGGCCGCGCCACTGCGCCTTGTACGCCAGTTGCCGGCGGATCTCGCCCAGGCCCGCATCGCCGACACCGCGCCGGAACGCCTTGCGGCCCATGCCGCGCGCCATCGCCTTGACGGCCAGATCCTCGATCGCGATCACCGCGGCGGCGCCGGTGGCTGCCGCCGTCAGCTGGTGCTGGTGATCCCGTCGGCAATCCGCAATCCGTGCGTGCAGCGTGCCGATCTGCGCCTTGCGCCGACGCATGCGGTTTGAGACCGCGATCCGCGTCCCCTTCGGGATGCGTTTCGATGGATCGAGGCCTTGGCGTACCATCGCCGCGTCGCGCTGACGACCATAGCTTCGCTGGTACCGGCGAAGCCGCCGCAGATGCGCGGCCAGGTGCTTCGGCGCCGCGACCTTGCGGCTGGCCACGCCGTCGTGGATCACCGCCGTATCCTTCAGGCCGAGGTCGATGCCGATCGCGTCGACCGGCGCAGCGGTGCTGGCTAGCGCCGGCACGCCATCGGCGGTGAAGCTGCCGAACCAGCGGCCCGCCGCATCGCGGCTCACGGTCACACTGCGCAGCCGGCCGGGCATCGGCTCCGTGACGCGGAAGCGGACCTTGCCGATCCCGTCCAGTTGAATCCGCCCCGTATCGCGGTCAACGAGCTCGCGCCGCTGATCGAGTGTGAAGCGCGCCGACCGCACGGTGCCGAACTTCTTGCGGCGGGGCCGCTTGGCGCGGCCGGCGAAGAAGTTCGTCCACGCCGTGTCGAAGTCGCGCAGGGTCTGGTCGAACGGCATGCGCGGCAGCTCGGCCAGCCAGGCCGTCGCCGGCGCAGCGCGCAGGACCGTGAACTCGCGGCTGAGAGCAACCGCGTTGAGCTTCGTGCCGTCCGCGCGCCAGGCTTCATCCTTGCGCCGAAGTGCCCAGTTCCACACGTACCGCCGCGCGCCAAACAGGCGCAGCAACCGGCGTTCCTGCGCCGGCTTCAGGCGAAGCCGCACGCGGTACGCGCGCTCGATGGTGGACGTGGATGCGGTCACGGCGAAATCAGAACACCAGCCTATCGCACCGGGTGCGACAGCGCATTGATAGCCGCCGGACGTCTACCTCGCTGCGCGGCAACGCCTGGCTGGCTGGCTGCGCGACGCTCCGTTTGACTCTAGGGCCGGCGGGGGTGTCGATGTCCGTATCTCCGTCGGTGCTGCCGAACCCGATCACGAGTTGGTGGAGCGCATGGTCTCGTGGACACACTCGGCTCCACCAACGCCACCAACGCCACCAGCGCCGCCGGCACGCCCGGGATGGCCGGTGGTAACGCGGCGCCCAAGCAGCGCCGCAGCTCGATGCGAAAGATCCGCCAGGGCCGCTCAAGTTGGCGCCTCGATCTGCACGACGGCGGCGTCGACGGGCGCCGGCGTCAGCGTAGCCATCTGGCTGATCAGGTATCCAACGCCGGCGATCTTGTGCTCGTGCTTGGGTTCGAAGGAGGCCAAATGGCTGCGCACGATACGCCGCATCTGGTCGGCATCGAAACCTGGCTTGAACTCGATCAGCAGCGGCGCCAACGGGAAGCCATAGAACAGAGCCTCCGCCAGCTGCGTATATGCGTTGCCGCGCCAGAACGCCTCGGGAATGGCCTCCGGTGGCGGCAGCAGGCGCGTGGTGCCGAAGGCCAGCTCAAGATCGGTGATGGGTTCGGCATCCACCCGCGGCGGCGTGATCGTAGGTGCGTGCATGAGCGACCTCATCCGCGGTGGATTTCCCGTGGTGGAGCGACTCTAGCATGCATGCCAGCCTATTGCTAGCCCATTGCTACGCCATATTATCAATTCGCCAATAATTGCACTTATTGAAGATTGACAATCTTGATAACGTCGGTAACATATGCCATGATTAGAGACGTCGGAGCCGCTGCCGCACATGCTGCCGCGCGGCGCTGGCAAGCCCTTGGTCCGCATATGTGCTGGCCGCGTAACCCATCTGGCATCAGTTGCCGCGGAGAACGAGATGAGCGAGGCGTATCCCATCCTGGAAGCCGGACCGCAACGTGGAACGTCCATCGGCACCATCGAGCACCTCAGCGATCTGTCGTCCGATGCACCAGCCGCCACCGATAGCCTGCGTGCCATCTCAATCGGCTGGGAATCTCGCGCACAGGGATCGACAAGGCTTTTCAAGACCACAGTCATCGACAAGATCGCCCGCGCCGCGCAGGCCCTGACGCGACCGAGCGCCGCGGTGCGCAAGCTTCTGATTGACGATCTGGCAAACGCGCGACCGGGCCCAGCCCGTCTTTTCTACGTTCTGGAACAGAACAGGCGCGTTCGGAGCATCCCGCCCGAGGACTTCGCGATCACTGCGCATGCTTGGAAGGATCTCAGCAGTATCTTCCTGCTGGAGATCAACGCCGCCGATGCGGCCAGCGTGCGTTCCGATGTCGACCAGTGGCTGCACGGCTTCGACCAGGTCATCGCCCCACTGACCGTACCCATGCCGCCGCTTACAGCGCGCGCCGAGGTCAACGCAAGCCTGCAGATCCTCGAGACGACCAACGCGCTCGATGAGATCGGTGA
>JAJZEC010000102.1 GCA_021805825.1 Pseudomonadota bacterium
TCTTGATGCCCATGGTGATCACCCTCGTTTCCTGCTCAAAAATCGAGCAGATTAGGTCAAACACCCTGGTCAGTTTTCGGTCGGCATCAGGCCCGTCAGATGGTCAGTTTTCAGTCGGCGTCAACAGGATCGAAGCCCGATTGGTTCACGCCACTCGGGCTTTTTGGCGTCTGGAGGGCGCGTTCGGCTCGTCAAGCTCGCGCGGGATGAAGTCCCGCCGCCGCCGGGTAGCCTGTTGCCCGAGCCCAGGCGGGGCCATGCCGTGGCGCGCGGACAGCGCAGTGGATCCACGGTGGTGCTCAGGCAGGTTCGAGTTCGAGGTGCACGCGCTGCCCCAATGCCGCGGCGATGTTCACCAAGGCGTCGAGCGAGAAGCGTGACAGGCGACCGCGTAGCAGATCGTTCATGCGCGGCTGCGTGATGCCGCAACGTTGCGCGGCATCCGACTGGGTCCATCCGTGGCTGGTCACGATCTGTGCAATGGCCCGCATGAGATCGCTGCGGGCGCGCAGGTTGGCTGCCTGCTCGGGCGTGTCCGCAATGGCGTCCCAGACGCTCTGGTAGGTATCTGATTGCGCGCTCATGGTGTTCTCCCGGTGATGTCCCGAAAACGCTTGCTAGCCAACGCGACGTCCTCTCTGGAGGTCGTACGGGTCTTTTTGTGGAATGCATGCAGGACATACACGGCGTCATCCAGACGCGCGGTGTAGACCACGCGGTAGGTGCCTGCAGGATCCCAGACTCGAAGTTCCTCCACACCTGGGCCGATGGATGGCATGGCCTTGAAGTCATCGGGCTGCTCGCCCCGTTGCACACGATCCAGTTGGAAGCCGGCATCCTGTCGGGCCTCGTCGGGAAATGCGCGCAGGGCCTTGAGCGAATCGCCCAGGAAGCGAAGGCGCTTCATGGTTTCGATCATATCAAAACGGATATATTCTGTCGCGTTGTGGGCTTGTGCTCAGCGGGCCGAGTACGGGCTCTTCCTCGATCATCCCGACGCACATGCACGAGTCCGATGGCCAGAGCGCCACCCATGAGCACCCTCACGATTCGACCGCCGGATGACACGGCCGAACGACTGAAGACCCTTGCCCGCTCGCGCAAGCTGAGCGTGAACAAGCTCATCGAGGAACTGAGCATCCAGACCATCACGGCCGCCGATGGGGAAGTGCGTTTCAAGGCCTTGGCCGCACGCGGTGACGCGGGCCAGGCGCTGGCGATTCTCGACAACGTCATCGGCCATCTTCAACGCCATGCGGGACTGACCCTGCACGTGACCGCACAGCCCGATCATTCAGCAGGCTGACACGCCCGGTTCGCCTGTGAAGTGCGCGGTGCAGTCATGCCGCCAGCAGCAGGAACCCACTGAAACGACGCAGGGGAAGATCCATGCTTCGCCTGAGCCCCGTAGGAATCTCCGGCATTCATGCCGGGGAGGATGTCAACAAAGCCCGATTGATGCAGCGCAGCTTCCGTTGCAACGCGGCGAGCACGCCTGCCGAGCATGCGCCGAGACTCGACACGCGGGTTCGTGCGCCGCGCCTGTCGCGGGGCGCATGGACGCGGGAGCCCGAACCATGGAACTTCTCGATGCCATTGCACAGCGACGCGCGGTGCGCGACTATCTGCCCGACGTGCTCGAGCGCAGCACCCTCGAGGGCCTGATCCGCGCGGCGGTACAGGCCCCCAGCGCCGTCGACAGCCAGCCCTGGCGCTTCGTCGTGGTGCGCCAGCGCGCCTTGCTCGATCGCATCGCCCGGGAGGCCAAGGCCTGGCGCCTTCGCTCGGAGTCGTCGGCCGACCTGCGCAAGCTGCTGCAGGATCCCGGCTTTCACGTGTTCTACAACGCACCCGTGCTGGTGGTGATCGCCGCCGAGCAGGAGTCACCGTGGATGGTCGAGGATTGCTCCCTCGCGGCGCAGAACCTGATGCTGGCGGCTTGCGACCAGGGACTGGGCTCCTGCTGGATCGGCCTCTCCCAGGACTACCTGCGCAGCGCCGCCGGCCGCGAATTGCTGGGCATCCCCGCGGGCTGGGTGCCGGTGGCCCCGATCATCCTCGGCCGGCCGCGCGCGCCCGCGCCGCCCCACTTGCGGCGCGACCCGCAGGTGCGCTGGATCGACGAGGCGTCCTGAGCCTCAGGCCGTGCGTTGCCGGGCCGCCGACGGCGCCGAGCCGGTGACCCGCTGGAAGGCTCGACGCATGCGCTCGGGATGGCCAAATCCGCATTGCTGCGCGACACGCTGGATGGAGCCGGCCCCGCTTTCCAGCGCCGCCCTGGCCGCCTCTACCCGCAGGGCTTCGACGGCGCGCGCTGGCGGCATGCCTACTTCGGCGTGGAACAGCCGGGAGAACTGCCTCGGGCTGAGGTGGGCGCGCTCGGCCAGTTGCTCCACGCTCAGGCGCTCGTGCAGGTTCCCGCGCACGAAATCCAGCAGGGGCGCGAAGCGGCCGCCTGGAGTCGCCATGTCCAGCAGCGCCGAGAACTGGGACTGTCCCCCCGGGCGGCGGTAATAGAACACCAGCTGCTGCGCGGTGCGCCGCGCCACCGGCTCGCCCAGATCCTCGGCGACCAGCGCCAAGGCCAGATCGATTCCCGCGCTGATCCCCGCCGAGGTCCAGATGCGGCCCGCGCGGACGTAGATGCGGTCGGGCTCCAGGCGCACCCGCGGGAAGCGCTGCGCGAAGTCGCGGCTGCGGCTCCAGTGGGTGGTGGCGTGCAGCCCGTCGAGCAGGCCGCTGCGGGCCAGCAGGTAGGCGCCGGAGCACACGCTGGCCACGCGCTGCGCGCGCCCGGCGATGCGGCGCACCAGCCGGCGCGTGGTCTCGCACTGTGCCGCCCGATCCACGCCATCGCCTCCGGCGATCAGCAGGGTGTGCACTTCCCGCAGGCCGCGCGCATCGCCGGCCTGCAACAGCGCGCCGGAGGAACTGCGTACCAGGCCGGGCTGCACGGCCACGGTACGCAGCCTGTAGCTTCCCGGCAGGTAACGCTCGGCGATCTCGAAGGCGGCGATGGGACCGCTGGCGTCGAGAATCTGGAAATCCGGAAACAGCAGCACGGCGATCGTGCGCATGGCAGAAAACGTGGGATCCAGTCCTTTATGACAAGCCATTATGCGGCGAACATGAGAGCCAGGCATCCCTTGTCGCCACAGGAGACCCCTATGAGCCAGGCATTCACCGTC
>JAJZEC010000053.1 GCA_021805825.1 Pseudomonadota bacterium
GCCGGCCTGCCCTCGCTGCGCGACCTGCCTGCCCCGACCCTGCCGCGCGAGGCCTTGCTGCGCGCGCTGCTGGCGCACGCGCCTTCGCTGGCCGAGGCGCGCGCGCTGCAGGGCGCGGCCGCCGCGCAGGGCGACGCGCTGCGCGCAGGCCCGCAGGAGTTCAGCGCGCAGGCCCAGATCCAGCAGCGCCGCGTGGACGAGGCGCCCGACAACGGACGCTACACCGAATGGCAGCTCCTGCTCAGCCGCCCGCTGCGACTTCCGGAGCAGGCGCGCGCGGATGCCCGCCTGGCGAATGCGCTGCAGGACGCCGCGCGCAGCGCGGCCATCGCCGCACGCCGCGCGCTGCTCGCCCAGGTGCTGCAGGCCTGGTTCGACGTCCAGCTTGCGCAGGCCGAAGCGGGCCTGGCCGGCGCCCAGGCCCGCGCACTCGACGCCGAGACCTCGGCGCTGCGCCGGCGCCTGGCGCGTGGCGACGTCAGCCGGCTCGAGCTCGACCAGTTGCTCGCCGAACAATCCCGCGCGACGGCCGCCGCGCTGCTGGCCGAGGGCCGCCTGCACAGCCAGCGCGCCGCGCTGCTGGCGCGCTGGCCCCTGCTGGCGGCCGACCGGCAGCTGCGCGGTGACCCCGGCAGCACCGCTGGGCTGCGCCTGCCGGCCCTCGACGGTGCGGCCCTGCGCAGACGGGTGCTGCGATCCAGCGACGCGCTGGCGCTGGCGCGCCGCGCCGTCGCGCAGGCCCGTGCGCGCGCCGAGCAGGCCAGCGCGCTGCGCACCCCACAGCCGACCCTGGGCGCCTACCTGGGTTCGGATCGCGGGGGACGGGAGCACATCGTCGGCATGCAGTTTCAGATGCCCTTCGGCGGCCCAGCGCGCCAGGCTCATGAGCAGGCGGCGCTGGCCGAGCTGGAGGCCGCGCGATGGCGGCTGCGCGATACGCAGGCTCAGGTGCTGCAGCAGGCCGAAGCCCTGCGCCTGCAGGCTCGCGCGCAGGCCGACGCGGCAGGCGCGCTGGACAAGGCCGCGCAGGCGCAGAACCAGGCGGCAGCGCGCATGCTGCGCGCCTGGCAACTCGGCGAGGCCGGCGTGGCCGACTGGCTGCTGGCCCGCCGCAATGCGCTCGACGTGGAGCGCCAGGCCCTCCAGGCGCGCTTCGACGCCGCGCGCAGCGCCGCGCTGTTGCGCCTGCAGGCCGGCATGCTCAGCGTGGCGCAGCCGCCTGAAGGCACTGCATCCGCACCTGCTGCTGCCGCGCCTGCGGACTGAAGGCGCGGCTGTCGGGAGCGGTGTAGATGAGCCGCGCCAGACGATCGACGATCAGGGCCTGGCGCGGATGCTCCGGCCCCAGCAGGCGCATTCCGTCCGCGCGCGCCTGTTCGTAGCTGCGTCCGGCGAGGAAATCCGCCTGCAGGGTCTGGGCGATCAGGCCGAAGCGCTGGCAGTCGGGGTTTTCGGGGCTCGCGGCCCTGCCGTCCCGGCCTGCAGCCACGCAACCCGCCAACAGCACGGCTGCGGCGATGGATGCGGGGATTCGCGACATGCCGCGGCTTCCTGCGCTCAGCGCGGCGCCATGCGCAGGGCTCCGTCCAGGCGCACGGTCTCGCCGTTCAGGTAGGTGTTGCGCACCACATGCGCGGCCAGCGCGGCGAGTTCCTGCGGCCGACCCAGGCGCTTCGGAAAGGGCACGGTGGCGCCGAGCGAATCCTGCACCTCCTGCGGCAGCCCCGACATCATCGGGGTGTCGAACAGCCCCGGCGCCACGGTGACCACGCGGATCGCATGCGAGGCCAGGTCGCGGGCCAACGGCAGGGTCATGGCCGCCACCCCGCCCTTCGAGGCGGCGTAGGCGGCCTGGCCGATCTGGCCGTCGAAGGCAGCCACCGAAGCGGTCAGCAGCATCACCCCGCGCTCGCCGTCGATCGGCGCCAGCGCGGCCATGCGCGCCGCGCACAGACGAACCACGTTGTAGGTGCCGATCAGGTTGATGCGCACCGTGCGCTCGAACTCCTCCAGGGGTGCCGGCGACCCGTCGCGCGACACCACCCGGCAGGCCCCGACCACTCCCGCCATGTGCATGAGCAGGCGCGGCGCGCCATGCGCCTGCTCGGCCTGCTCGATGGCCTGCGCCAGCGCCGGGCCCTGGCTGACGTCGGCGGCCAGCGCGATGCCGCCGATGTCGGCCGCCACCGCCCTTGCACGCTCGGGCTGGATGTCCAGCACCGCCACCCGCGCGCCCTGGCTCGCCAGTTCGCGCGCCACCGCCTCGCCCAACCCGGAGCCGCCCCCGGTGACCAATGCACTGCGACCTTCGATGTCCATGATGCTCCTTCGGGGCAATCCCGGGTGACAGCCGAACAGCCCTCGACTCCCGAACGCAGCTTCAATCCGCCGAGGCGCGCGTCGGCGCGCCGACTTCGGAGGCCACGCGATCGGCGGCCACGCGCAAGGCCTGCATGCAGGACTCGTCGAGCGCGGTACCGACCATGCGCTGCATCATCTCGAGGGTACGGTCGACCGGAACCGCCGCACGGTAGGGTCGATCGGCCGAAATCGCATCGAAGATATCAGCTGTGGTGATCACCCTGGTTTCCAGTGCGATTTCCGGCGCGCGCAGCCCGCGCGGATAGCCGTTGCCGTCCAGGCGCTCGTGGTGGGCTCCGGCCACGCGTGCCAGCTCCGCGAAGGGTTCGATGGTGCCGAGGATCTGCTCGGTGTAGGTCGCATGCATGCGCACGGCCTGCCACTCGGCGGCATCGAGCTTGTCCGGCTTGTCGAGCACGGTATTGCTCACACCCAGCTTGCCCAGGTCGTGCAGCAGCGCGCCGCGGCGCAGCCAGCGCCTGCGCGCCGCATCGATGCCCAGCTGCTCGGCGATCAGATCGGCGTACAGGCCCACGCGCGCGCTGTGGCCGGCGGTGAACGGGCTCTTGGCATCGATGATCTGGCCGAAGGCCTCGGCGATTTCGTCCAGGTAGTCGTCGTCCAGCGCGACCTGCTGCTGCGCGGGCTCCAGCGCGTACACCCGCTGCGCCAGATCCGGCGCGCGCAGGGCCTGCCAGAAGGCGTCATCGGCGACCTGGCGCAACGCGGCCGCCAGCTCCGGATCCAGCCAGCCGCCGCTGCGCAAGCGCAGTTCCTGGAGGGCCGCCTGCGGGCCGCCGGAGGTGTGGAAGACGTCGACCACCTGGGCCAGCAGCGCGATGCGTGCCTGCAGCGGGATCGCCTGCCCGCGCAGGCCGTCGGGCTTGCCGCTGCCGTCCCAGTGCTCGTCCAGGGCGTGGACGCCGGCAGCCACGGCCTCGCCGAAGCGCATCTGGCGCGCGATGTCGGCGCCGCGCTGGCAGCGGGTCTGGATCAGTTCGCGGGAAATGTCGTGTCCGCGCTGGAAGATCTCCAGGGTGGCGCGGAAGCGTTCGGCCAGTCCGGCGCGCAGGCCGGTGTGGGTCAGCACGAAGCGCGCGACCTGCGGCAGCGAGCTGCCCATCAGCTTGAAGTCGTGCTTGAAGCGCAGATCGTCGCTCAGGTACAAGGCGCAGATGCGCGCAGCGTTGCTGCTGCAGCCCAGATCCTTGAGCAACAGGGTGTAATAGACCTCCCAGCGCTGTTGCGGGTCGAGGCCGAGTTCCTCGGCGATGCGCATGCCGATGAAGGCGCAGCGCACGCAGTGGCCGCGCGGCTGTCCCTCGGTGATGTCCAGCGCGTGGCTCAGGGCGCCGATCAATTCGGCCAGTTTCAGTCGTTGCATGCGAAGTCTCCGCCGCGTGCCGCGCGTGCGGCGCACAGGCCCTGCGGTGTGCATGCAGCATAAGCGAGGCGGCGCAGGCGGTGGGCAGACGAGCCGTAGTCTTCATGGAAACAGGCACTTAGCAATAAATGCGACACATTCACTTCGTACCTTGCGGGCATTTTGCACATGGACTGATGGATTCCCATGCCGACCACGCCCTCCGGGCAGAGGGCACGGGAACCACCTGCGAAGGAGCCTCCTGCGATGACCACCAGCCCCTACGCCATGCAAAGCTACATCGACCTGCTGGGCGAACTCGAGCACGCAAGGCGCGTGCTGGCGCAGGCGCGCATCGGCTATCCTGCGTCGGCAGCCGCCGCGCAGCGCGCGATCGAGGCCATCGACGGCGTCGAGGCTTCGTGGAGCGCCTTCGGACGCCAGCACCTGCGCGCGGCGCGCGGCGCGCTGCTGCTGTTGCGCCAGGGCATGCTGCCGCTGACCCCCGATTGCATCGACGCCGTGCGCGAACTCTCCCGATTGCTGCAGACGCACCGTCGCGCCGACGAGACTCCGTCGTGCAGCAGGCACTACGCTTGGCAATAGCCCGCATCCGCGGACTACCTGCGCGCTTGCGCCTCGCGGGCTGCCTGCTGGCATGTGCCGCGGCCAGCGCGGCGGCGGCACCCGGCTGCTCCGCGGGCACGCTGTCGGCGGCCAGCCCCTGGCTGGCCGGGGTGCAGCGCGACCTGGCCGACATTGCCGAGCATGGCCAGCCCGCGCTGCTGCTCACCGGCTACACCTGGCATGACCCGGGCACCTACACCGCGGCCAAGCGCGCCACCCTGAACAGCCGTGCCTGGGGCCTCGGCTACGCCAGGCACCTGCTGGACGCCCGCGGCAACGACCAGATGCTCTACGCGATGGTGTTCTCGGATTCCCACCGCAACGCGCAACCGGTGGTCGGCTATGCTCGGCAATGGGACTGGCGGCCCGCCGCAGGCCCGCTGGTGCTCGGGGCCGGCTATACCGCGGCCGTGACCTCGCGCGCCGACATCCTGCACAACATCCCCTTTCCCATCGTGCTGCCGGTGGCCTCCGTCGGCGTGGGCAGGCTGCGCCTGTACGGCACCTTCCTGCCGCGCGTGTCCAACCACCTGAACAACGGCAACGTCGCCTTCTTCTTCGCCAGCGTCGCCTTCGATTGAGGGCCGCGCATCCACCCCCTGGAGCCTTCGATGTCCCGTCCCAACTGCCTTCTCGATCGCCTTGCACCGCTGCTCGTGGCCGCCTCCGCGCTGGCCTGCGGCAGCGCGCAGGCCATGACCCTTTCCCAGTACGGCCACAACCTGGAGAACGACGCCAGCCACGCCGGACACGCCATCGTGCGTGTCGGCGGGCAGACGGGGCATGGCGTGGTGCACGCGGCCACCGTGGTCGGCAAGGACGTGGTCGGGGGCGTCGAGCATGGCTACCACGCCACGCGCAATGCGCTGAGCAGCCACCACGCCAAGCCATCGTCGCGCTGAGAAGGCGCGGCCTGCGCAAGCCGCGCGCCCTCGCGGCACCGGCGCGGTGGACTAGGATCGGTCGGGATCAGGAGATTCCCATGACATCGTTTCCCGAGGACATCTACACCGAGCCCGCGACCATCGACTTCGACACCCTGGCCAACCTGGGGCCGCTGGCGCCGCTGGCCGGCATCTGGGAAGGCACGCGGGGGCTGGACGTCAAGCCCAAGGCCGAGGGCGCGCGCAAGCAGGCCTTCGTCGAACGCATCGAACTGCAGCCCATCGATCCGCAGACCAACGGCCCGCAACTGTTCTACGGCCTGCGCTACCACACCCACGTGGTCAAGCCCGGACAGGTCAAGACCTACCATGACCAGGTCGGCTACTGGCTGTGGGAGCCGGCCAGCGGAACGCTGCTGCAGACCCTGGCCATCCCGCGCGGCGAGGTCGCGATGGCCACCGGCCACGCACGCGCCGACGCCAGGGAATTCGAACTCGTCGCGACCCGTGGCGACGAACATGCAGGCATCGTCGCCAACCCCTTCCTCGATCATGCCTTCCGCACCGTCGAGTACCGCATCCAGGTGCGCATCCACGACGACGGCAGCTGGAGCTACGAGGAGGACACGGTGCTGAGGATCCGCGGGCAGGCCGAGCTCTTTCACCACACCGACCGCAACCATCTGACGCGTGTGGCGGCGCCGACGCCGAACCCTGTCGCCTCGCAGCGCCGCAGCGAAGGCGGCTGATCGCCGCGCGCTGCCGCGGCCGCAATCGGCTGCGTCGACGGGCCGCGCCTGCCGCTTCCCGCGCCGCGGCGCCAGTTGACACAGCGCAGCTTCCGGCAGAGCGCGGCTGGTTACCTGTTGTTTCCGTCGCAATACTCTTGTTGCAAGTGACGAGAGTCCGTCTGAAAGGAAATGACATGAACGCCCTCAACTGGATTGCGCGAGGCCTCGCCCAGATCCTCGCCCCGCTGGCCGCATGCGTGACGGCCACCTTGCTCAGCCTCGCGCTGGCCGCCTGCGGCGGCGGCAGCAGCGGCACGACCACCAGCAGCACGGCGCTCGCCGCGCCCGGGGTACCCACCAGCTTCGCGGTGGTCGGCACGACCGGCGGCACCCTCTCCGCGACCCTCAGCTGGTCGCCTCCGGCCGATGGAACGCAGCCGACGAGCTATGAGATCTACCGCAGCACGACCTCGGGTACCGCCTTTTCGTCGGACAACCACCTGAGCTCGATCCCCGTCGTCGCAGGCCAGTCGTCGTACAGCTTCATCGACAACGCCGGCCTGAGCGCGGTCGACACCTACTGGGTGGTCAGCGCGAAGAACGCCGGGGGCGAGACACCCAGCGCCGAAGTCAGCTACAAGCCGGTGGGCCCGGCCAGCGGAGGCGACACCAGCTTCGGCAACAACCTGTCGACGCCGCTGATCTTCGCCGACGGCTACGGCCTGGGCGGGCTGCCGATCAGCGGCATCTGGGGCATCGACGTGGCCAGTGTCGACTACAACACCGGGCTGCGCCCGCTGGCCGAGACCCTGCCGTCCACGCAGAGCACCCTGCCCTACCTCAGCAGCACCGATACCTACCTGCTCGACGGCGTGACCTACTACAAGCAGGGAACCGCCAGCACCTGGCAGGCGCAGTGGGCCAATGGCGCGGGCACCGTGCAGCATGTGGTGGCCACCTGGGGTGACAACCTGAGCAGCCAGAAGCTCACGTCGACCTCGACCATCCGCGTGGAAATCGCCCTCAACGAAACCCTGCCCGCGGGCACGACGATGAGCGGCTACAACATGAAGTCCCTGTACGGCACCCAACTCGACGAGGTGCAGGGCACGGACGGCACGCCCTACGACAGCACCACGGCCGCGGTGTTCGCAGCCAATGCCCACCTGCGCATCGACAAGCTCGACGGCAGCGGCAACGTCGTGTACACGGCCTACAACAGCGCCCTGTGGGGAGGCGACGGCCCGGGCAACCTCGCTGGGGAAGTCACGGTATCCGGGGGCTTCACCTACGGCTATGTGCTGCAGATGAAGAACCTCAGCCTGCCCAGCGACGTCACGGCCGCAGGCACCTGGCGCATCACCTTCTCCCTGGACAAAACGTCTCCGGTCGAAACCTCCAACAACACCCAGATCGACAGCGTGACCAACGGTGTGCTGGATTCCTCCACGCAGACCCACATCGACATCAACGTCGCTGCCTGAGCCTCGTCCCGACCCGCGCGAGCGCAGCCATGGGCTGCGCTCGCGCTCATCCAACAGCTGCCGGGGCGCGCCACGGTCGAGAGGAAGCGACGCTTGGGGTCAAGCCCGACGAAGCGGCGAAAACCGTGAAATAGTTGCGCGCCGCTGCGTCGCGTTCTACCTACCATCCGCTCGATGCGAGCATGACGGAGGCCCGAATGATCGGCATCGATACCCAGCAACTCGAGCACCCGGGCGGACGCGTCACCCGGGTCGCCGCGCCGACGGCTCCGCCGCCCCCCCAAGGCGATTTCGACGAGATTGACGCCCGCAGCGATGCCGGCCCGCGGATCTACCGCGACCCCGGCGCTTCCGAGCCCTTGCGCGCCAGGCTCAGGTTCTCGGCGGATGGCCAGGAGTTGCTGGTGACCACCGAGCCCCTGCTGCGCGATGGGGATCTTCTCTACGTCGAGGGCCGGGGCGCGCACCAGCCGCACCGCGTCACCGGCCTGCGCCCGGGTCTGCGCGCGCGCGACAGCCGCGATCTGCGCGTCGGGCTGCTGATCGAGGTCGAGCACTGAGCGGGAGTCCGCTGCACGGACTCCGCCCGTCCCTCGCTCTAGGGCTTGCGCGTCTCCGGGGTGTAGTGCGCCTGCAGGTAGGAAACGATCTCCTCGGCTGCGGCAGGCTGAATCGGCGCCCCCATCGCAGCGATCATCTTGTGCACCTCCGCCTTCCACATCGCGGCCGGCAACGGTGGTTGCATGGTGATGTAGGTCACGCTGTGGCACATGCTGCAGTTCCCGACCACGGTATCGCGCCCTGGGCCCGCGGCCAGCGCGGAGATGTAGGTGGGCCATGGGCCCACGCGGTAGGTGCTGCCGGTCGCGGGCTCCATGCGCGCTGGCTGTTGCGCCAGACCCAGGGTACCGTCGACATAGTCCCCCGCGGAACGCAGGCCGGGGCGCTCCTGCGCCGTGGCCAGGGGAACACTCGGAACGCCGACCCACGCCAGCGCCGCCAGGCAAATGATGCGAAATTTCATGGCGCTTTCTCCTTTCAGGCACTGAGAACGGTGACGTCCTGTCGCTCGATGCGATTCCACAGATAGCCACCCGGGTTCCATACCCCGTGGTCGGTCTGCACGTGGCCGGCCCTGTCGGTGGCGCGTACGGCCAGGGTGAAACGACCCGCCGCCGGCGGCGTCCACGCATGGCTATAGGTGCGGAAGGAATAGGGCCCATGATCCTGCCCCAGATGGGCGCGCTTCCAGCTGCGGCCACCGTCGGTCGACACCTCGACCTTGGCGACCGCGCCCTGCCCGCTGAAGGCCACGCCGCGGATCTGCGTCGGCAAGCCGCGCACCAGCGGCACGCTGCCATCCGGATCGACGATGAAGGAGCGCACCGGCATGTCGACGGTACCGATGGGCACGCTGCGGATCTTGCCCGAGGCCATGGCTTGCGGGGTGGTGTCGCCTCCCGGGGTGTCGGGAATGCGGTAAGCCGGCTTCATCCAGAAATTGTCGTCCTCGTGGGTCAACGCCCGGATGAAGCTCAGGTGCTTGGTCCAATAGGTGGCGAACTTGCCGGGGACGACCAGGCGCACGGGAAAGCCATTGAGCATCGGCAGGGGTTCGCCGTTCATCAGGAAAGCGATCACCGCGCGATCCAGCGACGCGTCTCCAGCGGGCAGCGACTTCATGAAGCGCCCCGAGGGCTTGTCATCGGCCCCGACGCCGCGATCGAGTCCCTCGAACTGGATCCATGTGGCGCTGCGCTGCAGCCCGGCGCGCTCCAGCAGGTCGCGCAGGCGTACCCCCGTCCACAGGGCGTTGCCCATGGCGCCATTGCCCCACTGGCCGCCGGGTACCCTTGGCTGGAAGCGGCTGCGCGAATTTCCCGAGCACTGGTTCACCGCGGCCAGCGTGACCGGCTTGAAGGTACGGATCAACTGCTCGAAGGAGAACTCGACCGGGTGGGCGAAGGCGCCCGACAGACTCAGTCGCCAGGCTGCCAGGTCGATCTCGTTGGGCGTCACCGGCAGGTGGTACCGCACGAAGAAGGCCGCGTTCGGGGTAAAGGCCTCGCGGAAGTACTGACGCGGCGTCTCCAGCTGGATGGGGCGGTCGGTGAGCCGCTGCAGGGGCAGTTTCTGCGGGTAGCTCACATACGGCCCTACGCTGTTCCAGTAGGGGTTGGCTCCCGGGCCGGTGAACGCGTCCTGCGCGGCCTGCGTCTGCATGGACACCACCGCTCGTGCCGGCCGCGTCGCCAGCGCCGCGGTTGCGGCGCCGACCAGACCCAGCAGACGCCTTCGATGCATGGGATCGTGCATGGTGAATCTCCTCCTTGGCACAGGCCGCTGGATGCGGCGAAGCCCGGAGTGCGGCCGGCCCCGGTTTCGCGACGAGTTGCGTCACGACGTAACGTATTGTGTTTATGTCTTGCTGTAACTCGGACAATCCCTGAAATGCAGTGCCACCCCCGTGCGCGAGGGACGGCGGGCGCGGCGCATTCCGCGGTCGCGACGGACTCGGGCTACCGGCCGCCACCCGTGGCGAGGCGCTCCGGCAGCGGAAAGCCCCCGGCGAAAGCCTCCCGGAGGTAGACGACGAAGGCCTGCACGGCGCGCGGTACATGGGCACTGTAGGGCCGGATGGCCAGGATCTGGTCAGCGAAGGTTCCCACCGGATTCCAGGCCGCGAGCACGCGCACCAGGCTGCCATCGGCCAGCGCCGCGTGGGCGCTGAAGTCGGGCAGCAGCGCGATGCCCAGCCCGCCCAGCGCGGCATCGCGCAGGGCCTCGCTGTTGTTCGCGGCGAAGGCACCGGTCACGGCGACGCTGACCGGCGGCGCCTCGGCGGCCCGCCTGCGCGGCACGAGGTGCCAGACCAGCGCGTCCCGCGGCCGCGGATAGTGCAGGCAGGCGTGGTGCGCCAGGTCCTCCGGGGTCTTCGGCGTGCCGTAGCGCTCGAGGTAGCCGGGACTGGCGGCCAGGATCGCCCGCGTCGTGCACAACTTCCACGCCACGTGGGTGTCCGGCGCGCCGGCGCTGTGGCGGATCGCGAGGTCGAAGCCTTCCTGGGCCAGCGGCACCAGGCGATCCGAGAGGTCGAGCTCGATGCGCACCTGCGGGTGGGCGCCGAGGAACCGCGGCAGCCGCGGCACCAGTTGCTGTCGGGCGAAGGCGACCGGCGCGGTCACGCGCAACAGGCCGCGCGGCGTGGTGGCCAGATCCTTGACCCCGTCGAAGCCCTGCTCGATCTGCGCGAAGGCCGAGGCCGCGGCATCCACCAGCTGGCGCCCGGCCTCGGTCAGTTGCACGCTGCGCGTTGTCCTCAGCACCAGGGCCACGCCGGCGATCCGCTCCAGCTCGGCGATGTGCATGCTCATCGCCGCCTTGCTGACCTGCAGCCGGCGGGCGGCAGCGCTGAACGAGCCCTGGGCCGCCAGCACCGTCAACCAGTGGATGTGCGACCAGGGCATCCCGCCCGGCCCGGCCCGCTGGGCGGCCGGGGCGCGGGAGGCATCGGGCTTGCGCGCGATCATGTCGGCATGGCTCCCGGCGCGGATCCGGTCCGCGCCCGTGATTGTTCATTTTCATGAACAATCAATCCAGAATCAAGACCTAGGCCCCGCAGCCCGCGCAACCTAGACTGCGGGCATGTTTCCGCAGGAGAACGCCATGCGCGCACCCGAACCCTACACCTCCTCCGCCGTCGTCGGCCATTTCATCGGCGGCAGAACGGTCGCCAGCTCCAGCGGCCGCAGCCAGGATGTCTACAACCCCGCGACCGGAGCCGTCGCGCGGCAGGTGGCGCTGGCCAGCGTGGCCGAAGTCGACGCCGCGGTGGCCAGCGCCCAGGCCGCGTTCGCCGACTGGGCTGCCACACCGCCGATCCGCCGTGCACGCATCATGTTCCAGTTCCTGGAACTCATGAACCGGCACCGCGACACCCTGGCCGCGATGATCACCAGCGAGCACGGCAAGGTGTTCACCGATGCCCAGGGCGAGATCAGCCGCGGCATCGACATCATCGAATTCGCCTGCGGCATCCCCCAACTGTTGAAGGGTGACTACACCGAGCAGGTGTCCACCGGAATCGACAACTGGACGATGCGCCAGCCGCTGGGGGTCGTGGCGGGCATCACGCCCTTCAATTTCCCCTGCATGGTGCCTTGCTGGATGTACCCGGTGGCGCTGATGGCCGGCAACACCTTCGTACTCAAACCCAGCGAGCGCGACCCGTCGGCATCGCTGTTCATGGCGGATCTGCTCCGGCAGGCGGGGCTTCCCGACGGGGTGTTCAATGTCGTCCAGGGCGACAAGGTCGCGGTCGATCGCCTGCTCGAGCACCCCGACGTGCGGGCCCTGAGCTTCGTTGGCTCGACTCCGATCGCGCAGTACATCTACGAGCGCGGCGCGCACTTCGGCAAGCGCGTGCAGGCGCTGGGCGGCGCCAAGAACCACATGGTGGTGATGCCCGACGCGGACCTGGAGCGCGCGGTCGATGCGCTGATCGGGGCCGCCTACGGCTCGGCCGGCGAACGCTGCATGGCGATTTCGGTGGCCGTGCTGGTCGGTGACGTGGCCGACAGGATCGTGCCGCTGCTGGCCGCGCGCGCGAAGGCGCTGAAGATCGCCAACGGCCTCGAGCTCGACGCCGAAATGGGGCCGGTCGTCAACCGCCAGGCGCTCGAGCGCATCGAGGGCTACATCGCCGAAGGCGTGCGCGAAGGAGCCAGCCTGGTGGTCGACGGGCGCGGCTGCAGGGTGGCGGGCCACGAGTCGGGCTTTTTCACCGGAGGCACGCTGTTCGACCATGTGCTGCCCTCGATGCGCATCTACAGGGAGGAGATCTTCGGCCCTGTGCTGGCTTGCGTACGGGTGCGCGATTTCGCCGAGGCGGTGGATCTGATCAACGCCCACGAATTCGGCAACGGCGTGTCCTGCTTCACCAGCGACGGCCATGTCGCCCGCGAGTTCGCGCGCCGCATCGAGGTCGGCATGGTGGGCATCAACGTGCCCATCCCGGTGCCGATGGCCTGGCACGGATTCGGCGGCTGGAAGAAGAGCCTGTTCGGCGACATGCATGCCTACGGAGAGGAGGGCGTGCGCTTCTACACCCGTCAGAAGAGCGTGATGCAGCGCTGGCCCGAGAGCACGCCCAAGGGCGCCGAGTTCGTGATGCCGACCGCCAAATAGCGGCAGCCGCAGCGGCCGTCGCGGCCTTCCCCGGCAAGGCCTTCACCAGTCGGCCTTGCCCCGCCCTGCCTTGATCCGCGCCCGCTCGGCCTTGGCCTGCAGACGCCGCTGGCGGGACGCGAGGGTCGGCCTGGTGGGGCGGCGCCTGCAGGGAGCATGGGCCACCGACTGCAGCAACTCTTCCAGGCGCTGCACGGCCTCGTCGCGGTTGCGCTGCTGGCTGCGGTGCGATTGCGCCTTGATCACGACGACCCCGTCGTCACCGATGCGGTGGTCGGCCAGCGCGAGCAGCCGATCCTTCATGCCCTGCGGCAAGGAGGACGCGGCCACGTCGAAGCGCAGCTGCACGGCGCTGGAGACCTTGTTGACGTTCTGCCCGCCAGGACCCTGGGCGCGGATCGCCTTGAGCTCGACTTCCCGCGGATCGACGCTGTAGCGGGCGGGCATGCTGCGCCTGCGGCCAGGATGTGCTGCGGCTCAGAAGCGCGATCCCGGCTGCCGCAGGAATTCCACTTCCTCGGGCGTGCTGGCGCGCCCGAGAACCTCGTTGCGGTGCGGATAGCGTCCGAAGCGATCGATGATCGCCTTGTGGCGCAGTTCGGCTTCCAGGTTCTCCTGCGCCGCGAAGCCGCGGTACAGCTCCAGCGCCGTCTGGTGGATCAGGCGGGACTCGCTGTGCATGAAGGGCAGGAACAGGAAGCCGCGCCGGACGACATCGAGCTCGAGGTGGCAACCCTGCGACACCGCCTCCTGGGCAAGCGCCAGGGCCATCGGATCCTGCGCGAACGCCACGGGAGTCCCGCGGTGGATATTGCGCGAGAACTGATCGAGCACGATGATCTCGGCCAGCCGCCCGGAGGCGTCGCCGCGCCAGCCGGAGCATTCGCCGCGGGCGCAGCGCTGCAGCAGATCGCCGTAGCGATCCCGCACCAGGGCGTCGAACTCGGTGCGGGCCGACCACCAGGATGCGGGATCGATCTCTTCGAACCAGAAGGCCAGGATGGCACGGTGCATGATGCCCCCATCATGCCTCAGTTCGGCGAGCACGTCCTGGTCGCTCCTGGCCCTGCGCATCAACGGGGATCGACGGCCACCGCTGATGGGCTGGCTCCCGTGGCGACCGGGTTGCCGACCGGCGTCAGCGCGCCGGTGGAGGGGTCGATGCTGTAGGCCGACACCGTGTTGCTGCCGAAGTTCGCCACGTAGGCGTAGGTTCCGGCGGGGGCAACGGTCACGGCGAACGGATCCTGCGCATTCGGCCCGGTCACGACTGGGTTGCCGACCGGCGTCAGCGCGCCGGTGGAGAGGTCGATGCTGAGGGCCGACACCGAATTGCTGCCGTCGTTCGCCACATAGACGTAGCCACCGGAGGGACCGACGGCCACCGAACTGGCCTCGCCCGTGGGAATCGCATTGCCGATGGGGATCAGCGCGCCCGTGGTCGGATCGACGGCGTAGGCCGAGACGGTTCCATCGCCCAGATTCGCCACGTAGGCCAAGGCCCCGCTGGGGCTGAGCGCCACGGAGAACGGATCATTGCCCGTCTGCACCTGGCTGCCGACCGGCGTCAGGGCGCCCGTCGTGGCGTCGACGCTGAACGTCGAGATCGTGCCCCCGTACTCGTTGGCGACATAGACATGGCTGCCGTCCGGGCTGACGGCCAGGGAGACCGGGTTGAATCCGGTCGCCACCGGGCTGCCGATGGGCGTCAGCGCGCCCGTGGTGGCGTTGACGCCGTAGGCCATGATCGTGCTGTCATGGGCGTTCACCACGTAGGCGTAGGCGCCATTGGGGCTGAGCCGCACGGACAATGCGTTCGAGCCCCCCGTGGCGACCGGGCTGCCAACCTGCGTCAGCGCGCCCGTACCCGGCTGGATGCTGTACACGGAAATCGTGCCGGCAGCCTGCAGGTTGCCATTGTTCGCCACATAGGCAAAGGTGCCGCTGGGGCTGATGGCCACCGAGTCCGGGTTGATGCCCGTGGCGACCGGACTGCCGACGGGTGTGAGCGCGCCGGTGGCGGCGTTCACGCTGTAGGTCGAGATCGTGTTGCCGCCGCCGTTGGTCACATAGACGAAGCTCTGTGGCCCGGACGACGTGGATCCCGACCCCGTGGAGGAGGAACCCGAACCCGTGGAGGAGGAACCCGAACCCGTGGACGAGGAACCCGAACCCGTGGAGGACGAGCCCGAACCCGTCGTGCTGCCGGCAGACCCGCCATTCCCGCCGGAGGCACTGGTTGCCGCGGAGCCCCCCAGCGCGGAGGGTGTCGTGCCGGAACCGGAGAAGGTCACCGATAGAACCGGGGAGTTGCCCGCGCCGAGTTGAAGGTTGTTGGTGCCGGTCACGGTTTCCGGGTAGGCGTCGAAGAAGGCATCGAGCCCTTGCCCATTGGCCACGTAGTTCGCCGTCACCGGGTCATAGCCGGATGCGATGGGGGCGCCATTCGCGGAAAGCCGGTTTACCACGCTGTTGGACGCAGTCTGATAGGCACTGCCAATCAGGGCAAAGGCAGCATTCGTTCCGACCTGCTGGTAGGCCGCAAGCTCGAGCACCGGAACAGCCGCAAGGGCATGGGCGAAGTCGCTCGGGCTGTTGAGGCCGCTTGCAATGGTTTGCGTCCCCAGGAAGTCATACACGATCATCGTGGTCAGCGGATTGATGTTGACGGTGCCGCTGACTGCCGCGCCGGCGCTGGCCGGCAGGGCCAAGGCCACGAGGGGGATGCTGTTGGGTGCGCCGGAAACCACCGCGACCTCGACCGGTCCCGGCGCACAGGTGGTGTTCATGGTGTACGAGCCGTCGCTGGCGGTCGTGGCCGTACCGCAGGAGTTGCCATTGATGTCCACGGCGACGACTTTTGCGCCGACCACCGGCTTGCCATAGGCCGCGGTGCCCGCCAGCGCCGATGGCACGCCAGGCACGCCGTTCGATCCACCGGTCGAGGCCTGCCCTCCCCCTCCACCACCGCATGCGGAAAGCGAAAGCACCGCGGCGGATAGCAAGAGCGCGAGGCTGTTTTTCTTGTACGACATGAAGGCTCCGGAGTGATGATGCAGTCTTGGAATGCCCCTCGCCGGGATCCTGGACGCAGCCCGGCAGGAAGGGAAAGGGAATCTGGTGCTTTGCGCACCGGGGCGAGCGCGCCTTGCAGAAGTGGTTGGAGGTGCGCGGCACGAAGCGCTGACAGCCGGCACCTTCGAACGAAATGTTACCTTCAGGGCAGCGAGCGCCGGAAAATTTCCCTGCGACGAATATTCCTCGGGAGTGCATCGACGCGCGAATCTCCGGATCCGCGCGCATCGCCGGCGCTACAGTGCGGGCTGCACCGATCGCCAACGGAACCCAAGCGATGCCTGCCCGCCCCATCCCCGATCCTGGACGCATCCTGGCGACCGTGCTCGCCTGCCTGGCTGTCGCCGCGTGCGCCTGGCCCGCGCCGGCCGCCGCGCGAGGGTGGTGGACGACGCGCGCTGACGCGCACGTCGGCCGCGGCGGCGTCGTGTTCCCGGCCGCGGACGCGCTGCCCGATCCGCGACGGACTCCGGGGGCGATCAACCCGGCGGTCACCCAGTACAACCTGCGCCAGACGATCTGCCGCCCAGGTGGATACACCCGTTCGATCCGGCCGCCCGAGGATTACACCGAGCGCCTGAAGCGGCTGCAGGTGCGCCAGTACGGCTACCCCGCGCGGATGGGGCGCACCGCCTACCGGCTGAGCAACTACGAAGAAGACCACCTGATCTCGCTGGAACTCGGTGGCAGCCCTTCGGATCCGCGCAACCTGTGGCCGCAGCCCCATCATGTGGTCGGCGGCTGGGGCAGCTACGCAAAGGATGATCTCGAGAACCGGCTGCACGAGATGGTCTGCCGCGGGCAGATCAGCCTGTCCCGCGCACAGCGGATGATCGCGACGAACTGGATCGAGGCCTACCAGCGCTACGTGCACCCTACGCCGATCCGGCGGCGCTGGCGCCGCTACGGCGGCTGAGCGGCGGCGAGCCGGCCTCGCCGCCGCCCCTCAATGCGCCGAGCCCGTGCGCAGCAGGCGCAGCTTGCGCACCGCAAAACGGTCACCCTGCGCCGCGGCAAGCTCGAACCAGTGCTCGGCCCTTGCGGGATCCTGCGGCACCCCCCAGCCATGGAAGTACAGCAGGCCGAGGCTGTCCTGCGCGTAGGCACTGCCCTGCCCGGCAGCCTTGCGGAACCAGGAGGCGGCCTGGACATCGTCCGTCGGTACGCCGCGGCCGTGCTGGTAGGCGTAGCCGAGCCAGTTCTGCGCCTCCACGTCGCCCTGCGCGGCTGCCTTGTGGAACCAGGAGAAGGCCTGGGCGTCGTCCTGCGGCACGCCGTGGCCCGATTCGTACAGCCGCCCCAGTCGAACCTGGGCAGCCGCATCCCCCTGGCCTGCGGCCTTGCGGAACCACGACGCGGCTTGTGCGTAGTCCCTCGACACGCCATCACCGAGCTCGAGCATGACGCCCAGGCTTTCCTGGCCCGAAGCATCGCCTTGTGCCGCTGCCCTGCGGAACCAGGACAGGGCGCGCGAGGAACTCGGCGGCAGCACGAAGCCGAAACGGTAGTTCGCGCCCATCTCGTCCTGCGCAATGGCCAGCCCCTGCTCGGCGGCCTTGCGGTACCAGGTGATTCCCCGCGCGGGATCCCGGGGCACCCCACCCCAGCCCAGGCTGTACTGGAGGCCGAGCAGGAATTCGGCGTCGGGGTGCCCCGCTTCGGCCTCGCTGCGCAGTTCCGGAAGGAATGCCGGATTGCGCGCCGCAGCGGTGATCAGCAGATACTCCGCATGCAAGCCGGGCCTGCCGGAGTTCATCATCGTGATGACCCGCGCACAAACGGCATCCACCGGGCTGGGCGCAGACCCTGCTGCCTGCGCCCACGGCGTCGCGGCTCCGAAGAACAACATGCAGGCCAGCCGGGCGATCTTGCGTTTCATGCTGAACGGATGTGGAGGCGGTGGGTATTCCCGAAGAGCAGATCGTAGCGTGGCGTCGCCTGCGCGCATGATCGGGCCGCAGCTTCCATCCCCGACGGAATGCGGCCGGCGCGCCCCGCCAGGCCCTTAAAAATATAAACATTCGCATGCGCGCATATATCACATGCGCGCGGACTCCGACATGCTGCAAGTCCGCCCCTCGGCGCCCCCCTGCCGGGTGCCGATTTCGGGAGAATGGGCGCGGGTGCCCAGACGCACCCTCCTCCGCAGCGTCCCGTCCCCATGCGCCCCGGCGCGGCAGGCCCCGGCCGCTGCCCATGGCCCCATACAGGAGACAAGGATGAACCACCGCACACGACAGATCGCGCTCGCCGCCCTGCTGCTTTCGGGCGCGATCCTCGGCGCCGGCAGCGCGCTCGCCGCCGACAGTCATGCTGCTGCCGGCAATGACATTCTCGATCATTGCGCGTACCTGCCGTTGGCCACCAACCTGGCGATGCCGGGCAAGTTCGGAGCCAGGAACACGACCATCTGCGTCGACATCCCGGTGCATGTGCAGCAGGCCCGGATGATCTTCAACATGGACACCGACACGGTCGATGGAAAGGGCAATTCCAACGGCCTGAAACACATGGTCATGATGGGCTCGGTGATGAAGGACGAGATCAGCAGGGGGCTGATTCCCCGCGATCAGGTATCGATCATCGGCATCGTCCATGGCTCGGCGCTGAAGTGGATCACCAAGCCGGTTCCGCCGCAGCAGAAGAAGTGGATCGATGCCATCTTCAAGCTCCAGCGCGAGGGCGTGCCGATCCATCTCGAGGCCTGCGCCGCGGCGATGAACGGTGCCGGGCTGACGAAGAAGAACCTGTACACCTACGACGCCCACGGCGCCCCGGATCCCAAGGCCGGCGGGAGGATCTACGTCAACCAGGGCGCCTTCGCGCGCGAACTCTACCTGCAGAACCACGGCTACGCCTATTTCGAGGAGGGCTACGACTACCACCCGGCGAAATAGGCTCAGCGCAGCGCCAGGTCGCGCTGCCAGATGCCCACCCGCCCGCTGCCCTCGCGCAGGCTGTAGCCTTCGACCCTGCGCCATCCGGTGGCTGCGTGGAAATGCGCCGACGCCTCGTTCGCAGGCTGCTCCCAGATGAAGCACAGCGCGCTGCCCAGCGGCGGCTGCGCGCGGCGGGCGCGCTCGAACACGGCTTCGTACAGCGCGCGCCCGAAACCGCTGCCCGCACAGGCCGGATCCACGCAGATCTGCCGCACCACGAGGTGTGCGCCGGGATGGGTGGCGCCGATATGCTCGTAGACCTCGCCGCCGAAGGCGGCGCTCATTGCGGCCGAGTGGGCGAGCACGAAGCCGCGCAGCGTGCCTTGCAGCCGCAGAACCTCGAAGAAATCCGCGCGTCGCGCATAGTCTTCATACTCCTGCTCCGAATAGGGGATCAGGAATCCCTTCGGATGATCCCGCCCGTCGGCGCCGGCGATGGCCACGCTCTGCGCCAGGCGCGCGACCGCACCGACATCGTCCACCCGCGCCCTGCGGATGTCCGGATCCCCGCCTTCGAGCTCGATCATGCGCTCTCGGGCTGCATGCCCGCAGCCCAGCCGCTGTCCGCGTCCGCCGCGGGCCGGGGATCCGCCGCGGCCGCTTGCGCGGCGCCGCCCTGGTAAGGGGCCGTGTCGCTGGCAACCCAGGCCTTGTTGAAAATCTGCAGCAGGTTGTCGATCAGTACCGGATCCGAGGTGCTGAAGGCCGGAGCCGGCCTCGAGGGCGTCAGCAGCAGGAACCCGCCGTTCCTGCCGCCCTTCCCGTCGTCCGCAACCCAGAAGAAGTTCGCCGCGTCCGCCGATCGGCGCACACGGATCTCTGCGCCTTCCGCCAGGAACATGCCCGCCACGAAATCGTGGTAGCACATCTGATAGCGCTCGAAGTCGCGCGCCACCGTCTCGCTGCCCAGATCCAGCGCGCCGAGATCGCCCAGGAACGGCGCGAACGCCCGCACATCCGCGTCCGGGTGCCGCTGGCGCAGGATCTCGGGAAGGCGCTGCTGGAAAAGACGGTGCGCCGCCGCATGCCGGCAAAAACCCTGGGCCTTTTCCAGCGTGGCTCCGGAACTCGCGGCCCGGGTGATCGCCTTGGGCTCGCCCCACAGCAGAAAGCGCACCCCGCCGGGCGCATTCGAGCCTGCCTCCGGATCCCTGGCGGTCCGGATGCGCCCCGCGGCACCCACCACGGCCTCGTAGAAGCCTTGGTGGGTCGCGGGGTTGATATAGCTGCCGATGTCCACCGCATCCCAGATCACATAGACAAAACTTGATGCACTCTTGAGGTGCTGCGTGAGGATTTCCAGGTGCTCGGGAAACACTCCGCCGAACTTGGTATTGACGGACTCGTAGATCGAGCCCAGCTGCCTGCCCTGCTCCTTGGCGTCGAAATAGGTCACGAAGGCCAGCACGAAGGCGATAACCGTCAGGATCTCCATGACGAAGTCGATCTTCGGTTGCTCGGAAAGAACCCACTTCCAGTACCACAGACCGGCGCCGATGACGGCGAGCGCCACGCTGGTACCCGTACCCCAGATCACTCGTTCCCGGTTCACCTGCATCACGTTGTCCATCGCGCAAGGGTTGTCGCGGCGCCACGCACCGCCCGCTGACATCCGGCGACACCTCGAAGCGCGTTGCAGGATTTTTGCACAATCCTTCGCACCCTCCCCGCCGATCGCCCTGCGCCGACCGCGATCCTGCTGATCCACGAACATCCTCGACAGCGCCTTCAGGCCGGGCCGCGCAGGCTTCGCCGCGCGCGCGGACGCGCACCGGCGGCACCGCGCTCGCGCGCAGGATGGAATATCCGGATCGATAACCCAGGGCCTTTATCTGTCGGCCGCGCCCATCTCCCGAGGCGCCACCCGCCGGCATGCATCCATCACCCCCAAATGGGGATTGCGCATTTTCCTCGATGCCCGCGGAAATCGGCCCGCCTCATGATTTCCGGATTTATGGCGAAGCATTTTCAAACCAACACCCGAGGCAGATCGATAGTACGTGAAATATGCACGCTGCCCGCGCGAGCCGTCGACATAGCATTCCGGCACGCACATGGATTCGGAGGAGGAAGGCATCATGTCCCGTTCGGCAACGCAGCACAGTGGATGCCCACGGGCCAGCGACGGAGCATGCGTTCTCGGCGAAATCACCTCGGTGCGCAAGACGAATCCCCATTGCCATCAGCGCGGATTCACACTGATCGAATTGATGATCACCGTGTCCGTGATCGGAATTCTGGCCACCGGAGTTCGACACCAACCGCGCCAAGTCCATGTTTTTGTTGAGGCGAGTTAAAAAATTGCCACTACAGCAGGGCCATCTGGGCGTCGCGGGTCGGTTTTGGGAGCTTGAGGGCCTGGAAGAGCCGC
>JAJZEC010000103.1 GCA_021805825.1 Pseudomonadota bacterium
ATCGCGCGCAGACGCAGCGCCTGCTGCTGCGCCTGCGCACCGCAGTCTCCCGACAACGCTTCGGTACGCTCGATTTCGTCGAGCATGCGGCCGACGAGGTCCATCGCGTCGAGCAGGCGGTCGGCCAGCGCGCGTGAATAGTCGACGCGACCGTCGCGCACGGCGTCCATCAGGTCCTCGCTGGCGTGCAGCACCCGCGTCATGTCGGCGAACGCGAACAGCCCGCTGTTCCCCTTCAGGGTGTGCACCATGCGGAACAGGTCCTTGACCAGGTCCGCGTCGTGCGGCCGCTCCTCCATCGCGATCAGGCGGCCCGAGATTCCTTCGAGGAACTCGCGCGCCTCGACGATGAACTGTTCGAGCAGGGCGTTCATCGTGCGCCCTCCTCGCCGAGCAGCCGCCGGCAGTAGGCGACGAGGTCCTCGGGACGGATCGGCTTGACCACGTACAGGCTGGCACCGGACTGCAGGCCGCGCAGCCGGTCGCCGCTTTGCGCCTCGGTGGAGACCATGATCGCCGGCGCCTGTGGCAGCGGCAGTGTGCGCAACTGCTGCAACAGGCCATAGCCGTCGAGCTTGGGCATGTTGACGTCGACCAGGTACAGATCGAACACGGTCTCGCCCTGCGCCTTTTCCAGCGCCTCCAGTCCGTTGACGGCCTCGTCGACGGTCCAGCCCTGGCCTTCCAGCACGCTACGGTGATACATGCGCACGGTGGCCGCGTCGTCGACCACCAGGATGTGCTTGGCCATCACGCCTCCTCGGGTCGTTGATACACGATGTTGTCGGGGAACTTGCGCACGCGGAAGATCGGCGTGATGCGGCTCATCGACTCGGAATGCCCCAGGCAGATGAAGCCTCCGGGAAGCAGAGCGTCGAAGAACATTTCCGCCGCCTTTCGCCGCGACAGGTCGTCGAAGTAGATCAGCAGGTTGCGGCAGAAGATCACGTCGAAGTCGCGGTAGCTGCGCGTCTGCTGCACGTCGGCGATGTTCACCTGGGTGAACGCGATCGCGCCCTTGATGGCGTCACGCAAGGCGTAGCCGTCGTCGCCACCGCGATCGAAATACTTCGCCAGCCATGGCGCCGGAACGTTCTGCACCGAGCGCTTCGAATACACGCCCCTGGCCGCCGCATCGAGAATATCGGTATCGATGTCGGAAGCGGTGATCTCGACGTCCCAGCGCGCCAGCCCGGGCCAGTTCTCGGACAGGTGGATCGCGATCGAGTACGGCTCCTCGCCGGACGACGAAGGCACGCACCAGATCCGGATCGGCTTGCCGGGACGTTTGCGCTCAAGCAGCTCGGGAAGGATCGAGTCGACCAGGCAACGCAGCTGCGACGCTTCGCGAAAGAAGTAGGTCTCGTTGACCGTCATCAAGTTGGTCAAGCTCTGGAACTCGGCGCCGCTGGCCTGGAAGCGCAGGAAGGTGAAATAGCGGCGGAACTGGGTGTCGCCGTGGGCCTTGATCCGTTCGACGAGCCTCCGGTCGACGAAATAGCGTTTGCCGTCGTCGAAATAGATCCCGGTCCGCCGGTAGAAATATTCGCGGAACTGCTGGAAATCCTCGTCGGTGATCTGGATGTCGCGCATCAGCCTTCACGCACGCGCTTGAGCGCCAGATCGGCGGCGAACGCAATGTAGGGTTCGTCGGGAAAGCGCAGCTTGAGCGCCTCGAGAGCCTGCTCGGCGGCTGGCGTTCCGACTTCGCTGAGCAGGTCGACCGCGGTGGCGCAGACGTTGACGCTGGGGTCGCGTGCGATGACGTCGACGAGCCAGTGCTCGACTTCGGCATGGCGCAGCGACTCGAGCACGTTGATGGCGAAGATGCGCACGTCGGCGTCGCTGTCGTCGAGCAGCTGCGGTATGAACGAAGCGACCGCGTCGGGCATGTTCTTCATCACTTCGACGACCTCGTTGCGCAGCGCCGCGTCGTCGCTGCGCAGGAAGTCGATCAACCCGCGCACGACTGCCTGCGAACCGATGAGCGCCAGGCTGGTCAACAGGGTCTGGCGCACCGCGACGTCACGCTCGATGCCCAGGCGGGCGAGCAGCGCGCCGCTGGCCTGCGGGAATGCGGCCAGGTCGCGTGCGGCCCAGCGCCGGGTCGCCGCGGTTGCGTCGTCCAGCGCGCGGACCAGGCCATCGAAATCGCGTTCGTGCGCGCGCTGCGTCTGGCTACGGTCTGCGTCGTCACCGCTGTTCCGGGTCAGGGCCATGCCGTCATCTCGCCGTGTTCGTCGTCATTGCAGCCACTCGACAAGCTGCGCCGCGATGCGCTCGCAAGGCAGCACGGCGTGCGCACCGTTGCGCGCGATCAGCTCCTTGGGCATGCCGAAGACCACCGCCGACTGCTCCGACTCGGCAATGGTGCGCCCGCCGCGTGCTGCGATCTCGGCGAACGCATCGGCGCCGTCGCTGCCCATTCCGGTCAGCATCACCGCGACCAGGTCGCGTGCCGGAACGTGCTCGAGCGCGCTGCGCCCGAGCAGTTCCACCGACGGATGCCACAGATGGTCGGCCGACTGCGGCCGCGGCAGCACCACGCGCTGACCGGCACGAACGGCAACGATCACGTCGGCTCCGCCCTTGCCGACATAGATGTTCCCGGGCTGCAGCGCGCAGGGCCTGGCCACCTCGTGCACGTCCAGCGCGCACAGTCCATCCAGGCGTTGCGCGAACGGCCCGGTGAAGCTCGGCGGCATGTGCTGGGCGACCACCACCGGTTGCGGGAAGTCCGCCGGCAGCGCCGGAAGGATTCCCTCCAGCGTTCCCGGTCCGCCGGTGGACACACCGATCAGCACCAGACCGCGCCCGGCGGCGATCCGCGGGTGGCGGCGTGGCGCCGCGCGCGCGGCGCGGGCCGCGGTCGCGTGCGATTGGAGACCACGGCGCGGGCGCGCGCGCAGCGCGCAGCGCACCTTGCGCAGCAGCTCGTCGCCGACGGCATCGATCGACAGCGAGATCGTTCCATCGGGCTTGGCCACGTAATCGACCGCGCCCAGCGCCAGTGCCTCGAAGGTCGCCAGCGCGCCCTTTTCGGTCAGCGACGACACCATCACCACCGGCACCGGGCGCGTGGCCATGATCTGCGCCAGCGCACCCAGTCCGTCGAGCTTGGGCATGTTGATGTCGAGGGTCATCACGTCGGGAGCGAAGACCTGGTTCTCCT
>JAJZEC010000104.1 GCA_021805825.1 Pseudomonadota bacterium
GAAATCGACCACCGTTGACAGATCGGCACGGCGCCGCCAGGCTACGACGCTGGCAAGCCACCGCAGACCGTCTCCGCGCATGTCCCACGGCTCCATTCATGAATGTGTCATGTATGTGCACTAATGTACCCATACACTAGAACAGCATGAAGATCGCGCCAGACACTTTCAACGTTGCGGTCGGTTCCGCCGAGCCGATCTACCGCCAGCTTTTCGATGGGGTCCGCCGCCGCATTTCGGCTGGCCAGTTCCGCACCGGCGACGAGATGCCCTCGGTGCGCGAGTTGGCGCAAGTGCTCGCGGTCAACCCGATGACGGTGTCCAAGGCCTTCAGCATGCTCGAGACAGCTGGAATTCTGCAGCGCAGGCGGGGACTCACCATGGTCATCGCGCCTGCGCGCACGCACCGCGTCGAGGACGCCGCGGTATTGCTGCGCCCCAGCCTAAGGCGCGCTGCGCGTGAGGCACGCGAGCTTGGCCTTGCGCGGGAACAGGCCTTGCAATTGTTCAACGATGTCCTTGATGAACCGGGGAGCGAGACGTAATGATCGATATTCGTGGATTGCGCATCGGCTACGGCAATTCTCCGGTCCTTGACGGCCTGGACTGGCACGTGGCTCGAGGCGAGGTGGTGGGGCTGGTCGGACGCAACGCGGCCGGCAAGACGACATTGCTCGAGGCCGCGCTGGGACTGCGCGAGGTCGACACGGGGCAGCTTGTGGTGCTCGGCGAGAACCCACTGCGTTTCAGCGACGCGGCGCGCGCACGCATTGGTTACGTTCCGCAGCGCGGCGACCTGTTCGAGTGGATGACCGCCTCGCAGTTGCTGCGCTACTTCCGCAGCTTCTATCCACGCTGGAATGGCGCCCTGGTCGATTCGTTGATGCGACGCTGGGAGATCCCGGCCGACCAGCTCATCGGCAAGCTCTCCGGCGGGCAGCAACAGCGCCTGTCGATCATTCGTGCACTGGCGCATCAGCCCGATCTGCTGCTGCTCGACGAGCCGGTGTCGGCACTCGATCCGGCCGCGCGCCGCGACTTCATCCGCGAGATCGTCGCCCACGTGGCCTCGCAGGGCACGACCATCGTGTTCTCCACCCACCAGTTCGCCGACCTGGAGCGCGTCGCCCTGCAGGTGGCGTTCCTGCAGTCCGGGCGCATCGCGCTACAGGCCGGGCTCGACGAGCTTCTCGAAACCACGCGCAGGCTCACCGGCAACGTCACGGAGTTGTGCGCCGCCGCGCGTTCCCGCGGCTGGGAGGTGCTGGCGTCGACCGCGCGAGAAGGCGCACAGGGGCACGTCATCGCACGCGGCGACTTCACCGGCGACGACGGCGAAGGGCGCATGTCGCTCGAGGACCTGTTCGTGGAGATCACCCGATGACGCAGCTTGCCGGACTTCGCGCCCGCCGCGTCGCCCGCGTCGTCTGGGCGCTGCCGCTGCGCCTGCGCAACACACGCCGGGAACTGCTGCTGATCTTCGGGCTGCTGGCCCTGTTGCTGTTCGTCGGGTTCTCCGCGGGCGTGGCGCTGTCTCATGCGCACCACGCCCACCACGCGGAGCCGACCCGCGCCGCGCACCGATTCGCCGCAGGCGCTACGCCGATCGCGCTGCGCGTCGCCTGCATCACGATCGGTCTCGTCGTCTACTTCGCGCAGATCCTGCTGTCGACGAACACACCGCTGCAGAACGATCCCACTGCGGCACGGCTGGTCCCGGGACACGTGACGAGTCTGCGCGCCGCCAGCTTGCTGGTCTGGGCTGCAGGCAGCGCGATCACGATCGCCTGCGCTGGGGTCGCGGCGGGATGGCTGGGCGTCTTGTTCGCAGCGATGGCGAGTGTCTTCGCAGCCCTTTTGATGATGGGCGCCAAGGACTACCGCTGGATGTTGGCGGTGGCGATCGCGCCGAGTCTGCCGCTCGCGAGCGGCATCCTGCGCGTGCCGGCGCGCCTGGCCGCCAAGGCGGGCATGGCGCATCCGCTGCTCGTCGTCGACGTGGCGTTCTGCACCGCCGTGTTCGCGGCGTGGTTCGCCATCGATGGTGGCAACGCGCGACACCGTCGGCGCTTCGACGCGCGGCGCATGCTGCTGCAGCGCGGAAGTTGGCAAGCTCTGCGCACCCAGCCCGGCAAGCACCGCGCACTGGACTGGCTGACCGCCCCCTCGTCGCGTTGGCTGCGCCCGATCGACGACGCGCGCAGCAAGCCGTTCGATCGCCTCATGCTCGGCTTCGGTCCTGAGCTTCACTGGACCTCGCTGCTGAAGATGGCGGGGCTGGCTTCAGCCCTGTTCGTCGTGCTGGCGCTGTTGCAGGGAACCCGGCACGGCATGCACGGCGGGTTCCTGCGCATCGCGCCGATGGTGTGGCTGGGTATCGCCGGCAGCATGGGGACGCCGCTCGTCGCCAAGGCGCTGGTCAATACACGCGCCGAACAGGCGCTGCTGCGGCTGCTCCCGACCGCTCCGAGCGGTGCGGATCTGACCCGTCGGATCGGCACGCGTGGCGTCGTGTCCGCGCTGCTGCCGCTCGGCGCCATCGCGCCGGTTCTGCTGGGACTGGCGCTGATCCAGCGGCTGTGGCCCCCGTATCAGGCTGCCGCGTGGGTCCTCGCCGCGACCGCGCTCGGGAGCTTGCCTTGCCTGTCGCTGCTGCGCGACTGGTCGCGCGTGCAGACGTCCACGACCCACCACGCATCGTCCAGCACCCTGCTCCCGATGATGGCCGGACTCGCCACGTCCTACCTGGCGGGAGCCTGGGTGCTCTGGCTGCACCAATCCGCACTGCTGCCGGTTCTCGTCGCCACGATGGTGGGCGGACTGACCGTCGCGCGATGGCGACGCAGGTCCGCGCGCTGGCCGGTCATGATCCCGGTCGGCCGCGGCGCACGCGCTCGCGTCGAGACTGCCTCATGAACACCGGCGCTGCCCGCACGCCTGCCTATTGCGGGAAATGGTTCCCACCTCGGAGACTTCGATGGCATTCGGACAACCCAGCGGCCTGCAGCGTCAGGTCATCAGCACCCTGGACGGCAACGGCCGTGATTTCATGGGCCTGGACACCCTGGCCTGGAAGTACCCGGACAACTCCATCGTCTCGGGGTCGCTGCTGACCGTCGAGAGCAACCACTTCTGCGTGCTCAAGAGCCGCGGCGCGGTGCTCGACGTCT
>JAJZEC010000054.1 GCA_021805825.1 Pseudomonadota bacterium
AGGCCGGCGGCCGCGGCCGCGGGCGTGCCGCGCGGCGGCGCGGCCTGCGCGGCGCAGGCCGTGCCCAGGCCCATGCACAGGAACAGGCAGGCACCGATGCGTGCGGCCCATGCGCGGCGGCTCATTGCGGATGCTCCGAGGAAGAGGCCCCGTCGCCGCCGGCGGGCGCGCGCGGCACGCCGAAGCGCGCGAACAGCAGGGGCAGCAGCACGAGGGTCAGGATGGTCGAGCTGATCAGGCCGCCGACCACCACCACGGCCAGGGGCTTCTGGATCTCCGAGCCGGGGCCGGTCGCCGAGAGCAGCGGAATCAGTCCCAGCGCCGTGATGCTGGCGGTCATCATCACCGGACGCAGGCGGCGCATCGCACCATCGCGCACGGCTTGCTCCAGCGGCACGCCGCGCTGCAGCAGTTCGTTGAAGTGGCTGACCAGCACCACCCCGTTGAGCACCGCGATGCCGAGCAGGGCAATGAAGCCCACCGAAGCCGGAACCGACAGGTACTCGCCGCTGATCCACAGCGCGAGCACGCCGCCGACCAGGGCGAAGGGGATGTTGGCGAACACCAGCACCGATTGCCGCAGCGAGCCGAAGGTGGTCATCAGCAGTACGAAGATCAGCGCCAGCGCCAGCGGCACGACGAGGCCCAGGCGGGCCGCCGCGCGCTGCTGGTTCTCGAACTGGCCGCCCCACTGGAGGCGCACACCTTCGGGCAGGCGTACCCGCGCTGCCACCGCGCGCCGGGCTTCGTCGACGAATCCGACGAGGTCGCGCCCGCCGACGTTGGCCTGCACCGCGGCGAAGCGGCTGCCGTCCTCGTGCGCCACCAGCACCGGGCCCTGCGTGGGAACCAGTCGCGCCAGGTACGACAGCGGCCAGTTGCGTCCGTCGGGCCCGGTGATGCGCAGGTTGGCGAAGGCCTGCGGGTTGTCGCGCAGGTCGGCCGCTCCACGCAGCACGAGTGGAGTGCGGCGCACGCCCTCGAGCACCATGCCCATCGGCTGGCCCTCGACGAGGGCGCGCAGGTCGCGCTGCAGGGTCACCACGTCGAAGCCGGCGCGCCCCGCGGCGAGACGGTCGACCTGCACCGTCAGGTACTGCACGCCCTCGGTGCGCGCGGCCAGCACCTCGCGCGCGCCGCGCAGCCCGCGCAGCACCTGTGCCACCTGCTGCGCCAGTTGCCCGAGTTGCGGCAGATCGGGGCCGAAGATCTTCACCACCAGGTCGCCGCGCGCGCCGGTGAGCATTTCCGACACCCGCATCTCGATGGGCTGGGTGAAGGTGTAGTCCAGGCCGGGGAAGCGCTGCAGCACCCGGCGCATGGCCTGGATCACCTGCGCCTTGCTGCCGCGCCACGCGGAGGCGGGCTTGAGCACCAGGAAGGTGTCGGTCTCGTTCAGGCCCATGGGATCGAGGCCGAGGTCGTCCGATCCGCTGCGCGCGACGATGGCGCGGATTTCCGGAACCTCCCGCAGCAGGGCGCGCTGCACGCGCAGATCCAGCGCTGCGGTGGCGCCCATGCCGACCGAGGGCAGCTTCTGCAGCTGCAGGATGATGTCCCCTTCGTCCAGCGTGGGCATGAAGGTCTTGCCCACGCGGGTGTATGCGAAGCCGGCGGCGAGCAGCGACAGCAGCGCCAGCGCGACCACCGTGCGCGCATGCGCGAAGCTCCAGTCGAGCACGCGTCGATAGCCGGCCGACAGCTTGCGCACCAGCCACGGATCGCTGTGCGCCACCTCGCGCAGCAGCATCGACGCCAGCACCGGCACCGTGGTCAGCGCGATCAGCAGCGAGGCGGCAAGCGCGAACACGATGGTCAGCGCCACCGGGCGGAACAGCTTGCCCTCCAGGCCCTGCAGCGACAGCAGCGGCAGGAACACGATGGCGATGATGGCCACGCCGGAAAGCACCGGGCCGGCGACCTCGGCCACGCCGCGCATGACCCGCGCCAGGCGGTCGCTGGTGGCGGCGCCGGGCCCGCCGTCGACGTGGCGCTCGGGGTCGTGGCTCATGTGGTTGACCAGGTTCTCCACCACCACTACCGCGGCGTCGACCAGCATGCCCAGCGCGATGGCCAGGCCGCCGAGGCTCATCAGGTTGGCCGACAGGCCGGCCCAGCGCATCAGCAGGAAGGTGGCCAGCGCGGACAGCGGCAGGGTCAGCGCGACGACCAGCGCGGCGCGCCAGTTGCCGAGATAGGCCAGCAGCATGACGACCACCAGCACGACGGCCTCCATCAGTGCGCGCATCACGGTGCCCACCGCGCGCTGCACCAGCTGGCTGCGGTCGTAGAACACGCGCACGCGCATGCCCGCGGGCAGGTGCGCCTCGACCTCGGCCAGGCGCTGCTTGACCCCGGCGATCACCTGCGAGGCATTGGCCCCGCGCAGGCCGAGCACGATGCCCTCCACGGCTTCGCCGCGCCCATCCTCGGTGACGATGCCGTAGCGGGTGCTGCTGGCGATGCGCACCTCGGCCACATCGCCCACGCGCACCAGCCGCGCGGCGTCGCCGGGCAGCACGGTGGCGCGGATGTCGGCGGAGTCGCGATAGGCCCCTTGCACGCGCACGATGCGCGTTTCCTCGCCTTCATCGAGCCGTCCGGCACCGTCGTTGCTGTTGTTGCGCTCGAGCGCGTCGCGCAGTTGCTGCAGGCTCACGCCATGAGCGGCCATGCGCACCGGGTCGGGCAGCACCTCGAACACCCGCTGGTCGCCTCCCAGCATGTTCAGGTCGGCCACCCCGGGCACGGTGCGCAGCGCCGGGCGGATCTGCCACTGCAGGGCACTGCGCTTTTGCGCCAGGCTGGCCGGGCCCTCGATGGTGAACATGAACAGATCCGACAGCGGCGTGGTGATCGGTGCCAGTCCTCCCTGGGCGCCCGGCGGGAGTTCGGCGCGCACGTTGGCCAGCGCCTCCGAGACCTGCTGGCGCGCCCAGTACACATCGGTGCCCTCGGCGAAATCCACGGTGATGTCGGCGATGCCGTACTTGGACAGCGAGCGCACCGTGCGCTTGCGCGCGATGCCCAGCAGTTCCTGCTCGACCGGCAGCACGATGCGCGTCTCGACCTCCTCGGGGGTCATGCCCGGCGCCTTCATGATCACCTTGACCTGCGGCGAGGACACGTCGGGGAAGGCGTCGATGGGCAGCGAGCGCCACGCGAACACGCCGCCGGCCGCCAGCGCCAGCGTGGCGCCCAGCGTGACCAGGCGCTGGCGCAGCGCCGCGTGGGTGAGGGCGTGCAGCATCAGGGCTTCCCGGCGGTCGCGGCCTTCAGCGCGGCCACCCCGCTGGCCGCCACCTGCTGACCGGCGCGCAGCGCGCCCGAGACGATCACGGTATCGGCCAGGCGCGTGGCCACCTGCACCGGCACCACGCGAAAGCCGCCCGGTTCGGACACCAGCACCGACTCGCGCCCGTCGATGCGGGTCAGCGCGGTAGGGGGCAGGCTGAACCAGCCGGGGCGCACCGGCAGCAGCACGCGCGCCCGCAGCAGGGCGCCGGCGCGCAGCGAGCCGGGATGCATCAGCCGGGCGCGCAACACCACGCTCTGGCCGGCCGACAGCGCCGGCGGCAGCGCCAGCAGCACACCGCGCGCGCCCGCCTCGGGAACTTCGACCGCCGCCCCCGCGTGCACTGCGGCAGCCTGCAGCGGCGTGGCATCCAGCTCCAGCGCCAGCGCGCCGTTGGCGACCAGGCGGAACAGCGGCATTGCGGCCTCCACGCGCTGCCCCGGCAGGGCCTGGGCCTGCGCGACCACGCCGTCGATCGGCGCCAGCAGGCGCATGCGGCCGTCCAGACCCGGCGACGCGCCGTGCAGGCGCAGCGCCAGTTCGCGCTCGCGCAGCAGGGCGTCGGCCTGGCGCTCCTGCGCCGCCGAGGCCTGCGCGCGCGCGGCCGCAATCACTCCCTCGCCCAGCAACTGGCGGTCGCGCAGCGCCTGGCGCTGCGCCAGATCGCGCTGCACGCGGGCGGCGGCCCATTCGCGCTGCATGCGCGCCACGTCGGGGCTTTGCAGGCTGGCCAGCAGCTGGCCGCGGTGCACGCTGTCGCCGGGAGCCGCGGCCACGCGCTCGACCAGCCCGGCGGCGGGCGCGGCCACCAGCGCCTGCGCGTCCACCGGGACGACAGCGCGGCCGGGCAGTTCCAGCGCGCTGGCGGCGGCCGCTCGCACGGCGGCCAGACGCACGCCCATCGCCACTTGCTCGGCCTGGTCGGCAGCGATGAAGGGGCCGGCGGTGGGCGCCGCGGCATGCGCGCAGGCGGCGAAGCCCAGCAGCGCGCAGAGCCCGGCGGCGCGGCGCGACAGCGCGCGCCGCGCCGCGTTGCCGGGGGCAGATCCGGGGAGCATGGTCGAGGTTCCTGGTTGGGTGTGGCGGGCGTTCGGGCCGGGCTGCGCGTGGCGCGTGGGCGCGGCAGCAGCCTTTCTGACGAAAAGTAACAAGAAATCCAGGTCGGAAACGACGCCTGGACGGCCATGTCGAAGCAAGCCTTGGTCCGGATCAAGCAAGGTGCGAGCGGGCGCCCCGCGGGCCCCCTCCGCGGGGGGATCGCTACGATGCGGAGCAGGAGTCTTCAGGAGATCGAGCCATGAACCGCCCGCAGCAGCAGACGCCCCGCTTCGCGCACCGCGCGCGCGTGGGCACGCGGTGGGACGACAACGACATCTACGGCCATGTCAACAATGCCGTCTACTACCAGTACTTCGACAGCGTGATCAACGCCTACCTGATCGAGCAGGGTGGGCTGGACATCCACCGTGGCGACACGGTCGGTTTCGTCGTCCGCTCCGAATGCGACTACCTGGCGCCGGTAGCCTATCCCGGCGAACTCGAGGTCGGCCTGGGGGTGGAGCGCCTGGGTCGTTCCTCGGTCACCTACCGCCTGGGCCTGTTCGACCCGCGGGCGCCCGATCCGATGGCGCCCTGCGCACTGGGGCGCATGGTGCATGTGTTCGTGCGGCGCAGCGACTCGCGCCCGGTGCCCCTGCCGGAGGGGCTGCGCCGGGCCTTGCAGGCGCTGCAGTTCGATTCCGCCGACACGCCGCTCGGGCAAGTGACGCGGATTTGATCCAACACCGGGTCGCGGCGCTCCCCACGGCAGTACAAAGGGTCTGGTGAGCCGGGCGCGCGCATGGTGCGTCCCGCCCGCGGGCTCGAACGGGAGAATGCGCGATGTGGTACGGAGGACCGGGAGGCTACGGCTATGGCTGGGGCGGGCACATGATGGGCGGCGGCTTCGGCATGCTGCTGATGCTGCTGTTGGCGGTGCTCGTCGTCGCACTGGTGCTCGGTGCGATGCGTTCGCACAGCGCCTGCGGGCGCTGGCATCGCCACGGCTGCCCGTATCTGCGCGGCCAGGGCGGAGGCGGAGCCGGCAGCGCGGCCCGCGACATCCTCGACCAGCGCTACGCGCGCGGCGAGATCGACGCCGACGAGTACAAGCGCCGGCGCGCGGATCTGGAGTCCTGAGTCGCGGGGGCTGCCGCCGCGCGCTAGAACGCGTCGCCCGGCACCCGCACCCAGCCTTCCATCAACACCCGGGCGCTGCGGCTCATCAGCGCCTTGGTGACCTGCCACTGGCCGTCGCGCAGCGCCGCCTCGGCGCCCACGCGCAGGCTGCCCGAGGGGTGGCCGAAGCGCACCCACGAGCGCTCGCCGCCGCCGGCCGCCAGGTTCACCAGGGTGCCGGGAATGGCCGCGGCGGTGCCGATGGCCACTGCCGCGGTGCCCATCATCGCGTGGTGCAGTTTGCCCATCGACATCGCGCGCACCAGCAGGTCGACATCGGCCGCGCGCACCGCCTTGCCGCTGGAGGCCACGTAGTCGGCCGGGGGCGCGACGAAGGCCAGTTTCGGCGTGTGCTGGCGCGAGGCCATTTCCTGCAGGCTGCGCACCAGGCCCATGCGCAGCGCGCCGTGGCCGCGGATCCGTTCCAGGCGCTCCAGCGCGGCGGCATCCGCGTTGACCGCCTCCTGCAATTCGGTGCCGCGGTAGCCGATGTCGGCGGCGTTGACGAAGATGGTCGGAATGCCGGCGTTGATCAGCGTGGCCTGCAGGCTGCCGACCCCTGGCACCTCCAGGGTGTCGACCAGATTGCCGGTGGGGAACATGGCGCCACCGCCGCCATCGCCTTCCTCGTCGGCCGCCGGATCGAGGAATTCGAGCTGCACCTCGGCCGCCGGGAAGGTGACGCCGTCGAGTTCGAAGTCGCCGGTTTCCTGCACCGCGCCGTCGCGCATCGCCACATGGGCGATGATGGTCTTGCCGATGTTGGCTTGCCAGATACGCACCACCGCCACGCCGTCGCGCGGCACGCGCGCGGGATCGAGCAGGCCGCCGGCGATCGCGAAGGGGCCCACCGCGGCCGACAGGTTGCCGCAGTTGCCGGTGAAGTCGACGAAGTCGCGGTCGATGGCGACCTGGCCGAACAGATAGTCGACGTCGTGGCCTTCGCGGCTGCTGCGCGCGATGATCACCGTCTTGCTGGTGCTCGACGTCGCCCCGCCCATGCCGTCGATCTGCTTGCCGTAGGGATCGGGGCTGCCGATCACCCGCTGCAGCAGGCGGTCGCGGGCGCGGCCGGCCTGCTGCGCCGGCGCCGGCAGATCCTGCAGGCGGAAGAAGACTCCCTTGCTGGTGCCGCCGCGCATGTAGGTGGCGGGAATGCGGATCTGTGGCACATCGGACATGTTGTGAACTCCTCGGGAATCAGTCGTTGGCGCTGCCGCCGCGCGCCAGGAAGTCCTGCGCGAATCGCTGCAGCACGCCCCCGGCCTCGTAGATGGAGACTTCCTCGGCGGTATCCAGCCGGCAGCGCACCGGTACCTCCTCGCTGCTGCCGTCGCGCCGCTGCACGCGCAGGCTGAGCGTGGCACCGGGTGCGCGCTCGCCCAGCACGTCGTAGGTCTCGGTGCCGTCCAGCCCCAGGGTGTGGCGGGTGGTGCCGGCTTCGAACTGCAGCGGCAGCACGCCCATGCCGATGAGGTTGGTGCGGTGGATGCGCTCGAAGCCCTCGGCGACGATGGCCTCCACCCCCGCCAGGCGCACGCCCTTGGCCGCCCAGTCGCGCGACGAACCCTGGCCGTAGTCGGCGCCGGCGATGATCACCAGCGGCTGCCGGCGCTGCATGTAGGTCTCGATGGCCTCCCACATGCGCATGACCTGGCCCTCGGGCTCGACGCGCGCCAGCGAGCCCTGGCGCACGCTGCCGTCCTCGTTGCGCACCATCTCGTTCTTCAGCGTCGGGTTGGCGAAGGTGGCGCGCTGCGCGGTCAGGTGGTCTCCGCGGTGGGTGGCGTAGGAGTTGAAATCCTCCTGCGGCAGGCCCATGTGCGCCAGGTACTCGCCGGCCGCGCTGGTCGGCAGGATGGCGTTGGAAGGCGACAAGTGGTCGGTGGTGATGTTGTCGGGCAGGATCGCCAGCGGGCGCATGCCGCGCAGGCTGCGCTCGCCGGCCAGCGCGCCTTCCCAGTAGGGTGGGCGGCGGATGTAGGTCGAGCGCTCGCGCCACGCGTACAGCGGTTCGGTGTGTGTGACCTCCTCGCGGCGCAGGGTGAACATCGGTTCGTAGACCTGGCGGAAGAACTCGGGCTTGACCGCCGAGCGCAGCAGGGCGTCGATCTCGGCGTCGTCGGGCCAGATGTCGGCCAGGCGGATCTCGCGGCCCTGCGCCACGCCCAGCACGTCGCGTTCGATGTCGAAGCGGATGGTGCCGGCGATGGCGTAGGCGACGACCAGCGGCGGCGAGGCCAGGAAGGCCTGTTTCGCATAGGGATGGATGCGGCCGTCGAAGTTGCGGTTGCCCGAAAGCACCGCGGTGGCGTAGAGGTCGCGGTCGACGATCTCCTGCTGGATGCGCGGGTCGAGCGCGCCCGACATGCCGTTGCAGGAGGTGCAGGCATAGCCGACGATGCCGAATCCCAGCGCCTCCAGGTGCGGCAGCAATCCGGCTTCCTCCAGGTACAGGCGCACGGCCTTCGAGCCCGGCGCCAGCGAGCTCTTCACCCAGGGCCTGCGTTGCAGGCCGAGGCGATGGGCGTTGCGCGCCAGCAGTCCGGCGGCGATCACGTTGCGCGGGTTGGAGGTGTTGGTGCAACTGGTGATGGCTGCGATGATCACCGCGCCATCGGGCATGCGCCCGGGCTCCTCGCTCCACGCGCGCGCCACGCCGCGCGCGGCCAGGTCGCTGGTGGGCAGGCGGGCATGCGGGTTGGACGGCCCGGCCAGCGTGCGCACCACGCTGGACAGGTCGAAGCGCAGGGTGCGTTCGTAGCGGGCGTCGCGCAGGCTGTCGGCCCACAGGCCGGCGGCCCTGGCGTAGCTTTCCACCAGCGCCACCTGCTCCGGGCTGCGACCGGTCAGGCGCAGGTATTCCAGGGTCTGGCCGTCGATGGCGAACATCGCCGCCGTCGCCCCGTACTCGGGAGCCATGTTGGAGATGGTCGCGCGGTCACCCAGCGTGAGGGCCGCGGCGCCTTCCCCGCGAAACTCCAGGTAGGCACCCACGACCTTGGCCTTGCGCAGGAACTCGGTGAGCGCGAGCACGATGTCGGTGGCCGTGATGCCGGGCTGCGGGCGCCCGTCGAGCTCCACGCCGATGATCTCCGGCAGGCGCATCCACGACGCGCGCCCGAGCATCACGTTCTCCGCCTCC
Source organism: Pseudomonadota bacterium (assembly GCA_021805825.1). Lineage (GTDB taxonomy): Bacteria > Pseudomonadota > Gammaproteobacteria > Burkholderiales > Burkholderiaceae_C > Thiomonas_A. The sequence continues at coordinate 8,658 of JAJZEC010000054.1, forward strand.
AGTCCGCCCACGCCGACGGCGATCACGCCCAGCGCATCCACATGCGGGGTGTGGCTGTCTGTGCCCACCAGGGTGTCGGGAAAGGCCAGGCCGTCCTGCGCGTGCACCACCGGCGACATGCGCTCCAGGTTGATCTGGTGCATGATGCCGTTGCCCGGGGGGATCACGTCGACGTTGCGGAACGCCGTGCGGCACCACTCGATGAAGTGGAAGCGATCCTCGTTGCGGCGATCCTCGATGGCGCGGTTCTTCGCGAAGGCGTCGGGGTCGTCGCCTCCGCATTCCACGGCCAGCGAGTGGTCGACGATCAGCTGTACCGGAACCACCGGGTTGACCAGCGCCGGGTCGCCGCCACGCTCGGCGATCGCATCGCGCAGGCCGGCGAGGTCGACGAAGGCGGTCTGCCCGAGGATGTCGTGGCACACCACCCGCGCCGGGAACCACGGGAAGTCGCGGTCGCGTCGGCCCTCGACGATCTGCCGCAGGCATTCCTGCAGGATCGTCGGGTCGCAGCGCCGCACCAGGTTCTCGGCGTGCACGCGTGCGGTGTAGGACAGGGCGTCCCAGGCGCCCGGGCGGATCGACTCCACCGCCTCGCGCGCGTCGAAGTAATCGAGCCCGGTGCCGGGCAGTGGCTTGCGGTACGGCTGGTTCATGGCGGTCTCAGGCGCGCTGCGCCAGGGGAACGAAGGCCTGATCCTCGGGGCCGGTGTAGTTGGCGCTGGGGCGGATGATCTTGCCGTCCTGGCGCTGCTCGATGGCATGCGCGGCCCAGCCGGAGGTGCGGGAAATCACGAACAGCGGGGTGAACATGGCCGTCGGCACGCCCATCATGTGGTAGCTGACCGCGGAGAACCAGTCCAGGTTCGGGAACATGTTCTTGATCTCCCGCATCACGCCTTCCAGGCGCTCGGCGATGGAGAACAGGCGCATGTCGCTGCGCGCCTCGCTGAGTCGCCGGGCCACCGACTTGATGACCTCGTTGCGCGGGTCGCTGACCGTGTACACCGGGTGACCGAAGCCGATCACCACTTCCTTGTTGCCGACGCGCCGGCGGATGTCGGCCTCGGCTTCATCGGGCGATGCGTAGCGGCTTTGCACTTCGTAGGCCACCTCGTTGGCGCCGCCATGCTTGGGGCCGCGCAGAGCGCCGATGCCGCCGGTGATCGCCGAATACATGTCCGAGCCCGTTCCGGTGACGACGCGGCAGGTGAAGGTCGAGGCGTTGAACTCATGCTCGGCGTACAGGATCAGCGAGGTGTGCATCGCGCGCACCCACATGTCGCTGGGGCGGCTGCCGTGCAGCAGGTGCAGGAAGTGCCCGCCGATGGAATCGTCGTCGGTCTCCACGTCGATGCGGCGGCCATTGTGGCTGTAGTGGTACCAGTACAGCAGCATCGAGCCCAGGCTGGCCATCAGGCGGTCGGCGATGTCGCGCGCGCCGGGCAGGTTGTGGTCGTCCTTCTCGGGCAGCAGGCAGCCGAGCACCGAGACCCCGGTGCGCATGACGTCCATCGGGTGGCTGGCTGCGGGCAGGGCCTCCAGCGCCTGGCGCAGCCCCATCGGAAGGCCGCGCAGGGCCTTCAGCCGCATCTTGTAGGCGGCGAGCTGCGCCGCGTTGGGCAGCGAGCCGTGCACCAGCAGGTGGGCGACCTCCTCGAACTCGCAGGCCTCGGCCAGATCCAGGATGTCGTAGCCGCGGTAGTGCAGGTCGTTGCCGGTGCGGCCGACGGTGCAGATCGCGGTGTTGCCGGCGACCGTGCCCGACAGGGCGACGGACTTCTTGGGCTTGAAGCCGGGGGTGGCAGTCTCGGACATGGGGGTGTGCTCCTTCGGTTCTTTCAGTGGGAGTCGTGGCGGGCGGCGAACACGCGATCCAGCCGTTGTTCGTAGAGGTGGTAGCCGATGCGGTCGTAGAGCTCCTCGCGCGTCTGCATCGTATCCAGCACGCTGCGCTGGCTTCCTTCGCGGCGCAGGGTTTCGTACACGCGCTCGGCGGCCTTGTTCATGGCCCGGAACGCCGACAGCGGGTAGAGGGCGACCGCGGCCCCGGCCGAGCGCAGTTCGTCCAGCGTGAACAGCGGCGTCTTGCCGAATTCGGTGATGTTGGCCAGGATCGGCACCCGCAGTTCCTCGACGAAGCGGCGATAGGTCGGCAGGTCGGGAACCGCCTCGGCGAAGATGCCGTCGGCACCGGCCTCCACGCAGGCGCGCGCGCGCTCGATGGCGCTGTCGATGCCTTCGACGGCGATCGCGTCGGTGCGCGCGAACACGAAGAAGGCTTCGTCGGTGCGCGCATCCACCGCGGCCTTCACGCGGTCGGCCATTTCCTGCGCAGCCACGATTTCCTTGCCGGGGCGGTGGCCGCAGCGCTTGGCGCCGACCTGATCCTCGATGTGGCAGGCCGCGGCGCCGAACTTGATCAGGCTCTTGACCGTGCGCGCGATGTTGAAGGCGCTGGGGCCGAAGCCGGTGTCGATGTCCACCAGCAGCGGCAGTTCGCACACATCGGTGATGCGGCGCACATCGGTCAGCACGTCGTCCAGGGTATTGATGCCCAGGTCGGGCATGCCCAGCGAGCCCGCGGCGACACCGCCGCCGGACAGATAGATCGCGCGGAAGCCGGCGCGCTGCGCGAGCAGCGCATGGTTGGCGTTGATGGCACCGATGACCTGCAGCGGGCTTTCCTCGGCCAGCGCGGTGCGGAACAGGGATCCGGGAGATTTCATGGCAGTCGGGGGTCGGGGGGTGGCTAGCAAGATGTGCGACCAGAGACAGCAAGGAGCGTGCCACCCGCGGCGCGCAGCATACGCCTCGGAAGATCGGGCGCGGAGGTGCCTGTCTTGTTTCAAAGCTGGAAAACATGTTCCAATCGTGCAACGGTCAAGCTCGTCGCTCCCCGCAGCCCCTGTCGATGGCTCCTCCTCCGTCCAGCGCCGAAACCCCGCCGCGCATCCTGGCGATCGGCTTCCTGCGCCTGAAGCAGTTGCTGCACGAGGTTGCCCCGGAATACGCGGCGCGTGCCCGGGTCGACGTCGTCGACCGCGGCTTCGACGAGGCGCTGGCCGAGATCGAGGCCCGGCGCGCGGCCGAGGGGGTCGACGTGCTGGTGGCCGCCGGCCTGCATGGGGAATTCCTGCGCAGCCGCACCGATCTGCCGGTGGTGCTGGTGAAGGTCGGCGGCTTCGACCTCATGCTGGCGCTGGCGCGCGCGCGCAGCATCTCCCCGCGCATCGCGCTGGTCAGCTTCGGCTCCATGCGCCAGGAGGTGGATCAGTTCAGCCGGGATTTCTCGCTGCACATCGTGCAGCGCAGCTACCACAGCGAGGCCGATGCCGCGGCCTGCGTGCGCGATCTGCGCGACGCCGGCATCGAAGTGGTGGTCGCACCGGGCATGGTGCTCGGTCTGGCCGAGCAGCTGGGCATGCGCGGCGTGCTGCTGTATTCCCACGACGCGGTGCGCGCGGCGATCGACGACGCCGTGGAGGTGGCGCGCGCCGCGCGCATCGCGGCGGCCAAGCGCGAGCGGCTGAACACCCTGTTCGAGCAGTTGCGCGATGGGGTGATCGCGGTCGACGACAGCGAACGCATCGAGGCCGTGAACCCGCCGATGCAGCGCCTGCTCGGCCGCACGCGCCAGCAACTGCTCGGACGGGTGCTGGGGGAGGTCGCCCCGGAGTTCAGCCTGGCCGCGACCCTGCGCGACGGCACCGAGCAGGTCGACGACATCGTGCGCCTGGGCGGGCAGACCCTGGTGCTCAGCCGCGCGCCGATCGTCGAGCGCGGGGTGCGCACCGGGGCGGTGCTGACCTGCAAGGATCCGGCGACCATCCAGCGCGTCGACCGCAGCCTGCGCGCGCGTGCGCGCCCGGCGGCGCTGGCCACGCGCTGGCGCTTGTCGGACATCGTGGGCGACAGCCTGGCCATGCGCCGCGCGCGCGAGCAGGCGCAGCGCTTCGCGCACAGCGACGCCACCGTGCTGGTGGTCGGCGAGAGCGGCACCGGCAAGGAGTTGTTCGCGCAGGGCATGCACGCGGCCAGCGTGCGGCGCACGCAGCCCTTCGTGGCCATCAATTGCGCGGCCTTTCCCGAAAGCCTGCTGGAAAGCGAGCTCTTCGGCTACGAGGAAGGAGCCTTCACCGGCGCGCGCAAGGCGGGCAAGCCTGGGCTGTTCGAGGCCGCGCACACCGGCACGCTGTTCCTGGACGAGATCGGCGACATGCCTGTGTCGCTGCAGACCCGCCTGCTGCGCGTGCTGCAGGAGCGGGAGATCCTGCGCATCGGCGCCATCGAGCCGACCCCGGTGGACGTGCGGGTGATCGCCGCCACGCACCGCGACCTGGAGTCGCGCATCGAGGCCGGGGAGTTCCGCCGCGATCTGTACTACCGGCTGAACATCCTGCGCCTGCAGCTTCCCAGCCTGCGCGAGCGTCGCGAGGATCTGCCGCGGCTGGCCGCGCATCTGCTGGACAAGGTGCTGGCGCGCGGCACCGCCTTGGTGGCACGCGAGCGTCTGCTCGCCTGGCTGGAGGAATGCATCTCCGGCGCCCGCGACTATGCCTGGCCCGGCAACGTGCGCGAGCTGGAGAACCTGGTCGAGCGCGTGGCCTGCGCGGCGGCCTTCGACAGCGCGGCGCTGAGCGCGCAGGGCTTGCGCGAGTTGCTGCCCGAGCTGGCGCGCCTGGGCGAAGCCGCGGGCGGCGCCGGCGGACTCGCTCAGCGGCGCGCCGAAACCGAACGCGAGGTCATCGAGCGCACGCTGCGCGAGTGCGGGGGCGACCAGGCGCAGGCCTGCGCCCGGCTGGGTATCGCCCGCAGCACCCTGTGGCGCAAGCTGCGCGCGCCGGCGCGCGGCGCGTAGTCGGCTTCAGTCGACTCCCGCGACAGGCGCAGGCAGCCGCGCGGGCCGGGCCAGCGGCAGCAGCTGCGGGCCGCCGGCGCGCTGGCGCGCCAGGCAGTCCAGCAGCAGGCGGTAGGTGTCGAGGTCGAAGGCCAGCGCCGCCGACGGATGGGCACGATCCAGCAACTGCCGCAGTTCCTCGTCGTCGCGGGCGCTGCCGAGGTGGCGCCATTGGTCGAACACATGCACTTCGCTGCGCAGCCCGTCGGCGGCGACTTCGCGCAGGCCCACCGGGCCGTCGTAGGGCCAGGCCAGCAGGCGCTCCTGGTGCAGCGCCTGCCGCACCCGCTGCGCGTGCTCCTCCAGGCCTTCCATGCCGCAGCAGGCGCCGCGGCAGCGTCCCAGCTGGCGGGCGAAGCAGTTCCCGCGGCCCGACTCCAGGCCGAGCACCCGCTGGCACAGGCCATGCTGCTCGGCGAGTTCGCGCAGGCGTTGCACGGCCTGACGGCGGCTGCGGTAGATGCCGTACAGCCGCGGCCAGGCATCGGCCTGCAGCGCCTCGTCGCGCACCAGACTGAGCAGCGGGCGCTGCCGCGCATCGGCCTGCAGCTGCCAGCTGCACAGCCGGTTTTCCCGGCGCAGCCGACGGTTGTACAGCGGCTGCAGCTGCTTGACCAGGCGCGCCTCCAGGAGCAGCGCGCCGAATGCGCCCGCGGTCGGACGCACCTCGATGTGCCGCAGCTGCTGGCTGATGCGCATTTCCCGCGGGTCGCTGTGGTCGGCCTGGAAATGCGACAGCACGCGGCGCCGCAGGTGCACGCTCTTGCCGATGTACAGCGGCAGTGCGCCGTCGCCATGGAACAGGTAGACGCCGGGGCCGTCGGGGATCGCGTCGACATCGGTCTGCAGCTGCGGCGGCACGCTGGCCGCGCCCTGCAGCAGGGCCTGGGCGTGTGCGCGCAGCGCCTGCGGGCCGTGCACCTCGGCCATGCGCTGCAGCCAGGCCTGCAGCACCAGCACGTCGCCCATCGCGCGGTGGCGCTGCGTGGTGGGCAGGGCGTGGCGGCGGATCAGCGCGTCCAGTCCGTGGCCGCTGGCCCGCGGCTCCAGGCGGCGCGACAGGCGCACCGTGCAGAGGGTGCGCATCCTGCGCTCGACGCCCTCGCGCGCGAGGGCGTTCTTCAGGAAGGCGTGGTCGAAGCGCACGTTGTGGGCGACCAGCACCGCGCCGTCCAGCAGCGGCAGCAGCTCGCCGAGGACGTCGGCAAAGCGCGGCGCATCCGCCACCATGGCATCGCTGATGCCGGTCAGGCGCTGGATGAACGGAGGAATCGGACACCCGGGATCGACCAGGCTCTGCCAGCGCGCGCGCACCTGGCCGTCGTCGATGCGCAGTGCGGCGATTTCGGTGATGCGGTCGCGCACCGGATCCGAGCCGGTGGTCTCGAGGTCAAGCAGCAGGAAACTCGGAAGCATCACCGCATTGTGCCTGCCGTCGCCGGGCTGCAGCTGCCTCGGCGCGGCGCCTTGCGCGGCCTCGGCGCGGCGACTACGCTGCGTGCGGCGGGCAGGCGCGCCGGGTTGCGGCGTGGTGGCCGCGCCAGGAGACAGCATTGCGTACCCAGCAGGCCCCGGCCTCCGCCCTCTACCTGTTCGAGAAGTTCGAAGTCGGCGTGGTGCACCTGGACACCCAGCGCAGGGTGCTGGCGATGAACGACTACGCGCGTCGCGTGCTTCCGGTGGGCGAGCGCCAGCCCTTCGACCAGCTGGTGACCGCCTTCCATCCGCCGCGCTCGGCCTCCAAGGTGTCCTTCCTGCTCGACCAGGCCTCGGCCTGCCCGGTGGCGCAGGCGCTGCCGATGACCATGATCATCAACATCCCGGAACAGGTGCTGCTGATCAAGGTCACCCGCCTCGGCGGCGCGGCGGGCGAAACCACCGGCTTCGTGCTGGTGTTCTACGACGTCACCCAACTGGTCGTGGGCCAGGAGGGTCACGCAGCGCCGGCGGCGGTGGTCGCCGGGCAGCCTGCGCCGCGCGCCGACAAACGCCAGCTGGCGCGCATTCCGCTGGTGGCCAACCACCGCGTGACCTTCGTCGATACCGCGGACGTCATTCTGCTGGAATCGCAGGCCCATTACACCCGCGTGCTGACGAGCAGCGGCTGGCAGTTCTGCAACCTCAGCATCGGCGACCTGCAGGATCGGCTGGACGGCCAGCGCTTCCTGCGCGTGCACCGCTGCTTCATCATCAACCTCGACGCCGTGCTCGAACTGGGCCGCGTCGGCGGCAAGACGCAGGTGCAGATGCGCGGCGAACCCTCGATCTGCGTGCCGGTGTCGCGTACCGAGGTGGCGCGCCTGCGCGCCGCGCTCGGCGTGGCGCGGGCGAACGCCTGAGCCGCTGCGTGGGATCCACTGCGGCAGGCTAAGGACTTTCCCGGATTGCGCTTCACGGGCGCGGTGGGCGGGTCCCGTTGATGGCCCTTTGCCTGCAGTTCATGAGGCGATTGCGTCGTTTCATGAAAAAACGCCGCGCAATCTTGATCGAATGCAAAAAAGGACGCGAATCTCTATAGTTCGCGTGGCCTGCACCAAACGGAGACAAGCATGATTCCACCGCGTTTCGAGTACCACGTCCCGCGATCGGTGGACGAGGCCATCGGGTTGCTGACCCGGCTGGAGGACGCCAAGCTGCTGGCCGGAGGCCACAGCCTGCTGCCGATGATGAAGCTGCGTTTCGCGCAGCCGGCGAACCTCATCGATCTCAACCGCATCGACGAACTGCGCGGCATTCGCGACCAGGGCGACACCGTGGTGATCGGCGCGATGACGGTGGAGAACGACCTCATCGCTTCCGAGGTGCTGCGCGCCAAGGTGCCGCTGCTGCCCGAGGCGGCGGCGCTGATCGCCGACCCGCAGGTGCGCAACCGCGGCACCATCGGCGGTGACATCGCGCACGGCGACCCGGGCAACGACCACCCCGCGCTGGCCATCGCCCTCGACGCCAGCCTGGTGCTGCAGGGGCCGCAGGGCCGGCGCACGCTGCCGGCCGACGGATTTTTCCTCGGCACCTACATGACGGCGATGCAGGAGGACGAGGTGCTGTGCGAGATCCATGTGCCGGCGTTCCGCGCGGGAACCGGCTGGGCCTACGAGAAGCTCAAGCGCAAGACGGGTGACTGGGCCACCGCCGGCTGCGCGGTGGTGCTGCGGCGCCGGGCCGACGTCGTCGAGCAGGTGCGCATCGCCCTCACCAACGTCGGGCCGATGGCCTTGCGCGCATCGGACGCCGAGGATCTGCTGCGCGGGCGTGGCTTCGACGCCGCGGCGCTGCAGGCCGCGGCCGACGCGGCGGCGGCGATCTGCGAACCCGCCGAGGATCTGCGCGGCGACATCGAATACAAGACCGCGATGGCCGCGCAGATGGTCAAGCGCGCGCTGAGCAAGGCCTGGGCGCGCGCCGCCTGAAACCCAAGGAGCCGTACATGGCAAGCAAACTCATCACCGTGACGGTCAACGGCAGGAAGATCGAGAAGGCCGTCGAACCGCGAACCCTGCTGGTGCATTTCCTGCGGGAGGAACTGCAGCTCACCGGCACCCACATCGGCTGCGAGACCAGCCACTGCGGTGCCTGCACCGTCGATATCGACGGCCGCTCGGTGAAGTCCTGCACCCAGTTGGCGGTGCAGTGTGACGGCGCCGAGGTGCTGACCGTCGAGGGCCTGGCGCAGAAGGGTGTGCTGCATGCGGTGCAGGAAGGCTTCTACCAGGAGCATGGCCTGCAATGCGGCTTCTGCACCCCGGGCATGCTGATGCGCGCCTACCGGCTGCTGCAGGAGAACCCGGATCCCAGCGAGGAGGAGATCCGCGCCGGCATGAGCGGCAACCTCTGCCGCTGCACCGGCTACCAGAACATCGTCAAGGCCGTGCAGCACGCGGCGCGCAAGCTGCGGGAAACCGCTGCGCAAGCGGCCTGAGGCCGCGCCCGTCGAAGCCAACACAGGGAGACACCACCGATGAACGCACCGGCTGACACCGCCGAGGCCCGCGAACTGGCCTTGGCCGGCATGGGCGCCTCGCGCCTGCGCAAGGAGGATGCCCGATTCATTCAGGGCAAGGGCAACTACGTGGACGACATCAAGCTGCCCTCGATGCTGCACATGGACATCGTGCGATCGCCGCTCGCCCATGCCCGCATCAAGAGAATCAACAAGGAGGCCGCGCTGGCCATCCCCGGGGTGCACGCGGTGCTCACGGCCGACGATCTCAAGCCGCTGAAGCTGCACTGGATGCCCACGCTGGCCGGCGACGTCGCGGCCGTGCTGGCCGACGAGAAGGTGCACTTCCAGATGCAGGAGGTGGCCATCGTCGTCGCCGACGACCGCTACATCGCGGCCGACGCGGTGGAAGCGGTGGAAGTCGAGTACGAGGAACTGCCCCCGGTGGTCGACCCCTACGCCGCGCTGGCAGCCGATGCCCCGGTGCTGCGCGAGGATCTGGCGGGCAAGAGCAGCGGCGCGCACGGCCCGCGCGAGCATCCCAACCACATCTTCACCTGGCAGGCCGGGGACAAGGAGGCTGCCGACGCCGCCTTCGACGGCGCCGCGGTCACGGTGTCGCAGCACATGTACTACCCGCGGGTGCATCCCTGCCCGCTGGAGACCTGCGGCTGCGTCGCCAGCTTCGATCCGGTGCGCGGTGAGCTCACGACCTGGATCACGTCGCAGGCTCCGCACGTGGTGCGCACCGTGGTGTCGATGCTCTCGGGCATCCCCGAGTCCAAGGTGCGCATCATCAGCCCGGACATCGGCGGCGGCTTCGGCAACAAGGTCGGGGTCTATCCGGGCTATGTGTGCGCGATCGTCGCGTCGATCGTGCTCGGGCGCCCGGTGAAATGGGTCGAGGATCGCATCGAGAACATCTCGACCACGGCCTTCGCCCGCGACTATCACATGGACGGCGAGCTCGCGGCCACCGCCGACGGCCGCATCCTCGGCCTGCGGGTGAAGGTGCTGGCCGACCACGGGGCCTTCGACGCCTGCGCCGACCCGAGCAAGTTCCCCGCCGGGCTGTTCCACATCTGCTCGGGCTCCTACGACATCGCCGCAGCGCATGCCGAGGTCAAGGGCGTCTACACCAACAAGGCACCCGGCGGCGTGGCCTACCGCTGCTCCTTCCGCGTCACCGAGGCGGTGTACCTGATCGAGCGCATGGTCGACGTGCTGGCGCAGAAGCTGGGCATGGACAAGGCCGAGATCCGGGCGAAGAACTTCATCCGCAAGGAGCAGTTCCCGTACCACAGCCCCTTCGGTTTCGAATACGACTCGGGCGACTACCACACCGCGCTGCACAAGGTGCTGGACGCCGTCGACTACAAGGCGCTGCGCGCCGAGCAGGCGGCGCGGCGCGCAGACCCGGACTCCCCGACGCTGATGGGCATCGGCCTGGTCACCTTCACCGAAGTCGTCGGCGCCGGGCCGAGCAAGATGTGCGACATCCTCGGCGTGGGCATGTTCGATTCCTGCGAGATCCGCGTGCACCCGACCGGCAGCGCCATCGCCCGCATGGGGACGATCACCCAGGGACAGGGGCACCAGACCACCTACGCGCAGATCATCGCCACCGAGCTGGGCATCCCCAGCGAGGTGATCCAGGTCGAGGAGGGCGACACCTCGACAGCGCCCTACGGGCTGGGCACCTACGGCAGCCGTTCGACCCCGGTGGCCGGGGCGGCCATCGCCATGGCGGCGCGCAAGATCCACGCCAAGGCGCGGCGCATCGCCGCCCACCTGCTGGAGGTCAGCGAGCAGGATCTGGACTGGGAGGTCGACCGCTTCAAGGTCAAGGGCGACGACGCGCGCTTCAAGACCATGACCGACATCGCCTGGGCCGCCTACCACGAGCCGCCCGCCGGACTGGAGCCGGGGCTGGAGGCGGTGCATTACTACGATCCGCCGAATTTCACCTATCCTTTCGGAATCTACCTGTGCGTGGTCGACATCGACCGCGCCACCGGCGAGACCAAGGTGCGGCGTTTCTATGCGCTCGACGATTGCGGCACCCGCATCAACCCGATGATCATCGAGGGCCAGATCCATGGCGGCCTGACCGAGGGTTTCGCGGTCGCGATGGGGCAGCAGATGCCTTTCGACGCGCAGGGCAACCTGCTGGGCAACACGCTGATGGATTATTTCCTGCCCACCGCGGTGGAGGCTCCGAAGTGGGAGACCGACTACACCGTGACCCCGTCGCCGCACCATCCGATCGGCGCCAAGGGGGTGGCCGAATCGCCCCACGTGGGGTCGATCCCGACCTTCACCGCGGCGGTCGTCGATGCCTTCGCCCATCTGGGGGTGACGCACATGGACATGCCCCACAATTCCTTCCGCGTCTGGAAGGAACTGCGCAAGCACGGCGTGGCGCTGTGAAACCGCCGGCGGCGCGGCGGCGGGCACCGCCGCGCCGCCGGCCTGGCCCCTTCTGGTGAGGAATCATGGAAGTCAAGATCGAGAAGACCTATCCGCTGGATGTCGATGCCGAACGCGCGTGGACGCTGCTGCAGGACGTGCAGCACCTGGCGCGCTGCATGCCCGGGGCGGACATCACCGAACAGCTGTCGCCGACCTCGTACAAGGGCGTGGTCAAGCTCAAGGTGGGCCCGGCGCTGGCACAGTTCGGTGGCCAGGTCGAGGTGGTCGAGTGCGACCTGCAGGCGCGCCGCATGGTGTTGCATGCGAAGGGTGCCGACAAGGGTGGATCGTCGGCATCGATGGATCTGAACGCTGTCGTCGAGCCGTCCACGGACGGCAAGGCGCAATCGCAGCTGGCGGGCCATGCGACCGTGGTGGTCAACGGCAAGTTCGCGCAGTTCGGCGGCCGCATGATGGTGCAGGTGTCGGAAATGATGCTGGGCCAGTTCGTGCAGAACTTCCAGGCCGCCGCGCAGCAGCTGGCGGCCGCGCCGTCGGCCGATGCCGGCGAGCCGGCATCGGCGCCGGACAGCGCACCGCAGGCGCCCACGGAGGCGGCGCAGGCCGCGCCGGCGGCGGCCTCCGCGGCGCCGCGCCAGGCTGCGCGCGAGATCAACGGTCTGGCGCTGCTGTGGGCCCTGATCCG
>JAJZEC010000105.1 GCA_021805825.1 Pseudomonadota bacterium
GAACTGGGGCGGGTGTTCCGGCGCGCAGCCGCCGGCGCGCACGGCAGCCCGCAGGGGGTCGAGCAGCCGCTGCGCCTCGCGGGGCTGGCCTACGGGCCGGTGTGGCCGACGAGCTGGGCGGCGGCCGAGCGCATGGTGGATTTCTACGACGTGAAGGCGGACGTGCAGCAGTTGTGCGCGGGCTGCGGGGATCTGCGCTTCGAGGCCGCCGGGCATCCGGCGCTGCACCCCGGACGCTCGGCGCGGGTGCTGCTCGACGGCCAGCCGATCGGGGTGCTGGGCGAACTGCATCCGCGCTGGGTGCAGAAATACGAGTTGCCGCAGGCTCCGCTGCTGTTCGAGCTCGAGGTCGAGGCCCTGCAGCGTCAGCTGCTGCCGACGCCGCGCAGCGTGCCGCGCACGCCGCAGGTGCTGCGCGACCTGGCTTTCGTGCTGCAGTCGCCGGTGGCGGCAGCCCAGGTGCTCGATGCGGTGCGCGGGCTGCGCGCGACCGATCCGCGCTGCGCCTCGCTGGCCGAGGTCGTGCTGTTCGACGTCTTCACGCTGGCCGACGGCCAGGGCCGCAGCCTGGGACTGCGCCTGACGCTGCAGGCCGACGAAACCCTGACCGACGCGCAGGCGGATGCGGCCTGCGCGGCGGTCATCGAGGCCGTGCAACGCGCGTTCGACGCCAGGCTGCGCGCCTGAGGCGCACCCGCATCCGACGACGCAACCGGGAGCCGACGATGGACAAACTGGTCACCAGCCTGCAGACCCCCAGCCTGACCAAGGCCGAGCTGGCCGAACTGCTGTACGAGCGCATCGGGTTGAACAAGCGCGAATCCAAGGACATGGTGGATGCCTTCTTCGACCTCATACGCGACGCACTGGCCGGCGGGCAGGACGTGAAGTTGTCCAATTTCGGCAACTTCCAGTTGCGCGACAAGGCGCAGCGCCCGGGGCGCAACCCGCGCACCGGGGAAATGATCCCCATCCGTGCGCGGCGTGTGGTGACCTTCCACCCCAGCCAGAAATTCAAGGAACAACTGCAGGGCGGGGGCGTGCCCGCGCTTCCCGAGGCGCTGGGCGGCTGAATCCCGCCCCCAGCCAGCCCCCGACCATGCCGCTGAACCATCCGCACCATGACCTCCTCCCAGGACCTGCCGCCGATCCCGGCCAAGCGCTACTTCACCATCGGCGAGGTCAGCGAACTGTGCGGGGTCAAGGCCCATGTGCTGCGTTATTGGGAACAGGAATTCAGCCAGTTGCGGCCGATGAAGCGGCGCGGCAATCGACGCTACTACCAGCACCACGAAGTGCTGCTGATCCGCCGCATCCGGGAACTGCTCTACGACCAGGGTTTCACCATCCATGGGGCACGGGCCAGGCTTTCCCAGGGCGGCGCCGGCGAGTCCGTGTTGCCGGGCCCGGTACCCGCGGCGGATCCGGTTCCGGCCGGCGACCCGGCGGACTGGCCGGCGCCCACGCGCGACGACCTGTTACGGGAACTGCTGTTGCTGCGCGAACTCTTGCGTAGCGATTGACCCCTTCTGCGGTAGGTTTTTTGTCATCCGCGCGTTCGCCGGGAGCGAGCGCGGATCGTCCCGGCCAGGCTCCGGGAGGGCGCACAGAGGGAAAGCGGGCTGGCGACCCCCTGCGCGGCGCGCGCCGCGCAGGCCGGGGCACCTGCCGGCCGAGCCCGATGCCCCGAGAAACCATGTCGTGAACTGTGCGATGCTGGACTCCCCATCCGACGCAGCGAGTCCACGCCATGACCCATGCCCTCCTTGTTCGCTCCTGGCAGCTGATGCGGGCAGCGCAAAGCCTGGCGCAAGCGCCGCGCGCCTTGCGCGGGCTTGCCCTGCTCGGCCTGCTGCTCGGCCCGTCGTGCGCGCAAGCAGGGCAGGGCATGTACCTCGATGTCCGGGCCTACGTGCCCTCGCCGCTGTTGACCATCGATTCCAGCCGCTGCGTGGATCCGGGGCCCAGCCCGATCCTGGACAAGATCCAGTACATCGAGGCCAGCAACGGATTCTTCTGCCTGAGTTCCGCCAGCGGCTTCTCCCTCACCCTGTGGAGCGGAGGGGACAAGGTGGCCAGCTACGACGTGATCGTCTCGGCCAGGGGCTCGAAGGTGCATACCACCTACGCCAACCCGTCGTTCGCTGAGGCGGCCACGCTCTATCCCCATTACGGAATCAGCGGCGACCAGGATCGGCTCTACATCAGCGCCACGTCGCAGAACCTGGCATCGTGGATGCACGACATCAATCCCGACCTGCAGATCCGCCAGCTCGTGCTGCCGGGAACGCACGACAGCGGCACCGCCGACATCACGTCCCGCTCGGCCGTCACCGCGGACGCGAACTCGGCGATCGCCGCTGCCGCCATCGCGGCGCCGTGGGCCATCTCCCGCTGGTCGAAGACGCAGTTCGTGGACGTCGCCGGCCAGCTGCAGCGCGGAATCCGCTACTTCGACCTGCGGCTGTGCGGCGGCAACGACGTGGACAGCGTCTACACCTGCCATGCCTTGGCCGGGCAGAAGCTCACCCGGTTGATCGAACAGGTGCGGGACTTCGTCAACGCGCACCCCGACGAACTGGTGCTGCTGGACATGAGCCACTGGTACAGCAACTCCGGCAGCCACAAGGAGTCCATGCGCAACAGCGTCTACCAGTACGTGCAGCAGCAGCTCGGCTCCAGGCTCGCCAGCCGCACCCGCTTCGGCCCGACGTCGACCCTGCGCGAGCTGCAGGCGGCCGGGCGCACGGTGATCGTCGCCAGCGACCAGACGGCGGGCCAGCCGGATTGGTGGAAGAGCACGAACACCACCGATCTGTCCCGCTGCGGCGCAGCCACCGACATCTGCTCCTACTGTGTTGGCGCCGACGCAATTTTGACCACCCGCGCCGATCCAATTTTGACCAGGGAAGGAAGGCCGGCCTGAGACCGGCCAGTTGTGGATAAGTGTACGGTCTACGGCATGGCGTCTGCGGTCAGAA
>JAJZEC010000055.1 GCA_021805825.1 Pseudomonadota bacterium
AAGTAACGTCCTGCCAGACCTCTGGCCGCCGGCGTGCTCGCCGGCCTGTCAGCGCGTCATCGCGCCGTGGCCAGGGTGGGGGAATTTAGGTGGCCAAAGGTGGGGGAGTTTGGGTGGCCATCGGGGTCTTAACGCATATTGACTCCGAATTGAACTATTTTTATTCTATATCTTCTTTTGGTCGCAGGATCATCGACTAAAGATCGGCGCACATTCCGACGATCTGCCCGCGAAGGCCGCAAAGCGGCGAGAGACTCCGCCCGCACCCCTCCGGTTCCGCTGGCCGGAACTCCCCGGCCAGCCGATGCGGGTCGGTTAGCATCCCCCGGCGGAAGCCCGCCCGGATGGCGAAATCGGTAGACGCAGCGGACTTAAAATCCGCCGACCCTAATCAGGTCGTGGGGGTTCGATTCCCCCTCCGGGCACCAGAAAACAAGGAGTTCGCGAAAGTTTTTGAGAACTTGGTTGAGCGCCTACCCGCTTCGCTCTGGGCAGTGGCCACAACCGGCCAGCAGCGATCCCTCGTCGGTGCGCCCTCGGCGATTTCAAATGCTGCAGCACTTGAACGCCCGCCGGATCAGTGGTAGTCCTCTTCCCGCTGATGGCGCACCGCCAGCACCACGACTTTCGACATGCTCACGATCTCGTACAGGGCGACATACCCTGTGCCTCCGAACGGCATGATCAGCTCCCGCTGGGCGGGATTCCGGGCGGCTTTACGAAAGCTGTAAGGCGTGAGCGCAAGTTGCTGCCGCATCAGCACCCTCAGGGTGTCGATCGCCGACTGTGCGCGGTCGAGATCCTCGATGGTTTGCGCTCGATCGAGCAGGTGATCGAACAGGCGCTCAAGATCCGACTCGGCAGAGGGCGTCAGCTGAACCTCGAAACTCATCGAGCGAGCTTCTTGCGCTTCGCATCGAGCTTGGCTTGCAGACGGTCGAGCACCGCCACGGCAGGTGAGGCAATACCCGTGCGGTGGTACTCGTCCGACGCAGCCTGGGCCCGCGCGTGAAACGCCATCTGGACACGCCGGTGCGCGATTGCGCTTCGCACCGTCGCCTCGATGAAGTCGGTGAGGGTCTCGCCTTGCTTGAGCACCGACTCAAGCTCAGCCCGAAGTTCGGGCTCGACACGGATCTGGGGGATGATGGCAGACTTCATGGCTCCATTGTATTGCGTGTGCAATAGGGGCATCAGACCTGCATCGCCATACCGCTCGTACGGACAAGTTCTGGGCCGTCGAGGATGCGAACGGCGCCTCCGGGCGCGTGGGAACGACCGTCGAGCGAATGCACCGCGTCGAAAGCATCAGGCCGCGCGCGCTGAAAGCTGTCGCTCATGGGATCGCGATGTCGGCGTGTCGATTCCCCCTCCGGCACCAAGGAACATGGATTCTCCTCTTCCAGGGAAGGGCGGCCCAGGATCTCCACTCAGCCCGACTCCTCGCCAAGGGCGCGCAGCATGCGTCGGTCGGGAATCAACCAGATCAAGGCTACCGCCAGATAGAGCAGCTGCGCCGCCCACGGGGCCACGAAAGACAGCGGGATTGCGGCCGTATACAGAACGATCGACAGCTTGCCCTTGAGGTCGCGCCCAAGCGCGCGACCCAGACGCGAGTCGGCGCCGCCTGCGCAGACCAGCGCGCGCGCAAGGAACGAGTACGCCACGGCCGCGCACAGCAACACAACGCCGTACAGCGCCGTAGGGACTGCGGCGAAGTGGTTCTCACCCATCCAGCCGGTGGCGAAGGGTAGCAGCGAGAGCCAGAACAGCAGGTGCAGATTGGCCCACAGCGCTGCGCCGTCGACCGCGGACGCGGCGTGCATCATGTGGTGGTGGTTGTTCCAGTAGATGCCGACATAAAGAAAGCTCAGCACGTAGCTGAGGAACAGAGGCAGGATGGGCCTCAGGTTGGAGAGACTGGATCCCGGTGGCACCTTCATCTCCAGCAGCATCACCGTGATCACGATGGCGAGAACGCCATCGCTGAAGGCTTCCAGGCGGTTCTTGGTCATTTCGGTCTACCCGCGCATTCGGGCGTGCTGCGTCCGAGGCGCCAGCCGGGGCGTGGTGGGAGAGCGCTCGGCAACTCCAGCTGCACCTGGCCTCGGAGGCTCCTCGATGGGCGGATGGATGGCCAGGCGCGCCATGTACCCAAGCCGCCGCGAACGGAGCCTGCTACCGTGGATCCACGAAACGGCGCGCGCCCATCCCCTTCATGCGACGGCAAAGGAACGAGGAACGGTGCTCCGGCCATCGCCCGGCTACCGGGCGCGGCCTGCGCCGCCGCCGGCGCCAGCGCGCGCTGTGCGGGGCATCATAGGGGCGGCTGCCGCCGACGTCACACCCAGACCCCGGGGGGCGAAGTGCTCGCGACTGCGCGATCATTGGGTTCTCGCAGGGGGAACGGCCATGTGCGGCAGATACGTGCGAAGCAGCGGCGCGCAGAGCGTCCGGGAACAGTTCGGCGTCGAGGCCGAAGTCGGCCCGCAGGAGCATGCCGACTGGCGCCCGCGCTTCAATGTCGCACCCGGACAGTGGGCGCCCGTGGTGCGCGTCGTCGACGCCCGCAGGCAGATCGCCTGGCTGCGCTGGGGCCTGGTTCCACCGTGGGCCCACGCGGATCTCGGCCAGCGCAGCATCAATGCCCGCGCCGAGACCGTCGGCCGGCTGCCGAGCTTCCGCGCCGCGTTCCGCGCCCGGCGCTGCGTGGTGCCGGCCGACGCATTCTACGAATGGCAGGCGGTGCCGGGCGCGAAGCACAAGCAGCCGTGGTGCATCCGCCGCCGCGACGGCGCGCTGCTGGCGATGGCCGGGTTGTGGGAACACTGGCAGCCACGGGGGGCGGAGCAGGCGCTGGAGAGCTTCAGCGTCATCACGACCCAGGCCAGTGGATGGATGGCTCCGGTGCACGCACGCATGCCGGCGATACTGGATCGCGAGGGCGTGGCCGCCTGGCTGCAGGCTTCGACGCCGGCCGAGATCCTGCAGGCGCTGTTGTGCCCGGCCCCCGAGGAGATCCTGGAACGCTACCCGGTCGGCCAGGCCGTGGGCAATCCCCGCCACGAAGGCCCGCAACTGATCGAGCCGGTGGTCACGCGCTGAGCCACCCGCAGGGTAGGCTCAGCAGGCCTTGCACGCCACGAGCTTGATGTTGCCGAAGTCCGAACGAAAGACCTCGCGCGGTTCCCAGCCGGACGCGCGCGCCAGCGCGGCCAGTTCCGGTTCGCGGTACAGGCACACGGGCCGATGGATGTTGTGCTCCCGCGCACGATCCGGCCGCAGCGGCGCAAAGCGCTGCCGGAGGTCGAGTTCGCGCGCCCCGTAGCCGTCGCCGAGCATGCTGTCCAGCCCGGAGGCCGACAGGTACAGCATCGCGCCCGGCGCGGCCAGGCGCTGCAAGGCGCGCAGCGCCCGCAGGGCCTGGCCATGCCGCAGGTAATGGATCATGCGCTGGCACACGACAATTTGTGGCCGGAACGCGAGAAGCCCGATGTCGGCGATGTCCCTGCGACGGAAGATCCACGCGCGGTCGTCGACTCCCGCGGCGCGCATCGACTGCCGGACGGCCTGCGCGCAGTCCTCGACGTCGACCGCCAGCACCTGCGCGCCGGCCTGGGCCATGCGCGCGGCCTGGCCGCCCTTCCCGCAGCCGACATCCAGCGCATGCACCGCCGGCGTGCCGTCCGCCGCCCCGCGCAGGGCGCCGATGCGCTCGAGGGCCAGCAGGTCGAGCGTGTCGGCGCGCTGGGACGCGATGTCCATGCCGTGGCCGCGGGCCGCGGGCACCGAGACATCGCCGTAGCTGTTCAGCAGGGCTTCGTTCAAGGCCTTGCCGCAGTTCAACGGAAGATCTTCCCGGGATTGAGGATGCCGGCCGGGTCGAGGGCCTGCTTGAGGGTGCGCATCAGCGCGATCGCCGCATCGCCGGCCTCCTCGCGCAGGAACTCCTGCTTGTGCAGCCCCACCCCATGCTCGCCGCTGCAGGTTCCGCCCAGGCGCAGCGCGCGCCGCACCAGGCGGGCATTCAGCTTTTCCGCCAGCTCACGCTCGGCCGGAAGCTGCGGGTCGATGAGGTAGCCGACATGGAAGTTGCCGTCACCCACATGGCCGACCAGAAAATAGGGCAGCCCGGCGGCGTCGGCCTCGGCCACCGTGTCGTTGATGCTTTCGGCCAGGCGGGAGATGGGCACGCAGGTGTCGGTGGTCACGCAGCGGCATCCCGGGCGCGTCTGCAGCGCCGACAGGTAGGCGTGGTGCCTGGCCTTCCACAGCCGCGTGCGCTCCTCGGGGGTGTCGGCCCAGGCGAAATCCGAGCCTCCATGCGCGGCGGCGATCTGCTGCGTGGCCTGCGCCTGCTCGCGCACGCCTTCGGCGCTGCCATGGAACTCCATCAGCAGCAGCGGTTGCTCGGGCAGATCCAGGCGATCGTGGGCGTTGACCGCGCGCACCGCGTTGGCGTCCATCAGTTCGCAGCGGGCGATCGGGATCGCCGACTGGATCAGTTCGATGGTGCAGTCGACCGCCTGCGCCACGCTGGCGAAGGAACAGACCGCGGCGGCCACCGCCTGCGGTTGCGGGTGCAGGCGCAGCGTGACCTCGGTGATGATGCCCAGGGTTCCCTCGCTGCCCACGAACAGCCGCGTGAGGTCGTAGCCGGCGCTGCTCTTGCGCGCCCGGGTACCGGTGCGCAGCACGGTGCCGTCCGCCAGCACGACGGTCAGCGCCAGCACGTTCTCGCGCATCGTGCCGTAGCGCACGGCGTTGGTTCCGCTGGCGCGGGTGGCGGTCATGCCGCCGATCGTGGCATCGGCTCCGGGGTCGATGGGAAAAAACAGCCCGCTGTGCCGCAGCTCGTCGTTCAAGCGCAACCGAGTGACTCCCGGCTGAACCCTGACCAGCATGTCCTCGGCGACGATTTCCAGCACGCGGTCCATGCGCGTCAGGTCGAGGCTGATGCCCCCCTGCACGGCCAGCAGCTGACCCTCCAGCGAGGAGCCCGCGCCAAAGGCGATGACCGGCGTGGCGAAGGCACCGCACAGGCGCACCGCGTCGGCCACGTCCTCGGTACAGGCGCAGAACACCACCCCCGCCGGCGGAGGCGCGTCGAAGGGAGATTCGTCGCGACCATGCTGCGCGCAGACCGCGCGCGCGGTGGTGAAGGATGCGCCGAAACGCTGTTCGAGCTGCCGCAGCAGTTCGTCCGGAGCCGGGCGAATCCGTCCGGCGGGCAGGGTGGGATGGTTCATCGGGGGCTCCTTCGAAGCGCGGGCGCGGCGCGCGGCATGCGCCCCATGCTATCCGCCCGCGGCGGCCCGGCGCGGCAGGCACAATGGCGCCATTGTCCCCCGCCTGCAGACCTGCGACCGATGTCCTCGCCCTCCTCCTCCTCGACCACTGCTGCGATCCGCGACCCCGCGCCGTCGCGGCTGCTGCTGCTGGCCCATGGTTCGCGCAACCCGCAATGGGCGCAACCCATGCGCAAGGTGCTGGAGGAACTGCGCGCCCGGCAGCCGGGAATCGACGCCGAGCTGTGTTTCCTGGAATCCATGGAGCCGCTTCTGGTCGACGCGCTGCAGGCCTGCGCCGAGGCCGGGAGCTGGCAGGTGCTGGTGGTGCCGCTGTTCCTGGGCCAGGGCAACCACCTGCGGCAGGATGTGGTGCGCCAGGTCGAAGCGGTGCGCGAGTGCCATCCGCGGCTGCAGGTGCGCGTGGCGCCGGCCGCCGGAGACAGTCCGCTGGTGCTGCGCGCGCTGGCCGACTACGCGCTCGAGGGCCTGCGCGCGGCGGGCCGCTGAGCTTCCCTGCCCGGCACGGCGCAGACCGGCTTCAGACCCTCCAGCGCTCGGCCAGTTTGGACGGCCGCAGGGTGTCGTATTCCTCGAAGGGCTGGTGGATCCAGGGGCTGGAGGGAAGCATCTCGACGTAATAGTCGGGCAGCACGGTCGAAATGCCCTTCACCCAGAGCACCGCGGTGCGCAGTTCGCTGATCTGCAGCGCCGCGGCGCGCAGCCGATCGGCCACCGCGCGCAGGGTCTCGCCGGAATCGGCCAGGTCGTCGACCAGCAGCACCCGCCCCTGGAGCTCACCGCGCGGCATGGTGATCGAACGTGCCAGTTCGACCTTCGCGCGCGGAGCGTCGGCGCCGGCTGCGTAGGAACTGGTGGACATGATCGCCAGCGGCTTGTCGAACACCCGCGACAGGACGTCTCCGGGGCGCGTTCCGCCGCGCGCCAGGCACAGGATCTGGTCGAACTCCCACCCCGACCGATGGATCTTGATCGCCAGTTTCTCGATGAGCGCGTGGTATTCATCCCACGACACGTACATGTTCTTGCCGTCTTCGCTGAGCATGGCGTTGTGCCCCTGGGTTGGCGGAGGGTTGCCTGACGCGGTCAGTCGCCGAACGGGTGCTGCAGCACGATGGTGTGCTCGCGGTCGGGCCCGGTGGACACCATGGAGATCGGCGTGCCGCTGAGTTCGGCCACGCGCTCCAGGTACGCGCGCGCCTCGCGCGGCAGTTGTTCCCAGCGCGTCAGCCCGGCGGTTGTCTCCTTCCAGCCGGGCATGCGTTCGTAGTGCGGCTGGCAGCGCGCGATGTCGTCGGCATCGAGCGGCAGGATGTCGATGTCGCGGCCATCCAGCCGGTAGCCGGTGCACAGCAGGATCTCCGGCAGCCCGTCGAGCACGTCGAGCTTGGTGATGCACTGCCCGCTGGTCGAGTTGATCAGGTTGGCGCGCTTGAGCGCCGCGGTGTCGATCCAGCCGCATCGCCGCGCGCGCCCGGTCACCGTGCCGCGCTCCTGGCCCACGGTGTGCAGGTGGTGGCCGACGCTGCCCGGCTGATCGATCGGAAGCTCCGAGGGAAACGGGCCGCTGCCCACGCGGGTGGTGTAGGCCTTGGTGATGCCCAGCACGTAGTCGATGGCGCGCGGGCCGATGCCGGCGCCGGCTGCGGCATTGCCGGCCACGCAGTTGCTGGAGGTGACGTAGGGATAGGTGCCGTGGTCGACGTCGAGCAGGGTGCCCTGCGCGCCTTCGAACAGCAGGCGCTCGCCGCGTTCCCGGCAGCGCTGCAGGCAATGGCCCACGTCGGCGAGCAGCGGGGCGATCGGCTCGGCCAGTTGCAGCAGCCGCTGGTAGGTCGGCTCGAACTCGACCGGCGCGACATGCAGGTATTCGCGCAGCGCGAAATTGTGCCAGTCGAGGGTCTCCCGCAGCTTGTCGGCCAGGCGTCGGGGGTGCTTCAGATCCTGCAGCCGCACCGCGCGCCGGGCCACCTTGTCTTCGTAGGCCGGGCCGATGCCCTTGCCGGTGGTGCCGATCCGGCCCAGCCCGCGCGTCTCACGGCTGGCCTCGCGCGCCAGGTCGAGCGCCACGTGCGAGGGCAGAACCAGCGGGCAGGCCTCGCTGATGCGCAGGCGCGCGCGCAGTTCCACGCCCGCGGCCTCCAGGCGGCCGATTTCGGCCATCAGGTGCTCGGGATCGACGACCACGCCATTGCCGATGTAGCAGGCGACGTCGGCGCGCATCGCGCCCGAGGGAATCAGTTGCAGGGCCGTCTTCTGCCCGCCGATGACCAGGGTATGACCGGCGTTGTGCCCACCCTGGAAGCGCACCACCCCCTGCGCCTGCTCGGTCAGCCAGTCGACCACCTTGCCCTTGCCTTCGTCGCCCCACTGATTGCCGACGACGACCACATTGCGTCCTGTGCTCACGACACCTCTATTCCGGAAGGAAACGGGAAGGAACCATGGCGGCGCAGGACAGGCCCGCGCCCGCGACCGCGCCGCTCACGGCGCACCCGCGGGCTCGCAGGCAGAAACCTGCCAGCGCCCCTGGGAAAAGCTCAACGCGCGATCCAGGCGCAGGCCGTCGCTTTCGAAAGCCGCTCCGGGAGGAAGTTCCACCACCACCTCGCCCTGTTCCCGCAGTTCGCGCACCGCGCGCGCATAGCCGGGCTGCGCCGACCATTCCGCGCGCACCGCCGAGCGCGGCGGCGCGGACGAGGACAGGCGCACCAGCTCGCGCAGATCCAGCGAAAAGCCGGTGGCCGGCCTCGATCGCCCGTAACTGGCGCCGATCTCGTCATAACGACCCCCGCGCGCCAGCGCATCCGGACGATCGGCGGCATAGATGCCGAAGATCACTCCGGTGTGGTAATGATAGCCTCGCAGATCCGCCAGATCGATCTGCACCGCGCAGTCCGCCTCGGCATGCGCACGCGCGAGTTGCTCCATGTCGTCGAGCGCCTGCAGCACGACGGCACGCCGCGGCAGTTCGCGACGCGCCTGCTCGAGCACCGACGCATCGCCGAACAACTCGCACAGAGCCAGGATGGGCTTGCGCTGTGCGTCGGGCAGGCCCGCGCACAACTGCTCCAGGCGTGCCACGTCCTTGCGCGACAAGGCCTCGAGCATGGCCGACAGCCGCCCCGGGCCGGCCACCAGCCCGCCCAGTACGCCCCGCACCAGGCGCACGTCGGACAGCCCCAGCGCCAGGCGTTCGAAACCTGCCAGCCGCAGACTGCGCAGTGCCATCTGCTGCACCTCCAGATCCGCCTCCAGCCCGGCATGCCCGTAGCACTCTGCGCCGAACTGCAGCGGCTCGCGCGAGGCATAGACGCCCTGGGCGCGGGTGTGCAGCACATGACCGCAGTAGCACAGGCGCACGATGCCCTCGCGGTTCAGCAGGTGGGCGTCGATCCGCGCGGCCTGCGGCGTCATGTCGGCGCGCAGGCCGAGGGTGCGGCCGGAGGCCTGATCCACCAGCTTGAAGGTCTGCAGATCCAGATCCTGGCCGGTTCCCGAAAGCAGGGACTCGACGAATTCCAGCGAAGGCGGCATCACCAGCTCGTAGCCGTGGCCCGCGGCGTGGTCGAGCAGCAGCCGACGCAGCCTCTCGATCGACGCCGCCTCGCCGGGCAGGGCATCGGAAAAACCTTCGGGAAGCAACCAGGCGGTCATGCGGGGAACACCATGCGGGTTGGTGGATGAGCAGGGCGCATTCTAGGGTGCGACCGTCGCCCGCGGCGACCGGGCGCGCTGCTCAGTGCCGACCCGCCGGCGGCGGTGGCTCGGCCTTGGCGTAGGGATCGCGCAGGTAACGGAAGAAGGCGCTGGAGGGGTCGAGCACCAGGAGGTCGCTGCGCCGATCCAGGGTGGCACGGTAGGCCTCCAGGCTGCGGTAGAAGGACGCGAACTCCGGATCCTTGCCAAAGGCCTGGGCATCGATCTGCGCGGCCTCGGCGTCGCCCTCGCCCTTGAGCACCTGCGCCTTGCGGTAGGCCTGCGCCAGCAGCACCTCGCGCTTTCGGTCGGCCTCGGCTCGCAGCCTGGCGGCCTCGACCTGCCCCTGGGCGCGCGTCTGGTCGGCCTCCAGGCTGCGCGCGGTCGCCATGCGGCTGTACACCGCCTCCGTGGCATCGGCCGCGTAGTCCAGCTGGGTCAGGCCGGCATCGACGACCTCCACGCCGCTGGAGCGCAGCGATGCACCCACGTCCTTGCGCAGCAGCCCGGGCAGCTCGCCGCCGAGGGCCTGCAGCACGGCCTGCAGTTGCATGCCTTGCAGGGTCGTGTCGAGGGTCGATCGCATGGCCGTGGCCAAGCGGTCGTCGGCCGCCGATTCGCTGCCGGCGAAAGCCCGCAGATAGGCCGCAGGATCGACGACGCGCCACTTGACGAACCAGCGCACCACCGCGTTGTGCTTGCCCGCGGTCGCGAAGGTATCCGACTGGCCGCTGCGCAGGCTGCGCAGCCGCGCGTCGATGAACACCACGCTCTCCACCGGCGACGGCCACTTGAAGTACAGACCCGGCTGGCGCTGCACGCGCGCCACACGCCCCATCGAGTACACCGCGGCGTACTCCCCTCGGTGCACGACGAACAGGCTCGAGCGCGCGCCCAGCAGCAGCAGTGCGGCGAGCACGACGGTAAGGGCTAGGCGGTTCATCAGCGGTCGGGGAAATCTGCGGATGGGAATCGTCGGGTACGGCAGTTGCGGATCGACCTGCGCCGGCTCAACGCGAATCGCGCTGACGCAGGGTGTCGCGCGGGCTGCGTGACGCCTGCGTAGGTGCCGAAGCCGGCTCGCTGGCCTGCGGCGAAGGTGCCGAGGCGCCATCATTGGAGACGCCGGGAAGGGTCAGCGCGCCGGCCAGGGGCAGCGTCGGCGCCCCCGCACCGACCGCAGGCGCCGGCGCAGCCGTCCGCGCCGTGCCGTGCAGCAGTTGATCCAGCGGCAGGTAGAGCAGGTTGTTCGATGTCCTGGAATCGACCAGCACCTTGGTCACGTGGCCAAGGATGTAGCGCATGGTCTGCAGGTACAGCGATTCGCGGGTCACCCGCGGCGCCTTGCGGTACTGCTGCTCGACGAGATCGAAGCGCGCCGCATCGCCCTGCGCCTGCGCGACCACGCTGGCCTTGTAGCCGGCAGCCTGCTGCAGCAGCGCATCGGCGGTGGCCTGCGCGCGCGGCAGCAGGTCGCGCGCGTACTCCTCGGCCTGCGCCTTCATCCGCTGCGCCTCCGCGTGCGCCTTGCGCGCATCCTCGTAGGCCGTGCGCACGGGCTCGGGAACCTGCAGACGCTGGATGCTCAGATCGCTGACATGCACCCCGCTGCGCCAACGGTCGAGCAAGCCCTGCACCCTGGCCTGGGCCTGTCGCGCGAGTTCCGCGCGGTTGCCGTGCAGCACCTGCTGCAGGCTGAGACCGGCGATCGTGGCGCGGATGGCCTCCTCGCTGGCCTGCGCCACCGCGGCGTCCGGGTCGCGATCGCCGAATACGTAGTCCATCGCGTTGCCCACCCGCCACTGCACGCTCAGGCGCAGCTCGACGATGTCGCCGTCGGCGGTGAGCATCGAAGAGCGCGGCGCCCCGCTCAGGGTGCCGACGCTGGAGTCGCCCACAGGCTGCGTGCGCAAGGCGCTGGTATCGACCACCACCGCGCTGCCGAAGGGAGCGGGATCGTGCCAGTTCAGCCCGGGCTGGTCGATGGTCGCCGCCGATCCCAGCCGGCTCACCACCGCGACCTGCCCCTGCGGCACAACGAAGAAACCCGAACCCAGCCAACCGAGCACCAGCAGCCCCAGCAAGGCGAACACCACGCGGCCCATCATGCGCGGCGTCGGGCGCAGCCTGCCGGGCCGCCGCGGGGGCCGGAAACCGCCGCCACGACCGCTTCGGCGGCCGAAGAATCCATTGAGCTTGCGGTTGAAATCACGCCAGAGTTCGTCGAGATCGGGCGGGCCACCGTCGGGCCGGGGCGGGCGACGGTCGCCGTCGGGCGGCTGGCCGCGCCCGTCACCTCCGGAGCCATTGCGTCCGCCGGGATCCTCCCCGGCAGCCGCCGCCGGGCGCGGGCGCGCCGGGATCATCGAAAGCAGAGGGAAGGACATCGGCGGCAAGGGCATCACGGGTGGTGCGCGCTATCGGCGTCGGCTGGCGGCGCAGGCCGCATCGGGCTGTCGTCATCGACAGGCTCGTGCATGACCGCCGCGGCGCGCTGCCTCGCCAGCTCGGCCAGGTACAGGCGCAAGCCATCGAGCCCGACCCCGCTCAGCGCGCTGACATCGAAGGCAGCGATGCTAGCACGCCCATCGCCGCCCGCAGCCAGGGCACGCCTGCGCAGCGGGGGAACCGGGCCCTCGAGCTTGTCGATCTTGTTGTAGACCATGATCTGCGCGATGTCGCCCGCGCCGATCTCCTCCAGCACCTGGTCGACCTGCTGCATCTGCTGCTCGGCCGCGGGGTTCGACACGTCGACCACGTGCAGCAACACGTCGGCCTCGGCGGCTTCGTCCAGCGTGGCCTTGAAGGCCTCGACCAGGCTGTGCGGCAGTTCGCGAATGAAGCCCACGGTGTCGGACAGCACCGCGTACAGGCCCTCGTCCAGCCACAGCCTGCGCGCGGTGGTGTCCAGGGTGGCGAACAACTGGTCGGCGGCGTAGGCGCGCGCATGCGTGAGGGCGTTGAACAAGGTGCTCTTGCCGGCGTTGGTGTAGCCGACGATCGACACCTGCAGCTGCGCGCCGCGGCGGCGCGAGCGCCTTTGGGTGCCCCGCTGGCGCTGCAGCTTGTGCAGCCGCAGCTGCAACTGCTTGATCTTGCCCTCGAGCATGCGGCGGTCGAGTTCGATCTGCTTCTCCCCCGGCCCGCCGCGCAGCCCGATGCCGCCCTGCTGGCGCTCCAGGTGGGTCCAGCCGCGCACCAGGCGGGTCGCCGCGTGGCGCAGGCGCGCCAGCTCGACCTGCAGCTTGCCTTCGCCACTGCGCGCACGTCGGGCGAAGATCTCCAGGATGAGGGTCGTTCGATCCCACACCGCAACCTCGAGCTCGCGTTCCAGGTTGCGCTGCTGCACCGGCGACAGCGCGGCATCGAACAGCACGCAGGAGGCGGCGGTGTCAAGCACCAGCTGGCGAAGCTCGGCGACCTTGCCCGACCCCAGGTACAGCGCCGGATCGATGTGGCGCCTGCGGCTGAAGCTGCGCGCCGCCGGATGCAGCCCGGCCGACACGGAGAGTTCCTCCAGCTCGGCAAGCTGCGCATCGGGATGCCCCTGGCCGACATCGACGCCGACCAGCACCGCGCCGGGAATCTCCTGGACTGTCGGCGCTCCCGCGCCGGGCTCGGCCCCGCTCCGGGGGGCGTCAGGACGCCTCGGGCTCGCTTGCACCGACGTGGAAGCTGACGGGACGGGACGGAACGACGGTGGAAATCGCGTGCTTGTACACCATCTGGGTCACGGTGTTGCGCAGGAGAACGACATATTGGTCAAAGGATTCGATATGTCCCTGCAGCTTGATTCCGTTCACCAGGTAAATCGACACCTGCACATGCTCCTTGCGAAGCAGGTTCAGGAACGGGTCTTGTAACAGCTGCCCTTTGTTGCTCATGGAGGACTCCGGTCATGGGATGGTCGGGGCCAACGGCCCCTGGGCGACGAACATAGCACAAACCCCAGTGCCCGCGCCGGCCACGGACGGCCCGATCCGGCCCGTCGCGGCGGTGTCGCGCGACAGCTTGTGCGGCATCAAGGACGCAGGCGCCGCAGGGCCGGGGAAAGCTCAGTCGCCGCGCTCTTGATAGGGATTTCGGGAGGTCCGGAATTCGATGCGCAGCGGGGTTCCCGCCAGATGGAACGCCTTCGCGAAGCGCCCTTCCAGGTAGCGCGCATAGCTCGCTGGAACCTTGTCCAGCGAATTGCCGTGGATCACGATCACCGGGGGATTCTGCCCGCCCTGGTGGGCGTAGCGCAGCTTGGGCCGCACGGTTCCGGCGCGTGGCGGCTGCTGGAAGGCCACCGCCTCCTGCAGCGTGCGCGTCAGCCGGGGCGTGGGAAGGCGGGCGAAGGCGGCGCGATGGGCATCGACCACCGAGCGCAGCAGCGCGCGCAGGCCGTGCCGCGTCAGCGCGGAGATCTGGTGGCGTTCGGCGAAGGCCAGGAACGGCAGGCGCTCGGCCACGCTGGCGGCAAAGCGCTGGCGCTGGTAGTCGTCGACCTGATCCCATTTGTTCGCCGCCAGCACCAGCGCCCGACCGGCCTCCACCGCGAAGCCGGCGATGTGGGCGTCCTGATCCGACACGCCTTCGCTGGCATCGAGCAGCAGCACGACGACGTTGGACGACTCGATGGCCTG
Organism: Pseudomonadota bacterium; assembly: GCA_021805825.1. Taxonomy (GTDB): domain Bacteria; phylum Pseudomonadota; class Gammaproteobacteria; order Burkholderiales; family Burkholderiaceae_C; genus Thiomonas_A. The sequence continues at coordinate 13,637 of JAJZEC010000055.1, forward strand.
CAGCGTCTTGACGACAGAGAACTTCTCGATCGTCTCGAACACCTTGCCGCGCCGCCGCAGCCCCGCGGTATCGATCAAGGTATAGGACACGCCATCGCGCTCGAAGGGCACCTCGATGGCATCGCGCGTGGTTCCAGGCTGGTCGAAGGCGATCACCCGCGGTTCGCCGACCAGCGCATTGACCAGGGTGGACTTGCCCACGTTCGGGCGACCGATGATGGCCAGGCGGATGCTGTGGGCGCGGGTCGACGCATCCGGGGCCGGCGACGACGGCTGATCGCCGTTGCCATCCCGCGGAACGCCCTCCCCCTGCCCGGTCTCCTCCGGCGGCGGCGCGACCTGCGCGCAGGCGGCATCCAACAGCGCATGCACCCCCTGGCCATGGGCAGCGCTCACGGCCAGCGGCTGGCCCAGCCCCAGTTCGTGGAACTCGGCCAACGCCGCGGCCGACAGTCCCTCGGCCTTGTTCACCGCCAGCAGCACCGGCTTGCCGCTCTTGCGCAGGTAGGTGGCGATGCGCTCGTCCTGCGGCGCCAGCCCCGTGCGCGCATCGAGCAGGAACACCACGACATCGGCCTCGGCGATGGCCTGCCGCGTCTGGCGGCCCATCTCGGCGACGATGCCGGTGTCCTCGACCGGCTCGAAGCCCCCGGTATCGACCACCAGCAACGCGCGCCCCTGCCAGCGCGCTCGCCCGTAATGACGATCGCGCGTGAGCCCGGGAATGTCGGCCACCAGCGCATCCCGCGAACGCGTGATGCGGTTGAACAGGGTCGACTTGCCCACGTTCGGGCGGCCGACCAGCGCGAGCACCGGGAGCATCAACGCCACCTGCCTCGGCCGGCCACCGAGACGGCGCGCTCAGCGCGGAACGAAGCCATACACCGCCCCGTCGCGGGTGAGCACGACCAGGGTCTTGCCGGCCAGCGCCAGCGGACTGGCGATGGCCGAGCCGTCGGTGGAGACGCGGCCGATGATGCGTCCGCTGCCGGCGTCGAGGAAGGACACGTAGCCATGCAGGTCGCCCACCGCCACCGTGTGGCCGAGCAGCAGCGGCGCCGACAGGTCGCGCCACTTGAGCTGGTCGTTGTGCCAGCCCGGCTTGCCGTCCGCCACGGCATAGGACTGCACCACCCCGTCGGCCTGCGTGGCCACCAGCAGCTTGCCGTCCTGGCTCACCCCGGTGTAGCCGTTGGCCTGCGCCGACCACAGCAGGTGCCCATCGGCCAGGCTGAGGCATCCCAGCCCGGTCTGGTAGGCACGCGCACAGACGGTCGATTGCGCCACGGCCGGCGCTCCGGTGATGGCCACCAGGCGTTCGACATCGGTGAAACCGCGCGGCTGCACGAGCATGGAGTCCCACAGCGAGGTGCCGTCGCGCAGGCGCAATGCGCGCAGGTGCCCGCTGGCATCGCCGAGCACCAGCGCGTCACCCACGCGCACGATGCCCGAACCGCGCTGCAGCAGCAGGGACGGGGGCTCGAATGCATCATCCCACAACAGGGCTCCGGTGGCGGCGTTGAAGGCCCACAGATGCTCGTCGGCGCCCTGCACGATGATCATGCCCCCGAACACGGCCGGTGCGGTGAGCACGCTGGTGGGCAATCGGTAGCGCCACAGCACCTGCCCCTGCGGCCCGAGCGCCACGACCTGGTTGTCCTGGTTGACCACTGCGCTGAAGCTGCCGTCGCTGCCCACGCCGGCGCTGACGCCGCCGGCGACCTGGCTGCGCCAGAGCGTGGCGCCGTCGTCGGCGCGCAGGCAGCGCACCTGACCATCGTTGGAGGCGACGACCACCCTGGATCCGGCCACCGCGATGCGCAGGTTCGGAGCCACCGCGCCGATGTGCGCGCTCCAGGCCTTGGCCACGTGCAGGATCGGCGGCACAGGCTGCAGCGGCGTGGGGTCGGGCTGCCGCGGCGCCGACGAGCAGGCGGCAAGCAGGGCCAGCAGCAGGCCGGCCAGGACCAGGGCTCCCAGGCGCAGCGCGCGCATTCCGGTCGGGTATCGGTGCATCATGCCGCCCCCCCTACACTGTCGAGCTTGATGCGCAGCAACTGGCTCAGCGCGGCCTGCGCAGGCAGGCCGGCCAGCGCCTTGGAGTACTCCCTTCGCGCCTGCGCGCGCTTGCCCTGCGCAGCGTACACATCCCCCCGGCGCTCGAGGAACAGCGCATCGAACGATGGCGTCGGGGGTTTCGCGAGGGTCTGCAGCGCCTGCTGGTACTTCCCGGCATCGATCTGCAGCGCAGCCAGGTCGAGCATCGCCGCCGCGCGCTGCGCCGCCACCGGGCCGTGCGAGGAAGCCCATTGCAGCACCGGCACCGCCTGCGCCTGATCCCTGGCGTCCACGTACGAGCGCGCCAGCGCCAGCGAGGCCATCTGCGCGTATGCGGTGGAGGCGTAGCCACTGCGCAGCTTGTCCCACAGCGGCGCGGCCTGCCCCGGCGCGCCCGAAGTCAGTTGCTGGCTGAGCTGACTGTAGAGATTCGAAGCCTGCGCGGCCTGGCGCCGGCTCCACCAGTGCCATCCGCCGTACCCGGCCCAGGCCAGCGCGGCCACCAGCAGCACGGCGGAAATCCAGGTGCCCCAGCGCTGCCAGAAGGCGCGCAGTTGTTCGATCTGATCCTGTTCGTCGAGGTTGTAGCTCATGGGCTTTCAGGTTGGCGCGCGGCCGCCTGGGTAGGCGGGCGGGGTCATTCTAGGCGGGCGGACGGCGCGGCCGGCGCCAGACTCTGCAGCAGCAGAGCCGGCGGCTGCAGCGCGACGCTGCGCTGTTGCTGCTGTCCGCCCTGGCGCAGCGATTTGAGGCCGACCTCGCCGGCCATCCACTCCTGTTCGCCGAAGATCAGCGCGAAGCGCGCTCCGCTGGCGTCGGCCCGCTTCATCTGGGACTTCAGGCTGCCGCCTCCGGCGTTCATCACGACCTGCATGCCGGCCGCGCGCAGGGCCTCGGCCGTCTGCAGCGCCTGGTGCAAGGCGGGCGCGTGGGCCAGCACCACGTAGGCGTCGGGCAACTGCGCGGCGGGCTGGCGCTCGGCTTGCGCGAGCAGGTCGAGCACCCGCTCGATGCCCAGCGCCCAGCCGCAGGCCGGCGCCGGCTTGCCGCCGATCTGCTCGATCAGGCCATCGTAGCGACCGCCGGCGCATACCGTGGCCTGCGCGCCCAGGTGCTCGCTGACCCACTCGAACACGCTCAGGTTGTAGTAGTCCAGTCCGCGCACCAGGCGCGGATTGACCACGAAGTCCTGCCCGGCAGCTCGCAACAGGGCCTGCAATTGCTCGAAATGCTCCCGCGACTCCGATTCGAGTTCATCGAGCAGCCGCGGTGCCTGCTCGACCAGTTGCTGCATCGCCGGATTCTTGGTGTCGAGAATGCGCAGCGGATTGCTGTACAGGCGACGCCGCGCGTCGTCGTCGAGCTGCTGCGCGTGGGCCTCGAAGTACTCGATCAGCCTGGCGCGGTGGCGCGCGCGCTCGCCCGCGTGGCCGAGGCAGTTGATCTCCAGGCGCAGGCCGCGCAGCCCCAGCATGTCCCACAGCCGGCGGGCCATCAGGATCAGTTCGGCGTCCACGTCAGGGCCGGCATAGCCCAGCGCCTCGGCACCCACCTGGTGGAACTGCCGGTAGCGCCCGCGCTGCGGACGCTCGTGCCGGAACATCGGCCCGCAGTACCACAGCCGCTTGCCCCCGTCGTACAGCAGGTTGTGCTCGACCGCCGCGCGTACGATGGCCGCGGTGTTTTCCGGGCGCAGGGTCAGGGCTTCGCCGTTCAGGGAATCGGTGAAGCTGTACATCTCCTTCTCGACGATGTCGGTGACCTCGCCGATGCCCCGCACGAACAGCGGGGTCGGCTCGACGATCGGGGTGCGGATGTTGCGGTAGCCGTACAGGCGCATGAGCTCGCGAACCTGCTGCTCGAACCATTCCCAGCGCGCCGAATCCGGCGGCAGGATGTCGTTCATGCCCTTGACTGCGGAAAGTTTGGGATTCATCGAGGGATGGCAATCGATAGACCGACGACACGCATCGTGCCGTGGCGCCGGTCGTTGGCGTGTTCAGTCGGCGCGCGCGCCCCAGCGCCGGCGGATGTAGTCGTCGACCAGGGCGATGAACTGCCCGGCGATGTCCTCGCCGCGCAGCGTGTGGCGCTTGTCCCCGTCCACATAGACCGGCGCGGCCGGCTGCTCGCCGGTTCCCGGCAGGCTGATGCCGATGTCGGCATGCCGGCTCTCGCCGGGGCCGTTGACGATGCAGCCCATCACCGCGACGCGCAGGGTTTCGACCCCCGGATATTCCTTGCGCCATTGCGGCATGCGCGCGCGCAGGTGCTGGTCGATGTCCCGCGCAAGCTCCTGGAACACCGTGCTGGTCGTGCGCCCGCAGCCCGGGCAGGCGGTCACGCTCGGGGTGAAGCTGCGCAGGCCCAGCGCTTGCAGGATTTCCCAGGCGACGACGACTTCCTCGCTGCGCGACTGCCCGGGTTGCGGGGTCAGCGAGACGCGGATGGTGTCGCCGATGCCTTCCTGCAGCAGGATCGCCAGCGCCGCGGTGGAAGCCACCGTGCCGCGCGTACCCATGCCCGCCTCGGTCAGGCCCAGGTGCAGCGCATAGTCGCAGCGACGCGCCAGTTCCCGGTACACCGCCACCAGGTCGCGTACCGCCGAAACCTTGCAGGACAGCAGCACCTGCTCGCCCGGCAGGCCGAGCTGCTCGGCGCGTCGGGCCGAATCCAGTGCGGAGCGAATCAGGGCCTCGTACATCACCTGGCGCGCGTCCAGCGGCTGCGCCCGCGCGGCGTTCGCATCCATCAGCGCGGCCAGCAGTTCCTGGTCGAGACTGCCCCAGTTGACCCCGATGCGCACCGGTCGCTGCCAGCGCGCCGCGACCTCGATCATCTGCGCGAACTGGCGATCCTTCTTGTCGCCCTTGCCCACGTTGCCCGGGTTGATGCGGTACTTCGACAGCGCCTGCGCACAATCGGGATGGCGGGTGAGCAGCAGGTGGCCGTTGTAGTGGAAATCGCCGATCAGCGGGACGTCGACGCCCATGCGGTCGAGCTGCTCGCGGATGCGGGGCACCGCATCCGCGGCTTCATCGGTGTTGACGGTCAGGCGCACCAGCTCGGAGCCGGCCTGCGCCAGCTCCTTGACCTGGATCGCCGTGCCGACGACGTCGGCGGTGTCGGTGTTGGTCATCGACTGCACCCGCACCGGAGCGCCTCCACCGACGCTGACCACCCGCGAGCCCCAGCGCACCAGAGCCTGGCGCGTCGCATGGCGTGGCGGATCCGCAGCGTCGATCGCCGCTTCGGCGGCAAGCGACAGCTTGTCGTTCATCGCACGAACCTCAAGGTGGGCCGGCGCGCAGCTGCAGCCGCGCGACACCGCCGTGGTCGGGAACCAGGGGCACGCTGGCGCCGCCCAGGCGCAGGCTGGTATGCGCGGCGTTGCCCACCACCACCTGCAGGGGGAAATCCTGCATGCGGGTGGGCACCTGCTGCGACGCACCCGCGGCGAGCAGGCCGCTGAACAGCACCTTGCCGCCTGCCGAGCGCAACTGCACCCAGCTCGGCGCATCGGCGCCGACGTCCACCCCGGGCCCGGCGGCGGCCGTCGTGACGGTCGTCGCCGCGGAGGCCGCCGCCATCGGCCGCGGCACGCGACCCGCGACCGCCGACGGCGCCGACGCAGCGCCGCGACCGGGGCGCGCAGGCAGGGCA
>JAJZEC010000056.1 GCA_021805825.1 Pseudomonadota bacterium
CATTCTCGACCACTGCTGCTCCATTCGGCGCGACGTGAACACGGGTTTGTTTGAGATTTCAGATTTCATACCGGAATTCTATTCTAGTTCCGGATCTATGTGAACTGTTTTATTTTATGGCTTAGTATAACAATAAAAGTCATCGATGTGCACTATCAAATAAGCCTCGAACCATTTCGCCATGGCGACTTACGAACGCAACTGTCGAACTCCGGTGCCCAGAAGCTATTCTTCGCGACAAATCAAAATTTAACGAAATCGCCACCGCTGGAGGCAAGCGGCCGGGGATCGGCTGTGCTGCTTGATTTGATCTGCGGGCGATGCGCTGACACGCACTGCTCTGACCCTGCGCTGTCGCTCAAGCGAAATTGAGCCAACAGCCGTTGCAGTTCAGTGGCTTGGCCGCTCATTTCTTCAGCGGTCGCGGCGAGTTCTTCGGATGCCGATGCATTTTGCTGCGTCGCCGAGCTGATCTGGCCGATCGCGGTGTTGATCTGCCCCAGGCCAGACGCCTGCTCGCTGCTCGCCGCGTTGATCTCGGCCACCAAGTCTGCCGTCTTGGTGATCGCCGGCACGATCTCCTGCAGCAGGTTTCCCGCTGTCTCTGCCTGCTTGACCGATGTGTGCGCAACATTGCCAATTTCCTTAGATGCATGCTGTGCACGCTCGGCAAGCTTGCGCACTTCGGCTGCCACAACCGCAAACCCCTTGCCATGCTCGCCAGCGCGGGCCGCTTCGATCGCTGCGTTCAAAGCCAGCATATTGGTCTGATACGCGATGTCGTCGATGACCGTGATCTGCTCAGCAATCGTCTGCATGTCCGACACCGTACGGCTAACGGCCTCGCCCCCGCTTCGGGCCTGCTGTGACGCAGCTTGTGCCATCGTTGATGTCTGTTTCGCGTTGTCGGCATTTTGGCGTACGGACGCGTTCAATTGTTCGATCGTGGCTGACGTCTCTTCCACTGAGGCTGCCTGCTCCGACGCGCCTTGTGAGAGATTCTGTGATGTCGCGGACACCTGCCCCGAGGCCGAGGCGAGGTTCTCGGCGGCACGACTAATCGAGGTCAACGTCGCATGGAGCTTGTCCACCATGCCGTGCATCGCTGCCATCGCGCTGTCCTTGTCGCCGGGCTTGACCGAAACCGCCACGCTGAGATTACCGCCAGCCACGGCGCTCGCGATCCGCACCACGTCATCAGGTTCGCCGCCCAACGGCCGGGTGATGGCGCGCAAGAGAACTGCGCCTATCGCCGCAGAGATGACCAGCGCAATACCGACCACGAAACTGATCACCCACAGAGCCGTGGTCACGGCAGATCGTTCCACGTTGGCCAGTGCCGTAGATTGATCGCCGATATATTTCACCATGTTGTCAGTGTCGGCGTTGTACGCGTCAAACAGTTTCCGGTTTTTTCCGTTGGCTGCATCCGTCGCGGCGATAATGTTGTTCTGCTGGACGCGATCGACTTGGGCATCAAGCTCTTGTCTGTAGACCTGCCAGGACGAATGCAATTTGTCCAATACAGCGTGCGCCGCTGGAGAGGCAGCGTACTGATACATTTGCGCGAAATCCTGATGTACTTCCTGCTGCTTGTCGTGCACACTTTGAATTGCATGCCGCAAAGTGTCGCCGCCGCTGCCCGCGTTGGCCAGTAGACTGAATTCCGTGCGGCGCGCATCCATCAAATCTGCGTTGAGATTGCTGTCCGCTGTAAGCGCCGGAACCCACACCTGACTGAGTTCATCGACGCCATGCTCCAATCCTTTTATTTGAATCGTCGCAAACACACCCAAAAGCGCGGTAAGCAGGAGCGAAGCAGCGAAAGACAAGATTATTTTCCATTTAATTTTCATGCTGCCCACCTATTTAGTGAAATAGTAACCAAAATGGTTATGTGATATTGCCGCTACGCCTAGCAAATTTCAATACCCTACACATTTAACGCCTCAATGGGCGCCATGCGTTTTGCGTTGCATCAATGGAATTTTGATAAATTTCCCGCGGGTGATTTTCGAGGCAGCTTCGTGGGGTGAATTGGGCCGCTGGACATCGGTGTCAGTGCACATGAGGAGCGACGGATGCCGAGCACAGATGCACCTTAGCGGGGTGAAAGGCGAAGAGTGGCCAGGCTTCAGCAGCAGGACCGATTCCTGCAGGGGCGCATGGGGTCGGGCACCAGCACTGTCTGTCCGTAGTGTTCCAGCACGGCAGCGGTCAGCCCGTCCTCGCTCCCGAATTCACGGTAGAGCGAAGGCTTGGAGACGCCCGCCATCGCGCAAACGGCATTGACCGACACAGCAGCTCTGTCGTCGCGCCAGTAGGCATGCATCGCCGTGCCGAGTAAATGTGCCCGGTTCAGCGCCTTCTGGAAGTCGGCACTGCAGTATTGACTACCGCGGTCGCTGTGGCAGATCAGCCCAGGCGGCGGATGCCGACGGAGCCAGGCCATGTGCAACGCGTCGATCACCAGCTCGCGCCTCATGTGCGGCTGCATCGACCAACCAACGACCTGGCGGCTGAACAGGTCGATGATCACCGCCAGATACAGCCAGCCCTCGTCGGTGGCCACGTACGTGATGTCGCTCGTCCACCCCGAGTTCGGTGTGGTCGGCTTGAACTGCCGATCCAGAAGGTTCGGCGCCACCTGGCGCCAGCATCCTCATTGCCATCTGCATGGCGATCCTTGCCATTGGATTGCTCGATCCACATCCCGAGGCGCGAACGCAGGCCTTGTTGCGTGCCAAAGTGCTGGTCGCAAGCCTCCTTGTCAATGAAACACAACTGCAGCAACTCGTGCTGCTCGACCGCTAAAAGGCTTCGATCGGCGGCGGAACGTAGTTCTGGGCGATGATTGCATCGCGAGGCAAGTAGCTGCGCAGGATCACCGTGAACGGCTTGTCGGCCGGGGCCGGCAACCAGTTCGGGCGGCGCGCGGCGCCGGGGTCGCTGCGGGAGATCCAGACCTCCAGTCCGCCATCGCCGTCATGGATCAGGCCCGGCGTGCGATCGCCGAGGGTGTAGCGATCGATCGGGTTGTCGGCGAGGAACAGCGCCCCGTCGTGCTGCGCCTCGTACAGGGTCAGGGACCAGAAGGCGTCGACCGGGGGCAGCGCGTCGGCGGCGAAGCGCAGACGCCACGGCCCCGGCCCGTGGAACAACCGGCCCTGCTCGGGCACGGCTGCCAGATAGGACGCCTCGCGCGGCGGCAACGCGGCCAGGCCCGACACGGCGATCCGCGCGCGCGTCAGGTAGTCCTGCTGGAAGTTTCCGGTATTGGCGGCGGGGTAGATCCACTGCCCGACCTGGTTGCCGGCGAAGCCGCTGCCACGGGTGATCGCCGTCGCGTCGGCGATCCCGGCGGCAATGTCCGCACCCTGCGCCGGGCTGAAACGCGCCGGATCGAAATCGGGGCCCAGCCCCAGCGGCGCCATGCTCGCCAGAACCCGCCGATCCGTCGCGGGTGCGGGGCTTTCGAGCATCAGCGCGTTGGCGGCGGCGAGCCAGTCCTGCCATGGCCCGCTTCGATCGGCACCCGGCGCCGGTGGCCGGCTCATCGGCGCGGCCTGGCAGTCGAAGCCATGCACCACCTGCAATGCGTCGTCCAGGTCGTGCGGACCGTACACGACCACGCGCGCCAGGCCCCAGACCCATGAAGTCGTCGCGCGGATCGCGCCCACCGGAGCGGCCGCCGTCGGGCCGACGAGCGCGAAGCTGCCGCCGTCCTGACCGGTAGTGCGGGTTCCCAGCACGGCGATGTTGTCGCTGAACATGTCCATCAGCGACAACGAGGCGTAGCGCTTGCCCAGCGGCGGCAGGGTGATCGTCGCCGGCCCATGGCTGAGGTCGATGAACACATTGGCGTAGACGGTGTCGACGTTGGGCGTCGTGACGAACCGATCCCTGGGGGTGGCGAGGCCTCGCTGCGCGACAAAGCGCCCCGCGGGCAAGGCCTTGCGAAGCAGCATGGTTTCGCGCACCCTGGCGATCTCGGTCAGGGGCAGTGCGTAGATGAAAGCCGCTCGGGCCGCTTCGCGCAAGGTCGGGGCATGCATGGGGTGGTCTCGATCAGCGCCGGGTACGCGCAACGCGCCGGGGAATCCACGCCGAAAGCAGCGCTCCGGCGCCCAGCGCGGCGACGATGGCGATGGTGCCCAGCAGCGGCGTGAACCCGGCCACGTAGAGCATCGCGAGATCGGCCGCGACGATCGCGACGAACACCAGCGCCCAGGCGCCGGAAAGCATGACATTGGTGGCCCGGAACTGCGGGGTCGCCGCGACCCAGGGCGACACCCGCTCGACGGCGTATTGCATCGTGAAGGGCTGGCCGATCAGCAGGCCGAACACGATGACCAGCAGCAGCCCCAGGTCCACGCACAGGCGCACGCCGACAATCGACAACCCGAACCACGGCATTCGCGAGACCAGCGCCAGGGCGCCGAACAGCGCCAGCGAGCCGACCTCGAGCACTTTCAGCGAGCGGTGCCGCATCACACGGTCGCGCAGCATCAGCAACGCCGCGACCAGCGTGGCGACGACCAGCGCGGCGTGCAGTCCGGTGCGGGGTTCCAGCACGGCGAACGCAGCGAACGGGGCGAATGCCAGCAGCATGTTCATGATGGTCGAGCCTGCGACGGCGTCGAGCAGGCCGCGCTGCGCTGGGCGAACACGGCGCCGCTTGGGGTCTGGGCGTCAGGCCGCGGCGCCTCCGGATGCGTGTACATGGCGACCATGGGTCGGCCTCGGCTCAGTGCCGGTCCACCAGCACCGGCGAGCACGCGTCGGTCGTCAGGTTGGCCGGCGCGGCGAGGGGCGCAGCGAGCTCGGCGCGAACCAGCTGCGCCAATGCCCGGGGTTGGTCGTGCACGAGGTAGTGGTTGGCGCACGGCAGCAGCCAGTAGGAGGCCGGCGACGCCCGCCCGGCCAGCGCGTGGTCCCAGACGTGATGGGCCACTCGCAGCGGGGACACCATGTCGTGCGCGCCCCAGATCAACGTCGCTGGAACGTCGCTCGCGGCCAGCGAGGCGAGAAATCCGACCTCGAACTTCTTGCGTTCGTTGAGGTACTGGATGGTCGCGGGCAGGACCTGTACGCCGTTGCCGAACGCGAAGTGCTCGGTCAACGCCTGCACCTCCGGGTCGCTCGCCGCCAGTGCCGGCGAGTACTGGGTTTCACCGAGGCCCTCGGCCAGCAGCTGCGGCGTGACCTTGGTGACGGCTGCGGCGCTGCCGACGGGGTCGAGCATCGCCTTCTGAAAGGTCGTCAGGTTGGCCAGCGGCAGGTACAGGTTGGCGTTGGTCAGGAAATGGTGCCGGAGCACGAAGGGCCTCGTCGCAGCGGCCTGGTAGAGCTGCAGGAAGCGCAGCACCACGCTGTCGCCGCGATCGTGCGAGAACACGATGCATTCCTGCAGGCCCAGGACCCCGGAGATGAAGTCCCACAGCAATTGCGCGTCCTGCGACAGGGAGTAGACGAAGCCGTCGACCGGTTTGTCGGATAGACCGAAACCGGGGAAGTCCAACGCGCAGACGTGGAAGTCGTCGCGCAGCAGTTCGAACAGAGGCCGGAAGTCGAAGCTGCTGGTCGGGAACCCATGCACGAGGACGATGGCCGGCTTGTGCTCGTCCCCGGCCCGCGTGTGGAAGACCTTGACCTTGCGCCCGTGGTTCTCGGGCAGCGGCGACACCCACTCGAAATAGCGCCCGCCAGCCTGCCATGCCGCGCTGAGCCCCGTTGCCGCGCCCGGTGCGGACGTCGACACGGCGCCGGGCGGCGACGCCCCGATGCGCGAAGCTTCGTGCTGCGATTGGTCCATGGCCGGCTCTCCTCGGGTGGGCGACGACAGGCTCGGGGCTCGCCTCGGGTGCGAGGGCCGTCGTCGAGGCGGCCTTGCGCGGGCTTGCCCATGCGTGACTGAGCATGAGAATATGAGCTTGACTCACATTCCGGTACTCGCATTCCCACGCCTCGGTCATGCCCGAAAAATCCCATTCCAATCAACGGGTTCAACGGCGCATCCCGAGCCAGCGGCGGGGCCGGGACAAGGTCGAACTCATATTCGAGGCGACGCTGCGCATACTCGACCGCGAGGGCGAGCCGGCGCTGACCACCAATCGCATTGCCGAGGTGGCCGGAGTGAGCATCGGTACCCTGTACCAGTACTTCGCCGATCGCCGGGCCATCCTGGACGGACTGGTGCAACGCGAGCTCGACACCATAGGCCGGCTGGCCCGGCAGTCGCTGCAAACTGCAGCTCCCTCCGAGCCCGGCGCCCGCATCCGGCTGCTGGTACGCGCGGTGCTGCACGCGTTCGGCGCGCGCCCGGCGTTGCGGCTTCAACTCGTGTACAGCGCCAGCGCCGGCGCGATGTCCGCCGAACGCCTGCACGCGCTGGTCGTCGGTCTGCTGACATCGGGCGGCGTCATGACCCGCGACCAGGGCCTGCAGCGCATCCCGCAGGCCGAGGCCTATGTCGTGGTCCACGCCTTCGTCGGCGTGCTGCGTGGCCTGATGGCGGCGCCACCCGACGTGCCGATCCGGGCCGTCGAGGACGCACTGGTGCGCGCGTTGCTCGCGCTGGTGTAGCGCGCGCCCGCCCGCTTGCGCGGGGCCCTGGATGCAAAAAAGCCCCCGCGGCCCGAAGGGCGCGGGGGTTGCGGCAGGTAGGCCCGCGGGCCTGTCGCGCCGGCTCAGTCGTGCAACACGCGCGTGGCCGATTCGTTCAGGCGCGGCGGCGTCTCGAAGGTGTGGAACGGGGGCGGCGAAGGCACTTCCCATTTCAGGCCCTCGGTACCGTCCCACGGACGCTGCGGCGCCTTTTCGCCCTGGTGGCGCAGCATCGGCAGCACCACCGCGAACACGAAGTACGCCTGGGCCAGCCCGAAGATGAACGCGCCCACCGACGACAACTGGTTGAAGTCGGTGAACTGAACCGGGTAGTCGGCGTAGCGTCGCACCATGCCTCCCAGGCCCAGGAAGAAATGCGGAAAGAAGGTCAGGTTGAAGCCATTCTGCATGTCGTGGCAGTCGGCCGCAAGAGAGGCTGGCATGATGCGTGAACGGCAGCCGGGCGCGATTTCCGTTGCGGGCGCCGGGGTGGTTGCCGCTCAGATTTCCATCAATCCCAGCGTCCGCTACCTGGCACCTTACGGCCGCCGCCGCTGGATACGCCCAGAGCTCGCTTGGCCGAGCTGCCGACATCCGGCCAGCGACCGGAGGTCGGCCAACGGCCATTGGGCATGGCTTGCCCCTACGACTGCTCTGCTACTGCCAGCGGTCGCACGCAGCATCAACCCCGCGAGCGTCAGGCTCCTTCGTCCGCGAGCTGCCCCTCTCGCCCCACTTCGGTCAGATCGCGGCGTTGCTCGCCAGCTACCGACGATTCCCGCTGAGTGACGCCTCGTACCTGTGCATCCTCACGTTCCTGGCGATGCACGCCGTCGGGGCGCACTATACCTACGCCGGCACGCCGTTGGGATTCGCCGCCGCGGAGTTGCGCGGACTCACGCGCAACCACTACGATCGCCTGAAACATTTCGCATTCGGCCTGCTGTTCGCCTGCCCGACGCGCGAGGTGCTGCTCCGCACGAGCAATCTGCGCGGCCTTCGACTTGCCTTTGCGACTGTCTCAATGCTGCTGGCGGCGAGTGCTGGCTATGAACTCATCGAGTGGTGGGTTGCTCTGGTCGTGGATCCGCATGCCGCTTACGCGTATCTGGGAACCCAGGGCGATGTCTTCGACGCCCAGAAGGACGAGAGCCTGGCTCTGGCAGGCTCGTTCACCGGGGTTGCACTGCGGGCTGCGTGGACCCGCCTGCATGGCCGGTGCAAGCCAGGACGCTGCAGCCGCGGTGGGGCGTCGCCGCGCCGCAGCCCGCGATGTTGATCTGGTGCACGGCGCGGCTGCCCGTGCTGGACCATGATCGCGGCTCCCTTGCAATACAGCGCAACGCGGCATGCATCGCGTGTCGACGCACTATGCACATCGAAGAAGCTATCCGGATCCCGGTCGGCGCAACGCGACTGCGCGGTGACCTCGCCCTTGTGCCATGGGCGCGCGGCATCGTCGCATTCGTGCACGGCAGCGGCAGCAGCCGGCTGAGTCCGCGCAATCGCGCGGTGGCGCAGCAACTCAACGGCGCTGGCTTGAGCACCCTGCTGTTTGACCTGCTCACGTCCGAAGAGGAGGCGATCGACGCCCGAACGCGTGCGCTGCGCTTCGACATCGAGTTGCTCGCTCAGCGTCTGCTCTGTGTCGTCGACTGGCTGGGCGAACAGCCTCGTACCGCAGAATTGCGCATCGGGCTGTTCGGTGCGTCAACCGGAGCTGCTGCGGCGCTGCAAGTCGCGGCCCAACGACCACGTTCCATCGGCGCCGTCGTCTCGCGCGGCGGACGGCCCGATCTCGCGTCTGTCTGGCTGCATCGCGTGCGCGCACCGACCTTGCTGATCGTCGGCGCGCTCGATCCCGAAGTGCTGACGCTGAATGAGCAGGCTGTGCGGCAGTTGCGCGCACCGTGCACGCTGCGCACCGTTGCCGGCGCGACGCATCTCTTCGAGGAACCGGGCGCACTCGAGCAGGTTGCACACCTGGCAGCCGACTGGTTTGCAAGCCGTCTGGGCGCCCCGCGCGCCCTCGGTCCCGCGGGCGCGGAGCCGTGCTGACGCCGATTGCCTGCAAGCAGGCCTGATTAGATGGACGCTCGCGAGGTCACGATCGCGCTGATGGGAGATGCGATGCTCGGACGCGGCATCGACCAGATCTTGCCGCACCCATCCGCTCCGCAACTGTACGAACGCTTCGTCCGGTCGGCGAAAGACTATGTCGCGCTGGCCAGCCGCGTCAACGGCATGATCGGCGAGCCACTCGCCGTCGACGAGATCTGGGGCGACGCGATCATCGATCTGGGCAAGGCTGCTCTGCGCATCGTGAACCTGGAGACCAGCATCACGACCTGCGCGACGCCTGCAGCGAAAGACGTGCTCTACCGCATGCACCCGGCAAATGCAGCATGCCTGCAAGCACTTGGCGTCGACTGCTGCGTGCTGGCCAACAACCACATGCTCGACTGGGGCCGAAGCGGGCTGCGGGAAACCTTGCGCACACTCGACGCCGCCGGCATTGCGCACGCTGGCGCCGGCTTGAACGCCCACGAGTCCGCTGCGCCTGCGATCCTGCCACTGGCGCCTGCAGCGCGCGTACTCGTGTACGGATTCGGAGTGGCAAGCAGCGGAATTCCCGAGCACTGGCGCGCCGGACACAACCGAGCCGGTGTCGATCTGCTCGACCCGTCGCCGGCGGCTCTAGCGCGCCTCGCGCAACGCGTGCGCGCACAGCGGCTGCCCGGCGATCTCGCGATTGCGTCGCTGCACTGGGGTGGCAACTGGGGCTACGAAATCGAGCCGGCACAGCGCGACCTCGCGCATGCGCTGGTCGATGTCGCTGGATTTGATCTGGTGCACGGCCATTCAAGCCATCACGCCAAGGGGATCGAAATTTACCGCGATCGGCTGATCCTGCACGGCTGCGGCGATTTCATCAATGACTACGAAGGATTGAGAGGCTACACGGCCTACCGAGGTGACCTCGCGGTAGCCTACCTGGCACGCTGCCGCATCGCCGATGGCGCGCTGCTCGGGCTGACGCTGCGCGTGTACCGAATCCGGCGCTTGCGTCTCGAGCGCGCGAACGCCACGGACATCGCAGCACTGCAATCGATCCTCGATCGCGAAAGCAAGCCGCTGGGAACACGCGTCTTGATCGAGGGCGACGGCGCGTTGACTGCCCACGCATCGGGCTGAGCCGGCCCCACTGCACGGCGCCGATCAGTGCGCAAAACCCGGACCGGCCTGACCGCTCATCAAACACAACGCCACCTTGACCAGCCAAGCGTTGGCTTGCGCGTCGGTTCGTTTCATCGTGTTTCGTATCGCATAGCCTTGTCTTATTCGCGACGAAACGCCGAAAGGAACCGCCATGAAAACTTCGATGATCTTCCGCTTCGGGCTATCAGGCTGCCTGGCGCGGCTTGGGGGGAGTATGGCATGCTCGCTCTTGTTGGCCCTTGCGCTATCCGGGTGTGGCGGAGGGGGCGGCACCACCACCGCGTCACTCACAAGCGCGGTGCCGCCCGGCGTACCGACGAGCTTCACCGTCGCGCGCACGCAAAGCCAGACGCTTTCCGCCACGTTGAACTGGGAACCGCCGGCAGACGGTTCCGCGCCCGTCAGCTACGAGATCTATCGGAGCACGACGGCGGGAACGGCGTATTCGGCCGACAACCATGTCATCTCGATCCCGGCGGTGGCCGGCCAGGCCAGCTACAGTTTCATCGATGATGCCGGCTTGAGCGCGGTGGACACCTATTGGGTTGTCAGCGCCAGGAACGTTGCCGGAGAGGCTCCGACCGCGGAAGTGAGCTACAAGCCGGTCGGGCCGGCCAGTGGGGGCGAAAGCAGCTTCGGCAACAACCTCTCCTCTCCGCTGGTGTTCGCCGACGGGATCGGGCTCGCCGGCGCTGCGATCAGCGGATCCTGGACCGACGTACTGGCGAGCGTGGACTACAACACCGGCTTGCGCCCAATCAGCGGCATCTTGCCGAGTTCGCTCACGACGCTTCCCTATCTGGACAGTGCAGACACCTATGCGCTCGGTGGCGCGACCTACTACAAGCAGGGCACCAGCAGCACTTGGCAGGCGCAATGGTCCAACGGCAGCGGCACATTGCAGCACGTCGCTGCAACGTGGGGTGACAACCTGACGAGTCAGAGCTTGACGTCGAACTCGACCATTCGGGTCGAGGTCGCACTGGCCGAGACTGTCCCCAGTCCGATGACGGCCTACACGATGCAGTCCTTGTACGGGACTCAGGTCAACGAGGTCCAGGGCACAGACGGTACGACCTACACGACCACGACAGCCGCGGTGTTCGCCGCCAACGCGCACCTGACCGTGCAAAAACTCGATGCCAGCGGGGTCCCGGTCTACACGCTGTACGACCAGACTCTGTGGCAAGGCGACGGTCCGGGGTATTTTGCCGCGGAAGTCACGGTCTCGGGTGCGGTCACCTACGGCTTCGTCTGGCCAATGAAAAGCGTCACGTTGCCTGCGGGAATCAGCAAGGATGGGACATGGCGCATCACGCTCTCGCTCGATTCCACGTCTCCGAAGGGAACTGCGAACAACACGGAAATCGACAGCGCGACCAACGGCGTGCTCGACTCGGCCAGCCAGACGCACATCGACGTCAATATCGTCGGCTGAGCCACCGATGATGCTTGCCTGGGGCCCATGACTCTGGCCTTTGATCCGTTGCAGGCCGCCAGTGCTGCGCTGAGCGTTGCAAGCGACGGCGCGCGAAATCCGTGGCAATTGGAGCGGATTCGCGCGGACCGCCTTGCACGCCTGCTCGAGACATGCATCGCGCGCTCAGCGCTGTACCGTCGCTGGTTGAAAGGGATCGATCCGTCGAGGACGCAACTGCACGAGCTACCGGTGGTGCAACGCAGCGAGCTGATGCGGCATTTCGACGAATGGATCGCCGACCCGAGCATCCACCTCGAAGATCTCCGGGCATTCGTCAAGGACCCGACGCGCATCGCGCATGCGTTCGCCGGACGCTACATCGTCTGGCACAGTTCGGGGACGAGCGGGGAACCCGGCATCTTCGTGCAGGACGCCCGGACGATGGCGATTTACGACGCGCTCGAGGCGTTTCGCGGCCCGCTGATTCGCTGGGCCGTGCGAAACCCAGGCGAACTGGCGCTGCCCTGCAACCTGGTCATGATCGGCCTACCTGACGAGCATTACGCGAGCACGGTCGCAATGCAGCGGCTGAGGCAGTTGAACCCATGGCTCGCGTCGCGACTGCACAACGTGTCGCTGCTGCAACCCATGATGGATCTCGAGCGCGCGCTGGAGCGGCTTCGCCCCGCGGTCATGGCGACTTTTCCCAGCGTCGCGCTGCAATTGGCCGAAGAACGCCAGTGCGGTCGCCTCGACGTCGCTCCGGACGAAATCTGGCTAGGCGGCGAAACGCTGACGCAGCCGACCCGCCGGTTCATCGAGGGCAGCTTCGGCTGCCGCGTCCACGACAGCTACGGAGCGTCGGAATTCCTTTCCATCGCATCCGAATGCCGATTCCACGCACTGCACCTGAATGCCGATTGGGTCATCCTCGAGCCCATCGACGAGCAGGGACATCCCGTCGGACCCGACAACGAAAGCGATGCGGTTCTGTTGACCCATCTCGGCAATCATCTGCAGCCGCTGTTGCGCTACCGGTTGGCCGATCGGATCACCCTGTGTTCAAGACCTTGTGCGTGTGGCTCGTCGCTCCCTGTCATCAAGGTTCAGGGGCGCGACGATGACATGCTTCGTTTGCCCGGTGCGCGACGCCGGACACTGAGCGTTTCACCACTTGCAGTCGCAACCATCATCGAACAACGTGGCGGTCTGCTCGCCTATCAGTTGCGCCAGACATCGCGCAACGAACTGGTGCTGTCGTGCGCAGCGCACGACACAGGGTCGCGAACCCGTCTTCCACGGGCGGCCACCGAGCTTGCGCACTTCCTTGCCGGGCTCGGGGCCGTTGGCGTGCGCGTGACGCCCTCCATCCACGCTTGTCCGATGCCGGGCGCGGGCGGCAAGATGCGACGCATCGTCGCAGCGCGAGATCAATTTCGTCCACTGTTGTGAATTTATTCGCCATTTTGGCTTGTTATGATGCATCCGACAATCAAACGCGGAATTGCGCGCATGTTCACCAGGATCATCGACTTCGTAAAGTACCGGGGCTATCAAATCGAGATTCAGGTCGAGCGCGATTCGTGCGGCGTCATCACCTTTGGCTTCATCGCACCCGGGGTCGAGGGACTTGCACCGATCGATTCCATAGGATCGTTCGACACCCCTGAACAAGCGCTGGCCGCGGTGCGCAAGTGGGTCTGGGACTGGGCCAAACGGTACTACGGCTGACCGGTTGCCCCGCGCCTGCCCAGGTCGCGATTCGAGGTTCGAAACGCATCGCGCACTAGAAGCGGCCGCAACCCGATCATGTCCTGTGTCGCCAGCCAAAGCGCGATCAGCTCGTGCTCCGGGATCATCCCTTGACGCAAATCAGCGGCGCAAGCCGGGCCACGCGGCGCGCCAGGCCCGCGTGTTCGGCTGAATCGACCACGGCGCCGATATCCTTGTAGGCCAGCGGCGCCTCCTCGGCGACACCGCGATTGCTCGGGCTGCGGATCAGGATACCGCGCGCGGCAAGCTCGTCGACCACTGCCCGACCGTGCCAGCGTCGGGTGGCCTCATGCCGGCTCATCGCGCGGCCAGCACCGTGGCAGGCCGAGCCGAAGGCGCGCTCCTTCGCGCCCGAGGAGCCAGCCAACACCCAAGAGGGCGTGCCCATGCTGCCACCGATCAGCACGGGCTGGCCAACCTGAGCATACTCGGGCGGCAACTCGGCGTGCCTGGGTCCATAGGCGCGCGTTGCGCCCTTGCGATGGACGAACAGCCGGCGCTGCCGGCCATCGACCACATGAGTCTCCTCCTTGCATATGTTGTGCGAGACGTCGTAGAGCAGCGGCAGCACAGAGCCGCGAAAGATCTCCGAAAACGCGAGCCGAGCGAGGTGAGTAAGAATCTGGCGATTTGCAAGCGCACAGTTGATACCGGCGCGCATCGCGCCGAGATAGCGTTGCCCAAGAGCAGATTTCAGAGGCGCACAGGCGAGCTCGCGGTCAGGCAGATCGATGCCGGCGCCCGGCGCGGCGATGACCATCTCACGAAGGTAGTCCGTGCCGATTTGATGGCCGAGACCGCGCGAGCCGCAGTGAATGCTGATCACCACGTCGTCGTGCGCCAGGCCATAGACGCGCGCCGCGGTGGCGTCGAAAATGGCGTCGACGACCTGCACCTCAAAATAGTGATTGCCGGAGCCAAGCGTACCCATTTCGTCGCGCAGGCGTTTGCGCGCCTGCTCGGAAACCGCACCCGGATCAGCGCCTGCAGCGCAGCCCCGGTCCTCGATGAGCGTTAGGTCGGCCGCGCCGCCAAAACCTTGCTCGACGGCCCAGCGTGCGCCCCCCTTGAGCATCGCGTCCATTCCTTTCGCATCCAGGCGCAGGCTGCCGGTGCTTCCAACACCAGCTGGAATGCGCGCGAATAGCAGATCGGCCAGAGTCTTCTTCTCGCGCTCTATATCAATGCGCTTGAGGCCGGTGTGCAGCGCGCGCACGCCGCATGAAATGTCAAAGCCGACCCCGCCGGCTGACACCACGCCGCCTTCGTCGGCATCGAAGGCGGCGACACCCCCGATAGGAAAACCGTAGCCCCAATGCGCGTCAGGCATCGCGTAGCACGCAGCGACAATACCAGGGAGCGACGCAACGTTGGCGATCTGCTCCGCTACTTTGTCATCCATCACCTCCACTAGCGCGCGCGAGGCATAGACAATGCCCGGCACGCGCATGCGCCGAAGCTTGGTCAATTCCCATTCGTAATCACTGCGCTGTTTGAGCTTGTTTACCTCCACAGCATCGTCTCCACGGCGATCATCACCGAGCGTTGAAAGGCCTTAGACATCGACGACGCACTGTGCGAGCCAGCGTCCTTCCGGTTCATGTCGCACCGAAAGCTCGCACGGCGACGCTGCTTTGATCTCAGCCGCCGGCTGATGGCGCGCCACATCGACCGGCTCGCCCCTGGCGGTCGCGCTCAAGCGATGTCCTTCGATACGGATGGCAAAGCGCGAAAACAGAAGATGCCGAGTCGCCATCTCGTAGATCAACGCATTGAGCCAATCGAGCAGCAGGATCTCGTCGTCGGGAGCCTCGCATTCGATGCGTACCGATTTTCCTGCACCGACCTTCGCCGGATCGCAGACGACGGCTGTCAGCGCAGTCGCCGCACCGGCGAAGGCCTCGGCCTTAGTTGCTCCGGTGCCGCGCACTCCGACATCGGCCTCGTGGGGAAAGGTCTCCCAGTTCACGATGGCATCCGCGCTGACAGCTGTGCCGCCTTGATTTCACCCCGCCCCTCGCGCAATTCGGGGGCGATCCACTGCAGCCCGAGCGTGCGATAGACTTCCTCCTCCGTCGCTCCAGCGATGCGCTCACTTCCGCGAAAAACGCCGTACTCGTTGAGTTTGAGCCCGCGCGCACGGGCCAGGCGCCGCAGCGCGATGTTGTGCGCCTTCGAGCCCGTGAAATAGCACAGCGCCGCGCCTCGGGACTCGGCAGGCACGACGCGAAGATCGACCTGCAACCCCCCGTCAAGAACGATGCTGGCCCGTGCCGGGCCTGCTGCGAGCACCTGTGCGGTCTCGGGATAGGCGACGAAGCGGTGCGTCACGGCAGCCCGGTCCGTTGCGACGACCACGATGTCGAGGTCGCCGACGGTGGCGCTGCCGCGGCGGAAGCTGCCGGCGACATCGATGGTCTCGACACTCGGCGAGCCGGCCATCCAGGCGAGCAGCGGCTCGGCCTTTCGCCGGGCGGCCTCGCGTGGCACTCGACGCGTCTGGGAGAGGTGTGCCTGCGCCGCCACCAGGATGTTGGCCTGCGTCTTCGCGCCAAAGCCTGCCAGGTCGCGGATGCGTCCCGCGCGCGCAGCGGCGACGAGCTGGTCCAGCGTCTCGACGTCGAGTTCGTGCCACAGCTGCGCGGCGCGCTTCGGCCCCAGACCAGGCACATGCAGCAATTCGGCGATCGCCGGCGGGATCTCGCCGCGCAGCTTCTGAAGAGCCCGGCATTTTCCAGTGATGAGGATCTCGCGGATCTTGGCCGACAAATCCTCACCGATTCCAGGTAACTTTGGCAGACGCTCGCCACGCTCGACAGTTGTCCGCAGTTCGCTGCCAAGCTCGCTGACGGTGCGCGCGGCATTGCGGTAGGCGCGGATCCGAAACGGATTGGCCTGCTCGATCTCCAGCAGATCGGCGATTTCGGCAAATGCCGCGGCAACGGCGGCGTTGTGGATGGGCATTCAGTGCATCCTCGCATCGATCTGACGCGCCAGTTCGCGCAGCGCCTCGGCGATCTCCACCGGATACGCGGCCGCGGCCTCGACGTGGTGCAGCGCGTCGGGCAACATGGCCCGTTGGCGTTGCGCGTAGGCGCGCACCTGCGCCAGCGGCGGCGACTCGGCGATGCGCCGCCCCTCGCGCATGACGGTATGCAATAGAGACTCCCCGGGGGCGCTCTCGGCCTCGAGTGTCAGCGTGTCGCCGACCAGACGCCCCGCGGCATCGATGCGGCGAAACACCTGCTTGCGGCCCGGCCAGGTGGCCTTGCCTTCCGATCGCTTGCGTCGCGCCGCGCCCGCGTACTCCTGCAGCTTGTAGGCGCAGTCGAGATAAGGGTGGTCGGCCGAGGTGTTCATGCGCGTGCCGACCCCGAAGCCGTCGATCGGCGCTCCCTCGGAAACCAGTCGCCGCACCAGGTACTCGTCGAGATTGCCGCTGGCGAAGATTCGGATTTCGGGCCGCCCACCGGCATCCAGGATCGCGCGCACCTTTCTGGCGTGGTCGCCGAGGTCGCCGCTATCGATGCGCACCGCCTGTACGGCGATGCCGTCGGCGGCAAGCCTGTTCGCCAGTGGCACGATCGCTGCGGCTGCGGCCTCGGTGTCGTAGGTGTCGATCAGCAGCGTCGTGGCTTGCGGATTGCAGCGCGCGAAGTCGTCGAAGGCCGCCAGTTCCTCGTCGTGCGCCTGGATGAACGAGTGGGCCATCGTGCCGTAAAGCGGGATACCCCAGCGCATGCCCGCGAGCACGTTGGAGGTCCCGTCGAAGCCTGCCAGATAGCTCGCCCTCGCGGACAGCAGGCCCGCCTCGGCGCCATGCGCACGGCGCAGGCCGAAGTCGACGAGCAGCCTGTCGGCGGCGGCGTGGCGCACGCGCGCGGCCTTGGAAGCGACCAGTGTCTGGAACTGCAACAGGTTGATCACCCGCGTCTCGACGAACTGGGCCTCGCGCAGCGGGGCCACGACGCGCAGGATGGGTTCATCGGGGAAAAACGGCGTACCCTCGGGCATCGCCTGCACGGCGCCGGTGAAGCGCAACCCCGCGAGCGCGTCGATGAATTTGCCATCGAAGCGTCCGCAAGCGGCGAGCCAGTCGATTTCATCCGCGGTGAAATGCAGGTTCTCCAGAAAATCGAGCACCTGCTCGAGCCCGGCGGCGACGAGGTAATTGCGCTCTGGGGGCAACTTGCGGACGAAGAACTCGAACACAGCCGTCTGGTTCATGCCCCGTTCGTAATAGACCTGGAGCATGGTCAGCTGATAGAGATCGGTGAGCAAGGCGCTGCAGTCCGAAGCACGCAAGGTCAACCCTCCAGAATCACCGCCCCACCCCGGCGCATTGCCGAAATGGCGCGTTCGCCGTCGCCGGCATTCAAGTTGACAGCGCGAATGCAGGCCCGCAGCAGCACGACGCGATAGCCCAGTGCCAGCGCATCGCGCACGGTGTGCAGCACGCAGTACTCGGCGGCCAACCCGCCGACGAACAGCCGCTTGATGCCCAGATCCCGCAGGCGCTCGTGCAACTTCGTGCCGGAAAATGCAGAGTACGTATCCGCCTCCGCGCTCGTCGCCTTCGACACCACGATGGCACCCGCCGGAAGCGCGAGCAGCGCGGCGAAATGCGCGCCCGGGGTGCCGGCGACGCAGTGCGCTGGCCAGGCGCCGCCCTGTGCGGCAAACGAGCAGTGGTTGGCCGGATGCCAGTCGCGTGTCGCAACCACCGGCAGGCCTCCAGCGGCAAAGCGGCCCAGCCATGCGTTCAACGGCGCCACCACGGCATCGCCGCCGGGCACTGCCAGGCTGCCACCGGGCAGGAAGTCGTTCTGCACATCGACGACGACGAGCGCATCGCCCTGTCGAGGTTCGCAGCTTGCTGCTTCGGGCATGTCGCGGATTCGTCTTTCCTGTCCATCTGGCACTGCGCGGACTGCAGGCGCTGCCATGTCCAGCGGTCTTCGGCCACCTGGGTCAATCGACCCGGACTTCGACAGCCTTCGGCTTTGCTTCGCCCGTCTTCGGAATCTCCAGCGTCAGCACCCCGTCCCTGAACGACGCCTTCGCGCCATCGACCTTGACGTTTTCCGGCAGCGAGAAGCTGCGGCTGAAATTGCCATAGAAGCGTTCGATGCGGTGAAAGGTCTTGTCCTTTTCCTCCTTCTCCTGCCGGCGCTCACCCTGCAGCGTGACCATGCCGTCGTCGATGGTGATCTTGACATCCTCCTTGCGTACTTCGGGGATTTCGGCCTTGATCACGAACGCCTCGGGGGTCTCGGCAATATCCACCTGCGGGGACCAGTCGGCAACGGCCGGCAATTCACTGCCTCTTTGCGTGCGCCGCGGCCAGCCGACTGCCCGCCTGTAGCGGCCGAACATGTCCTCAATGTCCTGCCAGGGATCCCATTTCACCAGAGCCATGATGTTTCCTTCCTTGCGGGCCTGCTGCAATGCGCTCCCGATCTCAGGCCCTCACGCAAGGGACCGGTAGCGAACCGTCGCTTCGTCGGGCCGGCTGAGGCTGCTTGGCCTCGGGACAGGCATCGACACTCGATGAGTATCGCGGCCCTGCGGGATGTGGATCCATGATGTCGCGCAAGCTCACGCACGCCAGCCGACTCCGGAAAACAGAACGCGATCATGGCTCTTTAATGACGGGATACGATTGGCCGACTGCACCGCCCCGGCTTCCGTGACGGCCGGTTGGTTTGAGTCGCGCCAAGGTGGCTGACGGGAGGTCGCTGCCTTGCCACTGCAGTCATCGCCATGTGTCATGCCGAGCGACTGTTCACGCCGACCTCCCGTCGTTGGTCGGGTGTCGACACCTCGGCCAAGGACTAAACCGCTCTCGCGGTAGGCGCTCCGGGAGGGGTTGCGCAGGTTCGGAGGAGTGGTGATTCCTATGTTGGAGACAGAGGCAATCGGCCTCGGTCCTCGACAGGAGAATCACCATGAACACAAGCGATCCGGTGGTTTCGCCGCTGCGTCAGCGCATGCTCGACGACATGCGCATGCGCAAGCTCGGCGCCAAGACGCGGACGGGGTATGTGCGCGGCGTGCGCAGGTTCGCCGCGTTCCTGGGCCGATCGCCCGACACCGCCACGGCCGAGGATCTGCGCCGCTTCCAGCTGGATCTGGTCGACCAGGGCGCAACGCCAGCGACGATCAACTCGACGCTGAGCGGGCTCAAGTTCTTCTTCGACGTCACCCTCGGCCACGGCGAGCTGATGGCCAAGGTCCAATCGGTGCCTATGCCCACCA
>JAJZEC010000106.1 GCA_021805825.1 Pseudomonadota bacterium
GTGTACCAACGGCCCGAGGAGGCGTGATGGCCAAGCACATCCTGGTGGTCGACGACGCAGCCACCGTCCGCATGTATCACCGCACGGTGCTGGAAGGCCAGGGCTGGGTCGTGGACGAGGCCGTCAACGGCCTGGAGGCGCTGGAAAAGGCGCAGGGCGAGACCGTGTTCGATCTGTACCTGGTCGACGTCAACATGCCCAAGCTCGACGGCTACGGCTTGCTGCAGCAGTTGCGCGCGCTGCCGCTGGCGCAGGCGCCGGCGATCATGGTCTCCACCGAGGCGCAAAGCGGCGACCGGCTGCGCGGCCTGCAGGCCGGCGCCAGCCTGTACGTGGTCAAACCGATCCGTCCCGACGACCTCGTCGCCTACTGCCGGCGGCTGCTCGGCGAGGAGGGCACACGATGAACGCCCTGCTCGAACAGTTCATTGTCGAGGCGCGCGAGTTCCTCGAGGGCATCTCGGGTCGCCTGATCGCGATGGAGGAGCGGCCGCACGACGCGGACCTGGTCAAGGACCTGTTCCGCATGGTGCACACCCTGAAGGGGAACAGCGGGCTGTTCGCGTTCGCCGACATGACCCGCGTGCTGCATGCCAGCGAGGACCTGATGGACGCCGTGCGCGACGGCCGCGTCGACTATTCCCGCGCGCTGGCCGACAGCCTGCTCGACGCGATGGACCTCGTCGCTCGCATGCTCGACGAAGTCGAGCGTACCGAAGCGTTGTCGGGCGACTGCAGTGCGCAGGCGCAGCAGCAGGCGCTGCGTCTGCGCGCGCTGATCGCGCGGACGGCCCCGCCGGAGTCGGGCGTACCCGATCCGGCCGCCGCCGATGCTGCCGCAACCGGGGCTGCGGTGCCCGCGCCGGGCGGCGGCGATCCGGCCGCAGCGCCGCCGTTCGAACTCGGCGTGGTTCCCGAGGACGTACGGCTGGTCGCGTTCGCGCGCGTCAGGCGCGATGGCGAGGCCCTGTTCGCGCTGCGCTACCAGCCCGAGGAACAGTGCTTTTTCAAGGGCGAGGATCCGTTCCAGCTGGCGCGCACGGTGCCCGGGCTGCTGTGGGGGCATGCGCGGCTGCGCGAGCCGGCTGCACAGCCCGGCGTGCCGTTCGACTGTTACCGCTGCATCGTCGACTTCGAAGTGCTCGGGGTCGGACCCGCCGACGCGGTGCGGGACCATTTCCGCTACGTGCCCGAACAGCTCGCGTGCGTGACCGTGCACGCGCTGGACCTGGTCGTCGTGCAGGGCGGCGACAGCGACGCGGGCGTTTGCGCCGAATTCGCCACCCATGCCACGCAGAGCCTGGAGCACGGCGAGCTCGACGCGTTGCGCGCCAGCGCGCAGAGCCTGGCCGAGCTCTCGGCTCCCGACAGCTGGCTGGGTTCGGCGCTGCGCTGGCTGCTGCTGCTGGCCGGTGACGCGCGCGGCTCGCACGCCGAAATCGCCGCGCTGTTGCAGGCCATCGGCGCGCGCTGCGCCCCGCGTTGGCCTCAGTCGGGCGCCTCGCCCGCAATGGAGCAGGCGGCCGGCGCGCTCGACCCGGAGCACGCCGCGAGCCCGGGGGCGCCGGCCACCGCGTCGCATCCAGTGCAGCCGGCGCAGCCCGCGCCGGACCTCGACGTGCACGCGCTGGACATTTTGCGCACCCAGCAGCAAATCCTCGAACTGCCGGACGACGTGCCGTGGCTGGACGGCCGCCTGGCTGCCTGCGCCGCAGTTCTGGCCCGATTCAGCGGCGACGCGCCGGGGCTGCAGCAGGCATTGCAGACGGCGCAGCGCGACGCCAGCGCGGCCGCGTTGCGCGACTGGGCGCGCGCAAGCGGTGTGCTGCAACCGCTGGCGGGCGGCGCAGCGGTCAGGCCAGCCTGGGCAGTGGCGCCATCCGTCCCGGCCCCGGCCGCCGACGGCAGCCCGGACACCCGCTTCGGGCGGCGTGCCGAGGACGCGACGACGAGCAAGGTACTCAAGGTCGAGCAGGGCAAGGTCGACTACCTGATGAACCTGATCGGCGAAATGGTGGTGGCGAAAAACGCGCTGCCGTACCTCGCCGACCGCGCCGAGCGCCAGGGCAGCGGCAGGGACCTGGCGCGGGAAATCAAGGCCCAGTACGCGGTGATCAACCGCATCGCCGAGGAAATGCAGGACGCGATCATGCAGGTGCGCATGATGCCGGTGTCGGTGATTTTCCAGCGCTTTCCGCGGCTGGTGCGCGACATCGCCCACAAGCTCGGCAAGGAAATCAACCTGCAGCTCGAAGGCGAGCAGACCGAGGCCGACAAGAACGTCGTCGAGGCGCTGGCCGATCCGCTGATCCATCTCGTGCGCAACAGCCTGGACCATGGCATCGAGGATCCGCAGCAACGGCGCGCCGCAGGCAAGCCGCTGGCCGGCACGCTGCGCATCGTGGCGACGCAGGAATCGGACCGCGTGCTGATCGAGGTCAGCGACGACGGTCGCGGAATCGACCCTGAACGCGTCAAGCGCAAAGCCTACGAGAAGGGGTTGATCGACGATGCGGCGCTGGCCAGGCTGAGCGACCGGGATGCGATCAACCTGGTGTTCGCGGCCGGCTTTTCCACCGCCGAGCAGGTCAGCGACCTGTCCGGGCGTGGCGTCGGCATGGACGTCGTGCGCAGCGCGATGGAACGCATCGGCGGCAGCGTGGAACTGCGCAGCCTGCTTGGCCAGGGCAGCACGGTGCGGCTGTCGCTGCCGTTGTCGATGGCCGTCTCGCACGTGATGATCATCGAAACCGACGGGCAGATCTTCGGCGTGCCGATGGACGCAGTCGAGGAGACGGTTCGCGTGCCGAGCGCCAGGCTGCGGCCGGTGAAGTCGCGCCTGACCACCGTGCTGCGAGAGCGCATCGTGCCGCTTTACGCAC
>JAJZEC010000107.1 GCA_021805825.1 Pseudomonadota bacterium
CGCGGCCACCATTCCGTCGGCCTGCGCACGGCGCAGGGACTCTTCGCTGCCCCACACCAGCACCCGCATGCCGAAGGCCCGACCGTAGCCGGCGACCAGTCGGCCGACGCGGCCGTAGCCCCAGATGCCCAGAATCTTCCCGGCCATGCGCTGGCCGAGACCGAAGTTCACCGGCATGGATTGGGTCTTCAGCCCCGACTGCTGCCATGCGCCCTGCTTCAGGCTGGCCACGTACTGCGGAATGCGGCGCATCGCGGCCATGATCAGCGCCCAGGTGAATTCGGCCGCGGGCGCGGGGTCGGTGCTGCCCTCCAACACCGCGATGCCCAGGCGCGTGCAGGCCTGGAGGTCGACATGCGGGCCGAGGCGCCCGGTCTGCACCACCAGGCGCAGCTTGGGGCACCGGGCGAGCACGGCGTCGTTGAGCGCGGTGCGCTCCCGGTTGAGCACCACCGCCTGCGCATCGCGCAGCCGCAACGCCAGCTGTCCGGCACCCTTGACGTTGTTGTTGAAGACCTTGACCTCGTGGCCCGCAAGACGCTCGAAGCAGTCCAGCTTGCGCACGGCGTCTTGGAAATCATCCAGGATCACGATGTTCATGGCGCCGTACTGTAGCGCGACCCCGAGCGACCCGGAGGGTCTTGGGGCCACCCGCGTCGGCGATCGCGGGCCAGCGCGGCCCGCAAGGCGGCCGCGCAAGGTGGGCCTGGGGGGGGGCGGCGGATCGCGCCCGGCAGGGCTGCTGTGGCCTTCAGGAGGCCGACAGCTCGCGGCAGATGGCGCGCACCACCGACTGCACCTGGGCCGACTTGAGGCGGTACATCATGAAACGGCCATTTCGCACGGCTTCAACGATGTTTTCGGCGCGCAGCCGCGAGAGTTGCTGCGACAACGCCGCCTGGCGCATGCCCACGCCCTGTTCGAGGTCGCGCACGCACATCTCTCCGTCGAGCAGCAGGCAGAGGATGGCCAGGCGTTCCCGGTGCGCCAGCGCCTTGAGGACGCGCACCATGGTGTCTGCCGGGGCGGATTGCGGGAGCGAGACCTGCCGCGGAGGCACGGCGGAAGGGTAGGCGATGGCGTTCATGACGGGCCAGTCTATGGCCTGGACGACGCCTCGCTTTGACGCAAAACAAGGTTTTGCGGCAATTCCTCGCTGCGCTCCTCAGTGCGCGTGGAGATTCTGTCTGGACAACGCAGAAAATCCATCCAGGAATTCGTCGATGTCGTCGCTCGACGGGGAGGCTTCCATCAGATTGCGCACATGTTGGCGAAAGCCGTCGGCGATCGGGCCCTCGAGGAAGATCTCCTTGCGCGCGAACTTGTCGACAATCTCGAAACCGCCATGCGGCGAGCGCGGATCCTGCCGCGCGTCGGCGGCATGTTCCCAATCGAGCTGGAACACGCTGAAGGAGTCGGAATCGTAGATGATGGTGTGCATTGCGATCCTCGTCGGGTGGAATGCGCCGGTGCCGGCCGCTCGGGCCTGCATGACACCCAGAATGAGGGCCGGCGTGGCGAATTCAAGGGGCGGGAGCGGGCTTGCTCAGCGGCTGCGGCGGGCCGGCGAGGCTGAATTCGAGGTATTCGTCGGCGCTGTGTCGCAGCAGGATCTGGACCGGCAGGCCGTGCAATGCTGGCGCCAGCCACACCTGGGCGCCCAGGTCGGCGTGCGCGGGGGGGTCGTAGGCCAGGTGCCAGCAGCGCAGCGGGCCGGCGCCGGTGTCCAGCGGCTGCAGGCCGACGACACGGAAATCCCAGGTCGTGGTTCCGCTGGGCCGCGCGACCTGCAGGTGCAGCCTGCGCCCGGCGACGAAGTCCTGGGGGCGGCTGCGCAGCCATTGCGCCAGTTGCATGAACACGCTGGCGCTGTCCTGCATGTGCGGGGCGATCGGAGCGGTTGCCGAGGTCGCCGAAAAGCGCAGCAGCCCGGCTGAGCGATCGAAGCGCACGGTCTTGCGCTTGAGCATCACCTGCTCGGCATAGGCCTGCGGCGCCAGCCAGGAACCGTCGATGGTTCCGCTGCTGGTGTAGGACACGCTGACCCACGCCGAACCGGACAGCCGCAGCCGGTAGTGGGCGCCGTCGCGCTGCCACTCGAGCGCGCCGCTGCCCTGCAAGGGCACGAGGTAGCTGCCGTGCAGGCGGTATTGCAGCCGTGTCGATGCCGGCCACGCCGCGGTGGCCGCCTGCGGGCCCGTCGAGCCGCTGGCGGCCGCTGCGGCGGCGGCCACCGCGAGGGTGCATGCGGCCAGCGCACACGCCAGCGTCGGCAGCCAGCGACGCAGCAGCGCGACGACTGCCAGGCGCGGGGAGCGGCTTGAGGATCGATGGTGCATCCGCGTATTGTGCGGCTGCGCACTGACTTGCGCAGTCGGTGCTGCAGGGACAGCGTCTGGCGGGGCTTATCAGCCGCGGGCGATGACGCTATGCTGGGCCGATCCTTCCACACTTTGCCCCCCGTCTCGCGCCGGGGCCTCGACGCATGAATCCCTTCCAGTCCAACCCCGGACACCCCGGGATCGAATTTTTCCAGAGCCTGCTCAAGGGTTCCGGCATGCCTTCGGGTTTTGCCAACTGGATGGCGCCGACGCTGGATCCGGAGGAGCTCGAGCGCAAGATTGTCGAGCTGCGCTCGGTGCTGCAGTGGCTGGAGGCCAATGTGCGCCTCACGCAAGCGACCATCCAGGCGCTGGAGGTGCAGCGCATGACGCTGTCGACCCTGCAGACGATGAACGTCGATCTCGGGCAGTTCGCCGGCCGCATGGGCGACGTGATGCGCGCGGGCGCCGAGGCCATGGCGGGGGCGCAGCCGGCCGCGGCCGATACGCCCGCGCAGGCCGACGACCGCGCGGAGCGCCGGGCCGCGGCGC
>JAJZEC010000007.1 GCA_021805825.1 Pseudomonadota bacterium
GCGCCGGGCGGCGGCCTGCCCAGGCCGCCGCCCAGATACAGCTCGCGCATCGCGGCGCGCCGCTGCTTGCCGCTGGGGGTCTTGAGCACGCTGCCCGCGGGCAGCAGCAGCACCTCGTCGGCGCCCTCGCCGAGGCGGCCGGCCAGGCGTTCGGCCATGCGCGCGTGCACGGCTGCGCGCATGGCCGGATCAAGGCCCGGAACCTCCGCCGCGATCACCAGGCGCTCGGTGCCGCTGCGCGGGTCGGAGACCCCGAAGGCCACCACCCGCCCCGCGTGCAGCCCCGGAACCTCGGCGACCACATCCTCGATCTCCTCGGGGTCGAGGTGGCGCCCGCCGCGGATGATCAGATCCTTCGCCCGCCCGGTGAGGAAGTACTCCCCGTCGGCACGGTAGGCCAGATCCCCGCTGTCGAGCCAGCCGTCGCCGCGCTGCAGCTCGCGCGTGCGCTCCGGGTTGCGCCAGTAGCCCGCGGTCGCCGAGGGGCCGCGGAACTGCAGCATGCCCTCGATGCGCTCGCCGACTTCGCGCCCCTGCGCATCGACCAGGCGCACCTCGTGCCCCGGCAGTGGCTGCCCGCAGCTGACGAAGCGCAGGGCATGGGGCTCGCCCGCGGCGTCCGGTTCGGCGCGCCGCTCGCGGACGAAGGGCTCGCGCCGGATGCTGTCGATGCGCGGCCCGCGCCCCGTCGGCGACACCAGCAGCCCGACCGTGCACTCGGCCAGACCGTAGGCCGGGGTCAAGGCCTGCCGGCGCAGGCCGTAGCGCGCGAAGCGCTCGGCGAATCGCTCCAGCGTCGCGGCGCGCACCGGCTCGGCGCCACTGACCAGCAGGCGCAGGCTGCCCAGGTCGAGTCCGCGCAGGGCCGCCTCATCGGTGTGCCGCAGGCACAGCTCGAAGGCGAAGTTCGGCGCCGCGCTCAGGGTGCCGCGCCAGCGGTGGATGGCCCACAGCCAGGCCTGCGGGCGCTGCAGAAAGTCCGTCGGCGACAGCAGTACCAGCGGCCGCGCGTGGTACAGGCTGGCCAGCCATGCGGCGATCAGACCCATGTCGTGGTACAGCGGAAGCCAGCTCACGAACACATCGTCGTCGCGCAGCCCGGCGACCTGCCCGATGGCGCGGATGTTCGCCAGCAGGTTGGCATGGCTGAGCACCACCCCCTTCGGTGCCCCGGTGCTGCCCGAGGTGTACTGGATGAAGGCCGTGTCGCCCGGCTCGACAGGCACCGGCCGCGCCGCGCGCTGCGGGCCGCGCAGCCCATCCTGCACGTCCGCCACCCCGCGCAGCGACGGCACCAGCGCGCGCAGCAGCCTGGCCACCGGCATCAGCTGCGGTGTACCCAGCAGCAGCACGGCCTGTGCGTTGTCGAGAATCGCCGCATGCCGGCGCACATGATCCTCGACCTCCTGGGGCCGCGCGGGGGGATAGATCGGAATCGGCACCGCGCCGGCCAGCAGGATGCCCAGATAAGCCGGGAAATAGGCCATGCAGGTCGGCAGCATCAGAGCCACCGCCTGCCCCGGCTCCACGCCGCGCCGCTGCAGCCACGCAGCGACCCGGCTCGCGCCCTGCTGCAACTGCGCGTAGCGCAGAGGCTGCTCCCCGGCTTCCGACAGCAACACCAGCTGCACGCGCTCGGCATGCATGCGCACATGCCACTGCAGCAGCTCGGGAAGGGTACGCACATGCCGCGGCGAAGCTTCGGGCACGCGCTCGAAGGTAGCGGCGCGCGCCGTGGCCGGCGCCGCGCCCGGTGCGGCACCGCGCAGGCGCTGCACGATGTCGTGCACGCAATCGATCTCGGCCAGCGCTCCCGCCGGCAGGCGTCGATCCAGCGCGCGTTCCACCCGCAGCAGCAATTCGGCGCGGGCCAGGCTGTCGAGGCCGATCTCGCGTTGCAGCGAGGTGTGCGCGTCCAGGCCGGCCGTGGCCGCGCGCGGGTCGATCTCCTGCCACAACGCGCGGGTGAGGTCGAGCACCCGGCGCTGCAGTTCCTCGTCGGGCCCGGAGGCGTCGGTGGTCTGCGGCATGGCGTGGCCGAACGCCGCACAAGCGCGGGCCTGCCGGCGATCGTAGGAGCGCTGCGACCCGCGGCCCCGCCACCGCGCGCCGCTTCCTTGCGCCCGCGCAGCATGCCTGCCGACATTGACAGCGCGCGACGGCGGGTCGAAGAATGCGCAATCCCCGCGGTGCTCGCCGGCAGCGTCCCGCCCTTCTCCAACCTTCCTTCCGCCATGTCCCCGACCCGCTTCCACTGGCAGGATCCGCTGCGCCTGGAACTCCAGCTCGACGAGCAGGAGCGCGCCATCCGCGACGCCACCGCCGACTTCTGCCAACGCGAACTGCAGCCCCGTGTGCTGCGCGATTTCCGGGAACAGGTGGTGGATCGCGGCCTGTTCCGCGCCTTTGGCGCGCTCGGGCTGCTCGGCAGCAGCCTGCCCGCCGAATCCGCCGGCGCGGGCCTGAACCAGGTGTGCTACGGACTGCTGGCGCGCGAGGTCGAGCGCGTCGATTCCGGCTACCGCTCGATGATCAGCGTGCAATCCTCGCTGGTCATGCTGCCCATCCACGCCTTCGGCAGCGCGCAGCAGCGCGCGCGGTACCTGCCAGGGCTGGCCAGCGGCGAATGCATAGGCTGCTTCGGGCTGACCGAGCCCGACCACGGCTCCGACCCCGCCGGCATGAGCACCCGCGCGCAGGCGGTGCCCGGGGGCTTCCGCCTGCGCGGAAGCAAGACCTGGATCAGCAACGCCCCCATCGCGGATCTGCTGCTGGTGTGGGCGCGCAACGATTCCGGTGCCGTGCGCGGCTACCTGCTCGAGCGCTCGATGCGCGGACTGTCGACCCCCAAGATCGAGGGCAAGCTCGGCCTGCGCGCCTCGGTCACCGGGCAGATCGTGATGGACGACGTGTTCGTGCCCGCGGACCACGAGCTGCCCGGGGTCGAGGGGCTCAAGGGACCGTTCACCTGCCTGAACTCGGCGCGCTACGGAATCGCCTGGGGCGCGCTGGGCGCCGCCGAGTCCTGCTGGACGACGGCGCGCGACTACACCCTCGCGCGCCAGCAGTTCGGCCGCCCGCTGGCGGCCAACCAGCTGATCCAGAAGAAGCTCGCCGACATGCAGACCGAGATCGCCCTCGGACTGCAGGCCTGCCTGCGCCTGGGTCGGCTGAAGGACAGCGGCGACGACGCGCCCGAGATCACCTCCATGCTCAAGCGCAACTCGGCGGGCAAGGCACTGGACATCGCGCGCGCCGCGCGCGACATGCTCGGAGGCAACGGCATCAGCGATGAATACGGCGTCATCCGCCACCTGCTGAACCTCGAGGTGGTCAACACCTACGAAGGAACCCACGACGTGCACGCGCTGATCCTCGGACGCGCGCAGACCGGGCTCATGGCCTTCTGAGGCGCATCCCGGTCAAGGTCGCGGCGCGTGCGCCTGCGCGCCGCAGCCGAGGCCTGCGTATCGTCGGCGGCAGGGGCGGCGCGGTGCCGCCCCGCAGCCGATGGAGCCACGCATGAGCCCAGCCACCAGACCCCCGCGCAGCCGCGCCCTCTCGCCCAAGGCCCCTGGCGAACTGCGCGCGCAGACCCGCGACCCCGAGCGCGAACGCGAGAAGGCGGCCGCCCAGGCCGTCGCCGGGCGCCACGACAACGCCGGCCAGAAGGACCACAAGGGCGCGCGCGAGACCCCGCGCCGCAGCCACCCGGCCCCCCGGGCGAAGACCTGAGTCCGACTGGGGCCTTGCCGCAGGGCGCAGCGCGCGGCACGCGCGCTGCGCACAATCCACCCAACGCAACGCATGCGCAGCACCCGTTGCGCCCGCAGCATCCGCAGCATCCCGCAACACCCCGACACCCCGACACGCCCGCCCACCCTTGCGCCGCCAGCGGCCAGACCTTGCCGAGGCCCGACCATGCCCGCCGCAGCACAGCTGGCCCCCTGGTGGCGATTCCCGCTCGCGCTGGTGCTGCTGGAAATCGTCGTCTATCTGTCGCAGGACATGTACCTGCCGGCGCTTCCGCGCATGCAGGGATCCTTCGGCGTCGGCCAGTCCTCGGCCCAGATGAGCGTGGCCGCATGGTCGCTGGGCGCGGCGCTGGTGCAACTGGTGACCGGCCCGGTCTCGGATCGCCTCGGGCGGCGGGTCGTGCTGCTGGCCGGAGTCGTGGTGTTCGCGCTGGCCAGCCTCGGCTGCGCGCTGATGCCGCGCTTCGAGGCCTTCCTCGCCGTGCGCGTGCTGCAGGGCTGCGCCGGGGTCTGGGCCCTCAATGCAGGCTATGCGGCGATCCACGAATGCTTCGAGTCGCGCAGCGCCATCCGCATCCAGGCCTGGATCAGCAGCATCACCCTGCTCGCGCCCGCGCTGGGCCCGGCGCTGGGCGCGCTGCTGATGGAGCTGGCGCCGTGGCAGGCGATGTTCGCGCTGCTCGCGCTGGCCGGCGCGGCCATGCTCCCGCTGCTGCGGCACTGGACGCCCGAGACCGTGGACGCCGACGGCGCCCAGCCGCTTTCGGCGCGGCGCGTGACCCGCGACTACCTGGGCCTGCTGCGCAACGCACCGCTGATGTGCCTGCTGGGCGTGTGGTGCCTGGTGTTCACCGTGATGGTCGTTTGGGTGGTCAGCGGCCCCTTCATCCTGCGCAGCGGCGACGACGGCAGCGCGGCCTTCGTGTGGGCCCAGATCTACGCCTGCACCGCCTATGTCGCCGGCACGCGCCTGGGCGACCGCCTGCTGCGCCTGTACCCGCGCGCCCTGCTGCTCGGCTGGTCGCTGCAGGCCTGCGTCGGCGGCGTCGCCGCCACCCTGGTGGCGGCGCTGCTGCAGGCACCGCCCACGCTGGTCGTCGGCCTGTTCGGCGTGTTCATGCTGGCCGCCGGGATGCTGCTGGCGCCGCTGTACCGCAGCGTGCTGGATCGCGCGCAGCAACGCATGGGCCTGCGCGTGGCCTGGGTGTCCTGCGCGATCAACCTCAGCGCCACCCTGGCCTGCGCGGCGGCGGCGGCGCTGGAGGTGGCCGAATTCCGCAGCTTCGGCGCGATCGCCATGGCGGCGGTGCTGGGCGCCTGGGCGCTGGCGCGCAGCAGCCGCGGGCTGCACGCGCGCGGCCTCGCCTGAGGCAGCGCGCCGCGCGACTCAGCGCGCCGCCGCGGCTTCGGCAGGCACCGCCGGCCGCGCCTGCGGCGCGCTGTAGGCGCGACGGATGTCCGCCAGTTCGGCCAGCGCCGCGCCGACGCGCTGGTTGACCGTTCCGGAAGGCGCCACGCCGCGCGCATCGAACACCCCCGCGGCCACCCCGGTCAGGCCTTCGATGGCCTGGTCGACATCGCGCACCGGCCAGACATGGAAGCGCCCCTGCGCGCAGGCCTGCACGACGTCCTCGCGCAGCATCAGGTGCTGCACGTTGGCCTGCGGAATCAGCACGCCCTGGTCGCCGCTGAGTCCGCGCGCGGCGCAGATGTCGTAGAAGCCCTCGATCTTCTCGTTGACCGCGCCGATGGCCTGTGCCTGCCCGAACTGATTGACCGATCCGGTGATGGCCACCGACTGCCGCAGCGGCAGCCCCGCCAGATCCGACAGCAGCGCGCACAGCTCAGCCATCGACGCGCTGTCGCCCTCGACCGGGCCGTAGGACTGCTCGAACACCAGGCTGGCCGAAAGCGACAGCGGCACCGAGCGCGCATAGCGCGCGCCGAGGAAGGACGACAGGATCATCACTCCCTTGGAGTGCAGCGCGCCGCCAAGTTCGCTCTCGCGCTCGATGTCCACCACCCCGGCCTCGCCGACGCGCGCGGTGGCGCTGATGCGCACCGGGTGGGCGAAGGCCTGGTCGTCCAGCGACAGCACGGCCAGGCCGTTGACCTGGCCGACGCGCTCGCCCTGCACGGAAATCAGCAAGGTATCGCGCAGAATCTGCTCCTGCAGGCGGCTGCGCAGCCGCCCCAGGCGACGCTCGCGCGCCTGCAGCGCGGCATCCACATCGGCGCGTCCGACCTGGTCGCGCGCGCCCTGTTCGGCCTGGTGCGCGGCCTCCTGCAGCACCTCGGCCAGTCGCCTGCGGCTGGCGCTCAGGCGCCGGGCATCGCCGGCCAGGCGCGCACCATGTTCGATCAGGCGCGCCACGGCGTCGCGGTCGAAGGGGCGCAGTCCGGCATCGCGTGCCAGCGTGGCGATGAAGTCGGCGTACAGCTGCTCGCCCTGGGTGTCGCGCTCGAGATCGGTGTCGAACTCGGCGCAGATGCGGAACAGGTCGGCGAACTCGGGATCGGCCCGCTTCAGCAGGTAGTACAGACGGGGCTCGCCGACCAGGATCACCTTCAGATCCAGGGGCATGGCCTGCGGCTCGAGGGCGATCGAGCCGACCAGCCCCCAGGCCTGCCCGAGGCTCTCGATGCGCAGCTGAGCCGCGCGCAGGCTGCGCTTCAGGCCTTCCCAGGCGTAGGGCTGGGTCAGTACCTTCAGCGCGTCCAGCACGAGGTAGCCGCCGTTGGCGCGATGCAGCGCGCCAGGCTTGATCAGGGTGAAATGGGTCACCAGCGTGCCCATCTGTGCCACCTGGTCGATGCGGCCGACCAGGTTCGGGTGGGTGGGATTGTCCTCGAACACCACCGGCGCTGCGGCTCCGGCCTCGTGGCTGACCAGGGAATTGACCTTCCAGCGCCCCGGCCAGACGGTGCCCGCGGACATCAGCGCCGCCAGGCCGCCCCCGGCCCGCGACTCCTCGCGCAGCTGCTCGCCGACCTCGAGCAGGTCGCGCATCACCTCGTCGAGGAACTCCAGCACCTGCGGCAGATCCGAGTACCGGGCCTTGAGCTCGTCGATCAGGTGCCCGGCGGCCAGCCCGAGGGTCTCGCGGTTGGCCTCGCGCAGCTGGGACTGCACTTCGCGGCGCCAGCGGGGCAGCTGCTGCATCAGTTGCTCCAGGCGATGCCCGAAGCCTTCGATCAGCGCGCTGATGCGATCCTTGCGCTCCTGCGGCAGCTGCTCGAACTCCGCCGGCGACATCGCCTGGTGATCCTTCAGCGGCGCGAACACGAAACCCTGCGGCGTGCGCATCAGCGCGATGCCCTCGCGCACCGCCTCGTCCCCCAGCTGCTGCAGCGCGCCGTCCTCGCGCTGCTTGTAGGCCCCGTGGATGGCCTCGACCCGCGCCTGGTACTGGTCGCTGTCGAAGGCGGCCGGAATCGCGCGCACCAGCTCGGTGACGAAGCCTTCCATGTCCTGCCCGAGCCTGGCTCCGCGCCCGGCCGGAACACGCAGCAACCGCGGCGTGCCCGGGTCGGCGAAATGGTTGACATAGCACCAGTCGTCGGGGGTCGAGCGGCGCGCCGCGTGTTCAGCCAGCAGCCGCCGCAGGATGCAGTGGCGTCCGCTGCCGCCGGGCCCCAGCACGAACAGGTTGTAGCCCGGCTGGCGCATCGACAGCGCCAGGTCGATGGCCTCCAGTGCCCGCTGCTGGCCGACGACCTCGGTGGTCGCCGCCAGTTCCGCGGTACTGCGAAAGGCCAGGGTCGAGGTGTCGCAGCGCGCGTACAGCTGCTCCGGCGGCAGGGCCTCCGGGGCTGGCGGCGCTGGGGGTAGCGAAGGGGGCGGCGTGCTCATCGTGCGGGGCCTGGCGGCTGCGCGTGGCCGATGCGGCTCATGCGCGGTCGCGGTCGACGTCGGGGGCGGAGCTGCGCTCGACCTGATCCAGGACGTCGAACACCCGGGCCGCGATGCCGTGCAGCTCGAACTCCCCGGGAATGCGCTCGGCGGCCGGCCGCTCCAGCCAGGTGCGCGCCTGCAGCACCTGCGCGGGGCTGGGGCGCAGGCGCAGGATTTCGCTGATCGCGGCATCGTCGATCTCGCCGAGGATGCCGCGGATCTGCGCCGCCGTCGCCTCCGCCTGCGGCGGCCCTGCCTTGCCCTGCTGCTGCGCCTTGCCTTCCATTGCTTTCTCCTGCAAGCATGCCTTCCCGGGCGCGGCCTGCGCCGCACGCCGCCTGCGCCATCAGGCCATGGTGCGCGCGCGCGGCCCAACCGCGCTTGATGGCCATCAACTACGCAGCCGCAGGCTACCGCCGCCCTGTGTCCAATAGATCCAGCGCAAACGGCAAAAGTTCCGCGCCCGCGGCGGGCATCGAGCGCCTGCCACGCGCAGCCGATACAGTTCGGCATCCCCGGACATGCACAGGAGATCTCCATGGCAGAAGCTTCCCTGGCCCTGATCGTCGGCGCCGGCGACGGGCTGAGCGCCGCGCTGGCGCGGGTGTTCCGCGCCGAGGCCGGCATGCGCGTGGCGCTGGCC
The DNA here is from genome assembly GCA_021805825.1 of Pseudomonadota bacterium. Taxonomy (GTDB): domain Bacteria; phylum Pseudomonadota; class Gammaproteobacteria; order Burkholderiales; family Burkholderiaceae_C; genus Thiomonas_A. The sequence continues at coordinate 8,294 of JAJZEC010000007.1, forward strand.
TCGCGACACCCCGAACGCCTGCAGGGCCTGGCCGCCGAGATCGACGCGCTCGCGCTGCGCTGCGATGCCGGCCGTGCCGAGGACGTGCGGGCGCTGTTCGAAACCCTCGACGCCACCGATGCCCGCGGCCCGGAAGTCGTGGTGTACAACGCCGGCGCGCGGCTGCGCGGCGCAATCACCGACATCGATCCCGAGCAGGCGGCGCAGACGCTGCAGGTCAACGCGCTGGGCGCGCTGCTGGTGGCGCAGCAGGCGGCCAGGCGCATGCTGGCGCAGGGGCGCGGCTGCCTGCTGTTCACCGGCGCCTCGGCCAGCGTCAAGGGCTTCCCCCAGTCCTCGGTGTTCGCGATGGGCAAGTTCGCCCAGCGCGGGCTGGCGCAGGCGCTGGCGCGCGAGCTCGCCCCGCAGGGGGTGCATGTCGCGCATGTGGTGATCGACGGCGCCATTGCCCACCCGAACCGGGGCCCGGCCCCGCAGGCCGACGCCCATCTCGACCCGACGGCCATCGCCCACAGCTATCTACAGCTGCTGCGCCAGCCGCGCAGCGCCTGGAGCTGGGAAATCGAGCTGCGCCCCTGGGTGGAACGCTTCTGATCGACCCGCAGTTGCAATCGGGGTTTTCCCCAGATCCACTTCGAACCCCCCCACATTAGGGTGTCGGCTCGCCCCACGCACAGCCAGACGACCCGCAAGCGAGTCGCCCCGCATGTCTTCGACCCACCGCAAGACCGAAACCGGACGCCAGGCGCTGCAGACCCGCCAGCCGCCGCTCAGCCGGCCGCTGCGCAACCTGCTGCTGCTCATCGACGGGCGGCGGGACGACGAGGAACTGCTGGGCATGCTCGGCCCGACCGGGATCGAAGCCCGATCCTTCGCGCAACTGGCTGCGCTCGGTCTGATCGAGCGCAGCGACCCCACTGCGCGGGGCAGGCAGACGTCGCCCGCCGCACCGCCTGCGGCCCCCGCCGCGCCGGCCCCGCCGCCCGAGCAGCAGCCGGCGCCGGAGCAGGCCCCGGCGCAGCCGCTGCCGGAACTGCAGGAAGTCCTGGACATGCTGGAGGACATCGGCCCGCCGGAGGGCAGTTCCCAGTTGCCGGAAACCGTCGCGCCGGAAACCATCGCACCCGAGACCATCGCGCCGGAGATCATCTCGCTCAGCCGCCCGCCCCTGCCCGATGCGCCGTCCAGTGGCTTCGGCCAGCGCAGCGACCGCAGCCAGCAACCCGCCACCCCGGCCGTCGCGGATGCCACGGCCGCGTCGCCCGAAGCGCAGGGCGCGGCGGCGCCGCCGGAACGCAAGCGCTCGATGTTCGCCCGTCTGGGCCAGGGCATGCGCGACATGCTGCAGGGACAGCAGGAGTCGCCGCGCGAGGTCTCCGCCGGGCTGGCCGAGGTCATCAAGTGCGCGGCCGTGGCCGATGCGGAGTTCTTCTCCTGGATCGAGGCGCACCTGGAGGCGTTGCGGGCACGCGACTCCGCGGCCGTCGCCCACGTGGTGCAGCGCTACCCCCAGCTGCGCGCCGAGATCGAGGCCGCCGACCGCCGCCTCAAGCGCTCGCCTTCGCCGCTGAGCTTCGGCACCCGCCTGGGCGGCGCGCTGGAATCGCTGGTCGGCTACGGGCAGTACCTGCATGGCGAGGCGGTCGGCCTGGGCATGTTCCTGAGTGCCGCGCTGGGCGAGGATCTGGCTGTGCAGAGCCCCTCCAGCGCCGAGCGTCTGCGCCGGGTGCTGGAGCGCGCCGGGCTGCCCACGCGCATGCCGCGGGGGGTCGCCGGGCGCTGGCTGGAACTGCTTCCGGTGGATCGCCCGGGCCCGCAGGGCATGCTCGAGCTGGTGCTGCTGGAGGAAGTGGCGCGCCCGCTGACGCGGCGGGTCGCCCCCAGCGCCGTCCTCGAGGCCCTCGACCACCTGGGCGCGCTGTCGAGCTGAGCGCGCGGGTAGCCGCAGGTCGCCCCGCGGCCGGCGGCGGCCTTGAAGCCCTGGCGTCGGGCGGGAGACAATGCAGGGATTGCCCATGGCCGCGACGCGGCCGGCTTTCCGGATTCCCCGCATGCACTCCCGAAGTCTCGCCCCGTCCGACGCGCCATCGCGCCAGCAATTCGCCAGCGACAACCTTGCCGGGGTCTGCCCGCCGGCGCTGCAATCGCTGCTCGAGGCCAATGCCAGCGGCCACCAGCCCGCCTACGGCAACGACCTGTGGACCCAGCGCGCCAGCGACATGCTGCGCGAGCTGTTCCAGACCGACTGCGATGTGTACTTCGTGTTCAACGGCACGGCGGCCAACTCGCTGGCGCTGGCCTCCATGTGCCAGAGCTACCACAGCGTGCTGTGCTCGCCGGTGGCCCATATCGAAACCGACGAATGCGGCGGGCCCGAGTTCTTCTCCAACGGTTCCAAGCTGCTGGTCGGGGAAAGCGAAAGCGCCGCCGCGCGCCTGGGCAAGCTCACTCCCGACGCCATCGAACACATGGTGACCCGGCGCAACGACATCCACTATCCGAAACCCAAGGTGGTGTCGCTGACCCAGGCCACCGAACTCGGCACCCTGTACAGCGTCGAGGAGGTGCGGGCGATCGCCGCCATCGCCAAGCGCCGCCACCTCAAGCTGCACATGGACGGCGCGCGCTTCGCCAACGCGGTGGCCGCGCTCGATGTGCACCCGTCGGAGATCACCTGGCGCGCCGGGGTCGACGTGCTGTGCTTCGGCGGCACCAAGAACGGCCTGCCGGTCGGCGAGGCGGTGGTGTTCTTCGACCGCGAGCTCTGCGCCGACTTCGCGTGGCGGGTCAAGCAGGCCGGCCAGCTGGCCTCGAAGATGCGGTTCATCTCGGCGCCGTGGGTGGGCATGCTCGAGAACGACCACTGGCTGCGCAACGCGCGCCATGCCAACGCCATGGCGCGCCGCCTGTGCCAGGCCATCCGCGCGCTGCCCGGGGTGCAACTCATGCACGAACCCGAGGCCAACTCGGTGTTCGTCAAGCTGCCGCGGCGCGCCATCGATTCCATGCACGCACGCGGCTGGCAGTTCTACGAGTTCATCGCCGGCGGCGGCTGCCGCCTGATGTGCGCCTGGGACACCACCGAGCAGACGGTCGACGACTTCGCGGCCGACCTGGCCGACGCCTGCGCCCAGCCCGGCTGAGACTCCACGCGGCAAGCGCTGTCTTCCCGCGGCGCCGCGCTTGCGCTTAGCATCGGGCGTATCCGGGGCTGCAGGCGCGACCGCTGGGGGAAGTCATGACGGTTTCGACGGTTTCGACGGTTTCGACATTCGACCTGTTCCGGGTGGGCATCGGCCCGTCGAGTTCGCACACCGTCGGGCCGATGCGCGCGGCCCGCAGCTTCTGCCTGGCCTTGCAGCAGCAGGGCCTGCTGCCCTCCTGCGCGCGCCTGCGCTGCCAGCTCTACGGCTCGCTGTCGGCCACCGGGCGCGGCCACGGCAGCGACCGGGCGGTGCTGCTCGGACTGCTCGGCGAGCAACCCGAAAGCGTCGACATCGAGGGCATCGAGCCGCGCCTGCAGGCGCTGCGCGACACGCGCACCCTGCAGGTGCTGGGCAGCCACGCCGTGGCCTTCGACCCGCGCAAGGATCTGGTGTTCGAGGCCGGGCGTCCGCTGCCGCTGCACCCCAACGGCATGCGCTTCACCGCCTTCGACAGCCAGGGGGGCACTCTGCTGCAGCAGGAGTACTACTCGGTGGGCGGGGGATTCGTCGTCGATGCGGCCACCCTCGCCGCCGGCGCTCCGGCCGCCGCGCAAGCCCCCCCGCCGCTGCCCTTCGGCAACGCGGCTGAACTGCTGGCCACCTGCGCCCGCCTGCGCTGCTCGATCGCCGACGTCGTTCGCATCAACGAGCGCGTCGCGCGCAGCGATGCGCAGATCGACACCGCGCTGCTGCACATCTGGCGCGTCATGCAGCAATGCGTCGAGCGCGGCTGCAGCGCCGACGAAGGCGAACTGCCCGGGGGCTTTCACGTGCCGCGGCGCGCGCCGGCGCTGTGGCGCGCGTTGCGCCAGCATGGCCGCGCCACCTCCGGCGACCCCTTGCGCGCGCTGGACTGGGTCAACCTGTGGGCGCTGGCCGTCAACGAGCAGAACGCCCGTGGCCAGCGCGTGGTCACGGCGCCGACCAACGGCGCCGCCGGCATCGTCCCGGCGGTGCTGCTGTACTACGCCAGGCTGTGCCCGGGGGCCGACGAATCCGGGGTCATCGACTTCCTGCTCACCGCCGGCGCGATCGGCATGCTGTACAAGCGCAACGCGTCGATCTCCGGCGCCGAGGTCGGCTGCCAGGGCGAGGTCGGCGTGGCCTGCAGCATGGCAGCCGGCGCGCTGTGCGCGGTGCTCGGCGGAAGCACCGGCCAGGTCGAGAACGCGGCCGAGATCGGCATGGAGCACCACCTCGGCCTGACCTGCGACCCGGTCGGCGGGCTGGTGCAGATTCCCTGCATCGAGCGCAATGCGATGGGCGCGGTGCAGGCCATCAATGCCGCGCGCATGGCGCTGCGCGGCAGCGGACACCACCTGGTGTCCCTCGATCAGGTCATCCAGACCATGCGCGACACCGGGGCCGACATGCGCAGCAAGTACAAGGAAACCGCGCGCGGCGGCCTGGCCGTGCACATCATCGAGTGCTGAGCCCCTGCGGGGGCGCGCCGCGCAGCACCTCGACGGTGTGGCGGGCGATCATCCGATCCTCGTCGGTCGGAATCACGCAGGCCAGCACCGCGCTGTCGTCGCGGCTGATGCGCGTGGCGCCGGCGGCGTTGGCCTGCTCGTCCAGCCGCAGCCCCAGCCACTCGGCGTCGCGGCACACCTGCTCGCGCACCGGCGCCGCGTGCTCGCCGATGCCCCCGGTGAACACCAGCGCGTCGAGCCCGCCCAGCGCCGCGGCCAGCGAGCCCAGTTCGCGCCCGATGCGGTAGGTGAAGGTGCGCACAGCCTGCGCCGCTTCCAGGGCCGCGCTGTCCAGCAGGGTGCGCATGTCCCCGCTGATGCCCGACATCCCGAGCAGCCCGCTGTGGTGGTAGAGCAGGTCGCCGATGTCCTGCGCCTGCATGCCCCGGGCCTGCATCATGTAGAGCAGCACCCCGGGATCCAGGCAGCCGCTGCGGGTGGACATCGGCAGGCCCTCGAGCGCCGAGAAGCCCATCGTCGAGGCCACGCTGCGGCGCTGCCGCATCGCGCACAGGCTGGCGCCTCCGCCCAGGTGGGCGACCACCACGCGGCCCTCGGCGCGCGCGCCCAGGTGCTGCGGCAGCGCCGAGGCGATGTACTCGTAGGACAGGCCGTGGAAACCGTAGCGGCGCACGCCTTCGCGCTCCCACTGCGGTGGCAGCGCGTAGCGGGTGGACAGCGCGCTGTTGGTGGCGTGGAAGCCGGTGTCGAAGCAACCCACCTGCGGCAGCCGCGGATGGCTGCGCGCCAGCGCGCGCACCGCGTCGAGGTTGTGCGGCTGGTGCAGCGGGGCCAGCGGCGCCAGCGCCTGCAGGCGCTCGACCACCTGCGCATCGAGCAGGCACGGGGCGTGGAACTGCGGGCCGCCATGCACGATGCGATGCCCGACGCCCACCACCCGCAGCCCGGCCTCGTGGCCGTCGATCCAGTCGAGCACCCGGCGCAGCACCAGCTCATGATCGGCATCGCGCGCCAGCGCCTCGTCGAGGCCCTCGGCGCCGCGCATCGAGGCCACCAGCCGCGGCTGTTCGCCCAGGCCGGAGGCCTGGCCGTCGGCCAGCGGCCTGCCCACCCCGTCCGGCTCGTCGACCGCGAACAGCGTGAACTTCAGGCTGGTCGACCCGGCGTTCAGGCTGAGCACGGCGTCGCGCATCGCGGCCTCCAGGACGGGAATCGCCGCGGCGACGGATGCACGGCGCCTGCGGCCGCGGGCTTCGGACAGATCCACATGCCGTGCAGCATAAGCCACCGCCCCTGACCCGGTGCATGACGCGGGCCCGGCGCGGCAACGGCCCTGCCGACGTATGCTCCGGACTGGCGCCCGCGCCGCGGGCGCACCATCGACCTGCGATCCGCCCACCCCGCGCAGCCACCCACCCCGCGCAGCCGCCCACATGTCCCAGCGTTTCGACATCATCGTCCTTGGCGCCGGAATGGTCGGGGTCAGCGTGGCCGTGCATCTGCAGCAACGCGGGCGCGCCGTCGCCCTCGTCGATCGCAGGCCCCCGGGCAGCGAAACCTCGATGGGCAACGCCGGGCTGATCCAGCGCGAAGGCGTCGTGCCCTATGGCTTCCCGCGCGACGTCCGCACCCTGCTGCGCTACGCGAGCAACACCGCTCCCGAACTGCGCTACCACCTGCGCGACCTGCCGGCGCTGCTGCCCTTTCTCTACGCCTACTGGCGCAACTCCTCGCCGCGCAGGCACCTGCGCATCGCCGAACGCTACGCGCCGCTGATCGCGCATTGCCTGGACGAGCACCGCGCGCTGGCCACCGCGGCCGGCGCACTCGAGCTGCTGCGCCCTGCCGGCTGGATGCGCGTATTCCGCAGCCCGCGCGCCTGGCAGCAGGGCGTGGCCGAGGCGGGCGACTGGCAACGCCGCTGGGGCGTGGCCTTCGAGGCCCTGGATGCCGCGGCGCTGCAGCGTGCCGAACCCGCGCTGCGGGGGCACCTGGCCGGCGCAGTGCGCTACAGCGACGCCGTTCCCTGCTCGGATCCACAGGCGCTGGTGCAGGCCTACGCCGCGCACTTCGTGCAACTCGGCGGCACGCTGCTGCAGGGCGAGGCATCGTCGCTGCGCGAGGGCTGGACCGTCGACGGCGCGCAAGGGCCGCTGCAGGCCCCGGACGTCGTGATCGCGCTCGGCCCCTGGGCGCAGCCGCTGACCCGCCGCCTGGGGCTGCGGCTGCCGCTGGCGGTCAAGCGCGGCTACCACATGCACTACGCCAGCGGCGAAGGCCCGGCGCTGAGCCACCCGGTGCTCGATGCCGAGGTCGGCTACCTGCTGGCGCCGATGCGCCGGGGCATCCGCCTGACCACAGGCGCCGAACTGGCGCGCCTGGACGCCGCGCCCACGCCGCGCCAGCTCGAGCAGGTGGAGCCGCTGGCGCGCGAGCTCGCCAGCCTCGGCCCCCGCCTCGACGCGCAGCCCTGGATGGGCCAGCGTCCCTGCACCCCCGACATGCTGCCGCTGCTCGGCCGCGCCCCGCGCCAGGGCGGTCTGTGGCTGGCCCACGGCCACGCCCACCACGGCTTCACCCTGGGGCCGGTCAGCGGGCGGCTGCTCGCCGAGCTCCTGTGCGGGCAACAGCCGCTGCTCGATCCCGCACCCTTCGACCCCGCGCGCTTCGCCTGAAGGCGCGCTCCTGGCCATGGCGCTGCCCTGCGAACTGCGCATCAACGCCGCCATCGACGCCGACGCCTTCATCGCCCTGCTGCAGGCCTCCACCCTTGCCGAGCGGCGCCCCGTGCACGACCGCGAATGCATGGAAGGCATGCTGCGCCACGCCAACCTCACCCTCAGCGCCTGGCAGGGCTCGCGCCTGGTGGGAATCAGCCGCGCCATGACCGACTTCCACTACGCCTGCTACTTGACATCCTCCCCGTCCTTGGCCTTCGGCCACCGCTTGCGCGGGAAGGGCGGGGATTCCTACGGCGCTCAGGCGTGACATGGTGCCACCCCTGAGTCGCTTCGGTGGGTTCCTGCTGCTGGCGGCATTGCTGCACCGCTCACTGGACAGGCGCAACGGGCGTGTCCCGCCCTGAGAATATTGATCGCGCCGACGACATCGGCGTTGTTCGCGTACCCGCATGCGACGCAGAGGAACTGCGCCTGCGTCTTGCGGTTCTCGGCCGACACGTGGCCGCAGCACGGACAGGTGCGGCTCGTGTACTGCGGCGGCACGGCGACCAGCCAGCCGCCGCGCCACGCCACCTTGTAGTCGAGCTGGCGGCGGAACTCGAACCATCCCTGGTCGAGGATGCTCTTGTTCAGGCCGGATTTGGCCCGAACATTCCTGCCCGGCTTCTCGACTGTGCCCGCCGCCGACCGGGACATGTTCCGTACTGCCAAGTCCTCGATACACACCATCGCGTGGTTTTGGCTGATCGTGGTCGAGGTCTTGTGCAGGAAGTCGCGGCGTGCGTTGCCGATCCGGGTGTGAATGCGCTGCACACGCGCCTTGGCTTTGCTCCAGTTGCGGCTGAACTTCACCTTGCGGCTCAGGGACTGCTGCGCCTTGCGCAGCCGGTTTTCGTGCCGCTTGAAGCTGGACAAAGGCGCGACGAACGTGCCGTCCGAGAGCGTGGCAAAGCGCGCGATGCCCATGTCGATGCCCACGGCATCGCCGCTGGCGATCGGCTGTTCGACCTCGCGGGAGGTGCAGATCGACACGAACCACTTGCCGCAGGACGCGCTCACGGTGACGTTCTTCACCGCGCCCAGCACGTCGCGGCTGTTGCGATAGCGCAGCCAGCCGAGCTTGGGCAGGAAGATGCGGGCGTTGCCCGCATCGAGCTTGATCTGCTTCGGATCGGGGTAGCGCAAGCTGTCGCCCTGGCCCTTCTTCTTGAAGCGCGGGAAGTCTGCGCGCTTGGCGAAGAAGTTGGCGTACGCCCGATCCAGATCCTTCAAGCTCTGTTGCAGCGGGTGGATCGGTGCATCGGCGAGCCACGGCGTCTCTGCGCCGTTGCGCCATGCCGTGAGTTCCTTGCACAGTCCGGCATAGCCCAGCTTCTTCTCGCCGTTCGCGTAGCGCTCCTTTTGCAACGCCAGCGCCTTGTTGAACACGAACCGGCAAGCGCCCGCGAAGCGGCGCATCTGGCGCTGCTGCTGGCCGTTCGGTCGAAGCTCGAACCTGAAGGCTTGGAGACGTTGCATGAAACTGTTCATACGTCCAGTGATTCTAGGCCGCCTGCGGCGTCCGCGCTATCCTTCCCCGCCCTGAAGGACGGGGCTTGTCGCGCACCGGGTCAGCGAACTCGCCGTGGATCGCGCGCTGCAGCGCCAGGGCATCGGACGCGCGCTGCTGCACGCCACGCAGCAGCAGCTCGGGCCGCGCTGCACCCTGCTGCTGTTCGCCGCCCCTGCCGCCGACGCCTACTACGAAGGCCTGGGCATGCTGCGCAACCCGCGCGGCTGGACGCTGCCGCGCGAGCAGCGCCTGCTGCCTGCCTGAGCGCGGCGCGCCCAGGGCGGAATCTTGCGCGGGCACATGAATGCGGGGCTCGCAAAAGCCAAACTGGCCACTACCATGGGAAGTGCAATCGTTCACATCGGCGCCCATGAAATCGGCCTATTTCCGCTTCCTCAGCCGGGCACGCATGGCCAGCGCACTGCCTGGAGCACCCGTCCTCGATCCCGTCGAGGAACGCCTGCTCTGCCGCCTGGCCACGCTGTGGGGCAACGACTACCGCCCCACGGTGCTCGAGACCCTGGGCATCGACGCCGGCGTGTCGGCGCGCACGGTACAGCGGCGAATGGAAGACCTGCGCACCAAGGGCATGATCGAATATCAGTTCGAGCCCAAGGACCAGCGCATCAAGCGCGTGGCGCCAACCAAGCTGGCCGAACAGTATTTTTCCCACATGGATCAGCTCATGCACGCCGCGAGTCGGGAGAAGAGTGCCTGAGCGCGCGCCCCGCAGTCCATGCCTCAACGCCCCTTCGTCCAGGATCTGGGCGCGGCGGCAGCCACGGCATTAGCCTGGATCGCCGCCTTCCACCTCAACGAGTGGCTGTTCGCCTCGCTGGCGCTCACCAGCTACGTGAGCCTGATCTTCCTGCCCGCGGGAATTCGCGTGCTCTCCGTGCTGCTGCTCGGACGCCCGGCCGTGCTCGGCCTGTTCGTCGGCGTGCTCGTCATCGCCACGCCCCACTGGCAGCTTCCGGCCGCCCTCGTGCCGGCCGTCATTTCCTGCCTCGCGCCGGCCGTGGCGGTGGCAGTGGCCACGCGCTCCATGGCGCTGCGCGACGACCTCGCCGGCATCACCCTGCGCCAGATGGCGATCATGGCTGCGCTGGAGGGCGCCATCAACTCCGTCGCCAGCAACCTGTTCTTCTGGCTCGACGGCCGCATTCCCACGCCCTGGAAGGACGTCTGGCCCATGTTCACCGGCGACCTGCTGGGAACCATCCTCCTGCTCTACGCCAGCGCCTTCGCGCTGCGCCTGCTGCTGCGCCTGCACCGCCCGCGCGGCTGAGCCCGGCGGGTGCTCAGCGCGCCGCGCGCATCCAGCGCGCCGCCTTTTCCGCAATCATCAGCGTGGGGCTGTTGGTATTCCCGCTGGTGATCAGGGGCATGACACTGGCGTCCACCACGCGCAAGCCCTGCACCCCGATCACCCGCAACTGCGGGTCGACCACCGCCTGCGCATCGCCGGCGCGCCCCATGCGCGCCGTGCCCACGGGGTGGAAGATGGTGCTGCCGATGAGCCCGGCGGCGTGCGCCAGCTGCTCGTCGTCGTCGTACTGCGGCCCCGGCTTGATCTCCTGCGGGCGGTACTTCGCCAGCGCCGGCTGGCGCACGATCTCGCGCGTCACGCGCAAGGAATCGGCGGCCACCTTGCGGTCCTCTGCCGTGCTCAGGTAGTTGGGGTCGATCGCCGGGGGTTGCGCCGCGTCGGCGCTGCGTATGTGCACCGTGCCGCGGCTGCTCGGGTTGAGGTTGCACACACTGGCGGTGAAGGCGGCAAAGGTGTCCAGCGGCTGCCCGAAGGCCGGCAGCGACAGCGGCTGCACGTGGTATTCGATATTCGGGTAAGGCTGCGCCGGGTCGCTGCGCGTGAAGGCGCCGAGCTGCGAGGGCGCCATGCTCATCGGCCCGCTGCGCCTGAGGGCGTATTCGAGGGCGATCCGCGCCTTGCCCCAGGGCGTCGCCGCCAGGGTATTGAGGGTACGCACGCCCTGCACCCCGTACACCGCGCGGATCTGCAGGTGGTCCTGCAGGTTCGCGCCCACCCCCGGGGCGTCGCGCAGCACCTCGATGCCGTGGCTGCGCAGCAGCTCGCCGGGGCCGATGCCCGACAACTGCAGCAACTGCACCGAGCCGATCGCACCGGCGCTGAGCACGAGCTCGCGCGCAGCACGCACCTGCAGCATCTCGCCGCTGCGCAGCAGGCTGCAGCCCAGGCAGCGCAACTGCCCCTGCGCGTCGCGCTCCAGGCGCAGGCGCTGCACGTGGGAGTCGGTCCACACCTGCAGGTTGGGGCGTTGCCGCACCGGTCGCAGGAAGGCCTTCGAGGCATTCCAGCGCCAGCCGCTGCGCTGGTTGACCTCGAAATACCCGACGCCGAAATTGTCCCCGCGGTTGAAGTCTTCGCTGGCCGGAATGCCGTACTGCTGCGCCGCCTGCGCGAAGGCCTCGAGGATCTCCCAGCGCAGGCGCTGGCGCTCCACCCGCCACTCGCCGCTGGCGCCATGCCAGCGCGCCGCCTCGCCCCGCGCGCCGCCGTCCAGGCCGTGATGGCTTTCATGCCCGATGAAATCCGGCAGCACCGACTCCCAGTTCCATTGCGGCTCGCCGGTGATGCGTGCCCAGGCCTCGTAGTCGCGCGCCTGGCCGCGCATGTAGATCATGCCGTTGATGCTCGAGCTGCCGCCCAGCGTACGCCCGCGCGGGTAGAGCAGCTGGCGGCCGTTGAGGCCCGCGCAGGGTTCGGTGCGATAGCGCCAGTCGGTGCGCGGGTTGTCGATGCAATAGAGGTAGCCCACCGGAATGTGGATCCAGTGGTAGTTGTCCGGCCCGCCCGCCTCGATCAGCAGCACCCTGCAGCCCGGATCCGCACTCAGCCGATTCGCCAGCAGCGACCCCGCCGTACCTGCCCCCACCACCACATAATCGAATTCCACCTCAGCCATGCCATCCTCCCGCGCCCGCCTGCAACTCCCGCTTCCCGCCCCCTTCCTGCGCCCCCCACCCCGCCTGATTCCCCCCTTCCTGCGCCCCCACCCCGCCTGCTTCCCCCCCTTCCTGCACCCCACCCCGCTGCCGAGAGCCGACCGGCCGCAGGGCCGCCCCAAGGCCGGAGGCGTCCCCCTCGGGGGGACGGAGCGGGGGCCGCCCCCCGCGACGAAGGGGGCAACTACCCCCGCGCGTTCGGCATCGCGAACTCCGCCCCCTTGGCAATCGAGTCGGGCCAGCGCTGCATCACGCTCTTCTGGCGGGTGTAGAAGCGAACCCCCTCCTCGCCGTAGGCGTGCATGTCGCCGAACAGGCTGCGCTTCCAGCCGCCGAAGCCATGCCACGACATGGGCACGGGGATGGGCACGTTCACCCCCACCATGCCCACCTGCACCTGGCGCGCGAACTCGCGCGCGATGCCGCCGTCGCTGGTGAACAGCGACACCCCGTTGCCGTATTCATGGGAGTTGATGAGCTGCAGCGCATGTTCGAAATCGGCCACGCGCACGCAGCTCAGCACGGGGCCGAAAATCTCCTCGCGGTACAGCGCCATCTCCGCGCGCACATGGTCGAACACCGTGGCGCCGAGGAAAAACCCCCCCTCGCCGCCCGCCGCCTGGAATTCGCGCCCGTCCACCAGCAGCTCGGCGCCCGCCGCGACGCCGGCGTCGATGGCGGCACGGATGCGCTGGCGCGCCGCCTCGCTCACGATGGGCCCCATTTCGCTGCTTTCCTGCAGCCCGGGGCCGATGCGCAGATCGCGCGCGCGCTGCTGCAGCTTGGGCAGCACCGCGTCGGCCGCGCTGCCCACCAGCACGGCCACCGAGATCGCCATGCAGCGCTCGCCGGCGGAGCCGAAGGCCGAGCCGATGAGGGCGTCCACCGCCTTGTCCATGTCGGCGTCGGGCATCACCACCAGGTGGTTCTTCGCCCCGCCCAGCGCCTGCACCCGCTTGCCGTGCCGTGCGCCGGTCTCGTAGATGGACTGCGCCACCGCGGTCGAACCGACGAAGGACACCGCCTGCACGTCCGGATGCACGAGCAGCGCATCCACCGCCTCCTTGTCGCCCTGCACGACGTTGAACACCCCGTCGGGGAAGCCCGCCTCGCGGATCAGCTCGGCCATGAGCAGCGAGGGCGTGGGATCGAGCGGGCTGGGCTTGAGCACGAAGGTGTTGCCGCTGGCCAGCGCCACCGGGTACATCCACGCCGGCACCATGACGGGGAAGTTGAAGGGGGTGATCCCCGCCACCACGCCCAGGGGCTGGCGCATGGTCCAGTTGTCGATTCCGGTGGCCACCTGCTCGGTGTAGTCTCCCTTCAGCAACTGGGGAATTCCGCAGGCGAATTCGATGATCTCGATGCCGCGTTCCACCTCCCCCACGGCGTCCGACAGCACCTTGCCGTGCTCCAGGGTGATCGCCCGCGCCAGCTCGCGCTTGTGCTGCTCGACGAGAGCGAGCAGGCGGTTCATGAGACGCGCGCGGCGCAGCGGAGCCAGCGCCGCCCAAGCTGGAAACGCAGCGCGTGCCGCAGCCACCGCGGCACCCACGTCGGCCGCGTTGGACAGCACCACCTGGCCGCTCACCTCTGCGGTGGCCGGGTTGGTGATCGCCTGGCGGCGCGGGCTGCTCGCCTCGACCACACGCCCGGCGATGAAATTGCCCACCAGCGACGACTGCGCGGTTGCAGGGGAAACACCGGCTACACCGGGCTCGCGTGCCTTGTTCATGGGGAAAGCTCCTGTGCAAGATGGTTTGCGTCGAATGGAGCAAGCCTAGTGCCCGGGCGCGGCGAATTCCAATCGAAAGCCTCCCGGGCTTTATAAGCGCAGCCAATAACGCCAGGCCTGCGCCATGCGCGCCTGCAGAGCGCGCCTGCAGAGCGCATGAGCAAGCACAAAAGCGAATTCATTGCGCAGTGCAAGGGTTCTCACCCCTCCCTACCATCCGGGTTTTCCCGCAAAACCGCAACGTTCCGCTGCCTTTCTCCCCCTGCGCGACGCGTCCGCACCATGAGCCGCCCCGAACCCGGAATCCACAGCTACGAACACCCCGCCGCCGGCTGGGGCGCCCTCAAGCAGGTGGCAGTCACCCTCTACAAGGAGCGTGTCGAGCCGCCCAAGCTGAAGATGCTGCTCGCGCAGAACCAGCCCGAGGGATTCGATTGCCCGGGTTGCGCCTGGCCCGACCGCAACCACGCATCCACCTTCCAGTTCTGCGAAAACGGCGTGAAGGCGGTGGCTGCCGAGGCGACCTCGCGGCGCATCGACGCCGCCTTTTTCGCGCGCCACACGGTCCGCGAACTGCTGCTCCAGTCCGACCACGAACTCGAGCAGCACGGCCGCCTCGTCGAACCCATGGTGTACGACCCGGCGAGCGACCGCTACCTGCCCATCGCCTGGGAGGAGGCCTTTGCCCTCGTCGCCGCCGAACTGCGCGCGCTGCCCGATCCCGACCAGGCCAGCTTCTACACCTCGGGGCGCACGAGCAACGAAGCCGCCTACCTGCTGCAGCTGTTCGTGCGTGCCTACGGCACGAACAACTTCCCCGACTGTTCCAACATGTGCCACGAGGCGACCAGCCGCGGCCTGCCCGGCACGGTCGGCGTGGGCAAGGCCACCGTCACGCTGGACGACTTTGCGCTGGCCGACACCCTGCTGCTCTTCGGCCAGAACCCCGGCACCAACCATCCGCGCATGCTCGGCGAGCTGCGCGAGTGCGCACGGCGCGGTGCCACCATCGTGTCCATCAACCCCCTGCGCGAGCGTGGGCTGGAACGCTTCACCGACCCGCAGAGCCCGCTGGAGATGCTCAGCGGCGGCAGCACCGCCATCAGCTCGGTGTTCGTGCAGCCGCGCGTGGGAGGCGACTTCGCCCTGCTCAAGGGCCTGGCCAAGCGCGTGCTCGAGCTCGACGACACCAGCGCTGCCGCGGGCCGCCCGAGGGTGCTCGACGTGGATTTCATCGCCGGCCATTGCAGCGGCTTCGAGGCCTTCGCAGCCGACCTGCGCATGCAGTCGTGGGCGCAACTGGTGGAGGAATCAGGGGTTGGACTGGAGCAGATCCATGCCCTGGCCGACATCTACTGCCGCGGCCAGCGCGTCATCGCGACGTGGGGCATGGGACTGACGCAGCACCAGCATGCCGTGGCCAATGTGCAGATGCTGTCCAACCTGCTCATGATGCGCGGGCAGATCGGCAAGCCCGGCGCCGGGCTGTGTCCGGTGCGCGGCCACTCCAACGTGCAGGGCGACCGCACCATGGGCATCGAGGAACGCCCGTCAGCATCCTTCCTCGACCGCCTCTGCGAGGTCTACGGCTTCGAACCCCCACGCCACCACGGCCTCGACGTCGTCGCCACCATCGACGCCATGCTGCACGGCAGGGTGCGCGTGTTCTTCGGCCTCGGCGGCAACTTCGTCATGGCCGCTCCCGACACGGCGCGCACCATGCAGGCGCTGCGCCATTGCGAACTCACCGTGCAGGTGTCGACCAAGCTCAACCGAAGCCACCTCGTGCACGGACGGCGCGCCCTCATCCTGCCCACGCTCGGGCGCACCGAGCGCGACCTGCAGCACGGCGTCGAGCAGGGCGTCACGGTGGAGGACTCCATGTGCCAGGTGCACCTGTCCTATGGGCGCAACCGCCCGGCCTCGCCGCACCTGCGCTCGGAAGTGGCCATCGTCGCCGGACTTGCGCAGGCCACGCTGGGCACACGACCGGTGGACTGGCACTGGCTGGCGCAGGACTACGCACGCATCCGCGACGAAATCGCCAAGGTCGTCGAGGGCTTCGAGGACTTCAACCAGCGCGTAGCCACCCCTGGGGGCTTCCACCTGCGCATCGCCTCGCGCCAGCGCCAGTGGCTGACCGCCAGCGGCAAGGCGCAATTCGTCGTGCATGCGCTGGGCACCGACACCCCGCTGCACCGCGCCCGCCGCCGGCATGGGGAGCGCCTGCTGGTACTCACCACCCTGCGCGCCCACGACCAGTACAACACCACGGTCTACGCCCTCGACGACCGCTACCGTGGGGTGTTCGGCCGCCGCGACGTCGTCTTCATCCATCGCGCCGACCGCGAGATGCTGGGCCTGCCCGAGCACGCCCGCGTCGACCTCGCCACCGTCTGGGACGACGCGGTGGAGCGCCGCGTGCTGGGCTTCACCCTGGTCGACTACGACATCCCGCGCGGCTGCATCGCCGCCTACTATCCGGAAACCAACCCCCTGGTGCCCCTGGACAGCGCGGCCGCGGACTGCGGTACCCCGGCTTCCAAGTCGGTCCCGGTGCTGCTCAGCGCCAGCGCGCGGGAACCCCTCGCCGTTCCTGGCCACGCTTCGAGGCCTGCGTGATGGGCCTTCCCGGCGTCGAGCACGCCGCAGAGGAAGGCCCGGCGCTCACTCAGTCCAGGGCGTACAAGGCCTTTGCCATCCCGGATTCCGTGGCCTGCGTCGCCACTCCGTAGAGATGGCCGTTCCTGGCCAGCAGCAGGCCATTCGTGGGAGAACGCAGGGTGGTGCCATCCTGACCGAAGTCTGCGGCGTGATCGAGATCGTTGGTCTTGGGGTCGTAGCGGAAAATGGCGCCCGTCCTGGTTGCTGCATCAGCAGACGAGTCCTCCTCCTCGTTCTGCCCGGTCCTTGTGTCCCAGTCGTACGCCCCGTACAGCTTTCCATCACTGCCCAGCACCGGCGCACCAGCAAACGGGGAATACGCCATGGTGCCCGCCATGGTGCCATCCTTCTCTTCCAACCTCCGCACAACGTTTGTGATGGCCATGCGGTCTTCGCCAACCGGCAACTGCAAGCGGAACAGGGCAAGCCCCTTCGGGAAATTCACCGATGCCACGCCATGGAAAACTCCGGGCGCCGTCTCCACGACACCCGTTTGGGCGTTTTCGATGTGAGCGTCAAATTCAGTCAGCGTCTCCACCTTAGACTTTGTCGGATCGACACGGAAAATGCCCCCATGCCTTTTGTAACCTCCACTCATTGCAGTTCCGTACAGCATGCCATCGCTGCCCACGGTCAAAGATCCCGCGGGTCGGTGGATTCTGCTTAACAGGTGGTCCAGCTTTTCCCCTTTGAGAAAGGAATGGAGTGTCCTGTATTTGCCATCGGCATCGATGCGGTAGATCGTGCCTGCATCGTCCACCCCCCCTGCCAGGGTGAGGCCGTAGAGAGAACCTCCAGCCAGCACCAGCCCCCCGCTCGGCACCACGCCGTCCACCGAATCTTCTGAAGCTTTGAAGGTATGCAGCACGGTGAAGGTGCCGTCCAGCCCCAGGCTGTACACAATCCCATCGTGGCCCTCGGCATCGGCAACACCGTAGAGCTTGCCGTCGGGGCCGAAAGTCAAGCGATGCAAGGGCTGGGGACCGTCGGCCTCGAATACGTGCAGCACGCTCACCGCTCCCTGCGGGCTGATCCGGTAGATCGCACCCGGATTCCCATTGCCAACCCCCGCGGCGGCTGCGTAGAGATAGCCCTTCGCATCCTCGGCAAAGCCGCCGAGGAACAGCTGCCGAGGACGTTCTCCGCCCTGCGCAAAGGTGTGCACGGTGCGCAGCCTTCCCTTGCCGCACTGCACCTGCACGTCCTTCACGTCCGCGCTGGCCTTGCCACTGCCCTTGACCACGCTGCAGAACTGCGCCGGCGGCTGCATGGAAACCTGCACGTCGTACGCGCCGCCACGCGGCACGCGCTGGGCGAAGACAAAGGAGCCCGGGGCGCTGAGGCTCAGCGCATCGCTGCCGTTGTTGAGCAGACCCAGGGTGCCCTCGAACGCACCGGTACTACCGCCGATGCGGAACTCGCCGAATGCAGCGCCGGGTCCCTTGCCCCCCCCGCCACCACCGCAGCCGCCCAGCGCGATGCAAGCGGCGACTGCCGCGAGAGACCAATCCAAGCCTTTGGGTAATGACATGAAACCTCCGCTACGTTATCGACCGTTCCAACCCATCCACCCGATCCACCCGTGGAAACCATTTTGGTGTAAAGGCCTTCATGCGTGACCTCATGCGTGACCAGCAGAGCCTTCGGGGACTGGGAGGCATCAGACCAGAACGGTATCTGTAACGCAATGCGTCCTTTGGTCACTTATCGTGACATTCGTGGGCAGCTGCGTTTGCGTTAACGCCGTTCTTCCGGGCGCCGCATCGGGCATGGCCCGCGAATGCGTCGATACCCGGGTGGCGCCATGGACCGAGCCATTCGCCGGCACGAGCGCGCGCCGGCGCCGCGCGTGGCGCACAATGCCGGCATCGTCGCCCTCCCCCATGCGCCCCATCGAACCCCGCCTGCTGCAGGCCTTCGTCGCCGTCGCCCATGAGGGCCACGTGTCGCGTGCCGCGCAGCGGCTGCACCGCAGCCAGCCGGCACTGAGCCAGCAACTCAAGGAACTCGGCGAGCGCCTCGGCGTGGAACTCTTCCAGCGCGGCGCCAGCGGCATGCTGCTCACGCGCGACGGCGCCGCCCTGCTCAGCCATGCCGAACGTGCCCTCGACAGCCTGGCCGAGTTCGAGCAGGCTGCACAGCGCGTCAAGGGAGGCGGGGCGCGCGGTCCGCTGCGCATCGGCACCATCCTCGACCCCGAGTTCACCCGCCTGGGCGCCTTCCTGCGCGAACTCGTCGCCCTCGCCCCCGAACTCGAACCCGAACTGCAGCACGGCGTCAGTGGCGAGGTGCTGGAGCGCCTGCAGGCGCGCACCATCGACGTCGGCTATTACCTGGGCGACCCCAACCACGACAGTGCCGAGGCCGGTGCCGGCCCGCGGCGGCCCGGCGAGGCCTTCGCCGACGACATCCTCACCCGCTTCAGCTACCGCGTCATCGCCCCGCCGGGATGGGGCCCGCAGGTCCAGGGGCGCGGCTGGAGCGAACTCGTGCGCCTGCCCTGGGTGGCCACGCCGCAGCGCTCGGTGCACTCGCGCCTGCTGCAGGCGCTGCTGCAGCCCATGGGGCTGCACCTCAACCGCGTAGCCCTGGTCGACCAGGAGGCCTCCATGCTGTCCCTGGTACGCTCCGGGGTCGGCCTCTCGCTGGCACGCGACGCGGTGGCCATGCGCGAGAGCCAGCGCGAGGGCCTGGTCATCGCCGAGCAGGTCGACATCGCCTGCGACCTGCGTTTCGTCTGCCTCGCGCAGCAGCGCCGACGCCCTGCCGTGCAGTGCGCCTGGCAGGCGCTGCGTCGCGCCTGGCGAAAGGCGGCGGACGACTGAATGACACCCGCCGGCAAACGTTCACTATGGTCTGAAACTGCCGAAACACCCGGATCTGCTAGATTCCTGACACGAAACAGGCGAAGTTCTACCAAATTAGAAAGAAGTGGCCTCCTGACCTGATCGCCCCGCCATCCGCCTCCCAGCCTTCGGCGGCCTTTCCGCTTTTTGAGCTGGCAGCCGGATGCCGTCCGCCTTCCCCCGCGGCGCCTCGCGCGCCGCAGGCCCTTGCGCGCGCCTTCCCGCGCAGCGGCTGCGGGGCCCGCAGCCGGTGTCCTTTGTTGCCAGGAACGACAACACGATTTGATGGACACCGCAACCCCGTCCCCCATCGCCATCGTCGGCCTGGCCATGCGCCTGCCCGGCGACCTGCAACAACCACACGACCTCTGGCAGGCCTTGCGCGAAGGCCGCGATCTCGTCGGCAGCATCGACCCCGCGCGCTGGGCCACGCGCGAACTGCAACATCCCTCGCGCGCGGAACCCGGGCGCAGCATCACCTTCTCCGCCGGGGTGCTTTCGGACATCGAATCCTTCGATGCCTCCTTCTTCGGCATCTCCCCGCGCGAGGCGCAACTGCTCGACCCGCAGCAGCGCCTGCTGCTCGAAATGGCCTGGGAGACCCTGGAGGATGCAGGCATTCCGCCCACGCAGGTCGCCGGAAGCGACTGCGCGGTGTACCTGGGCATCTCCGGGCTCGACTACGGCATGCGCCTGTTCGGCGACATGGCGGTCATGGGCGCCCACACCATGACGGGCAACACCATGAGCGTGGCGGCCAACCGCCTGTCCTATGTGTTCGACCTGCACGGTCCGAGCCTGGCGGTGGACACGGCCTGCTCCTCCTCCCTCGTGGCCCTGCACCACGGCTGCGAGGCGCTGCGCCACGGCCAGGCGGGCATGGCGCTGGTGGGGGGCATCAACGTACTGCTGCACCCCTATCCTTTCGTCGGCTTCACCAAGGCGTCCATGCTCTCGGCCAACGGCCGCTGCCGGCCCTTCGCTGCCGGCGCCGACGGCTATGTACGCGCCGAAGGCGGCGGGCTGCTGCTGCTCAAGCCGCTGCAGCAGGCGCTGCGCGACGGAGACCGCATCCACGGCGTCATCCGCGCCAGCGGGGTCAACACCGACGGCGCGCGCAAGAGCGGGCTGACCATTCCCAGCGGGCAGGCACAGGCCGAGCTCATGCAGCAGGTGCTGGGCGCGGCCGGGCTGCAGGCGCAGGACATCGACTACCTGGAAGCCCACGGCACCGGGACGCGCATCGGCGACCCCATCGAAGCCGGCGCCATCGGCCGCGTCTACGGCCAGCCGCGCGACGGTGCGCCGCTGCCCATCGGCTCCATCAAGAGCAACCTGGGCCACCTCGAGCCCGCCTCCGGCATGGCCGGCCTGTTCAAGGCGCTGCTCGTGCTGCAGCACGCCGAGGTGCCGCCCACGCGGGTGCAGGGCGAACTCAACCCCGACATCGACTTCGACACCCTCGGCCTGCAGGTGGTACGCGAAGCGGCACCGCTGGCGCCTGCGCAACGCCCGCTGCGTGCGGCGGTCAACTCCTTCGGTTTCGGCGGGGTCAACGCCCACGTCATCCTGGAGCAGCCGCCGTCGGCGGCGCCGCGCGCGATGCCGGCGTTCGACGCCGCCGCCCCCGCCGCCGCCCCGCTGCTGCTCAGCGCGCAGGACGCAGGCGCGCTGCGCGCGCTGGCGCGCGCCTACCTGCCGCTGCTGGAGGATCCGGCGCGGCGCGCCGAGGTGGCGCAGGCGGCCTGGCGTCAGCGTGCATGGCTGGGCGAACGCCTGGCGCTGGCCGATGCCGGCGATGCGCAGGCGCTGCAGGCGCTGCGCGACTTTGCCGAGGGCGGTGAAGCCGACACTGCCCGACTCTGGCAGGAGCAGGCGCTGCCCGACCTCGAAGGCGGCCACGCCCGGGTAGCCTGGATCTACAGCGGCAACGGCGCGCAATGGGTGGGCATGGGGCGGCGCCTGCGCCAGCAGAGCGCGCTGTTCGACAGCACGCTGCGCGACACCGCAGCGCGCATCGCCGCGCATGGCGGCCCCGACGTGCTCGCAGCGCTCGACGACGACCAGGCGCAGGCGATGGACGACACGGCGGTGGCGCAACCCGCGCTGTTCGCCCTGCAGGTGGCCACCACCAGCGTGCTGCGCAGCCGCGGGCTGCGCGCCGACGCCGCCATGGGACACAGCGTGGGTGAAATCGCCGCCGCGTGGGCGATGGGCGTGCTCGACCTCGACTCCGCCTGCCGTGTCATCGTCGCGCGCAGCGCGGCGCAGGCCACCACGCGCGGCGCCGGACGCATGGCCGCCGTGGGCCTGGGTGCGCAGGCGCTGCAGCAGCGGCTGCAGGCACTCGGGCTGGAAGGGCAGGTGGCCATCGCCGCCGACAACAGCCCGCGCAACAGCACCGTCAGCGGTACGCCGCAGGCACTGCAGCAACTGCACGAAGGCCTGCGCGCCGACGCGACCGCATGGCGCGAACTGGGTCTGGACTACGCCTTCCACAGCCCCGCCATGGACCCCATCCGCGAGCCCCTGCTGCACAGCCTGCAGGGGCTGCAGCCCGCGCCTGGCCAGGGACGCGTGTTCTCCAGCGTCACCGGGGCCGAACTCGCCGGCAGCGCCTTCGATGCCGACTACTGGTGGCACAACATCCGCGACTGCGTGCAATTCGCCCCCGCGCTGCGCGCCATGCGCGAGGCCGGGGTGCGCCTGTTCGTGGAAATCGGCCCGCATGCCATCCTGCAGCGCTACCTCGCGGAAACCCTCGACGGCGTGCTGCCGCAGGCGCGCGCCCTGGCCTGTGCGCCGCGCCGCGACGACACCCTGGCGCGGCTGCACGAATGCGTGCTGCGCGCGGCCATGCTCGGCGCCGAGGTGGACGCCGCGGCCTGGTTCGCGCAAGACCTGCCCCGGCGCGTGGCCCTGCCCTCCTACCCCTGGCAGCGCCAGCGCCACTGGTACCCGCGCAGCAGCGAATCGCGCAGCGCGCTGGAGCGGCGCGCCGTGCACCCCCTGCTCGGCTGGCGCCTGGATGACCATCCAGCCGGCTGGGAGAACCACCTCGACCCGCGCACGCAGACCTGGCTGGCCGGGCACAAGGTGGGCGGCGCCATGGTGCTGCCCGCCGCCGCCTATGTCGAAATGGCCCTCGCCGCCTCGAAGGAACACTTCGGCAGCGAAAGCGCCGGCCATGTGCTCGAAGGCCTCGACATCGTCGCTCCGGTGGTGTTCGACGGCGAGCACGCGCGCACCCTGCGCCTGCTCTTCGACGCGCAGTCGCTGCGCTTTCGCATCGAGGGCCGGCCGCGCCTGAGCGAGGACGCCTGGACGCTGCACGCCCAGGGGCGCCTGCTCGGCGCCGTTCCCGGCGGAGAATCGCGCCAGCCGCTGCTCGCGCAGCAACCCGCGGCCACGCGCCTCGACGCGCAGCGCCACTACGCCCTGTGCGAAGCCCTCGGGCTGGACTACAGCGGCGCCTTCCGCGCCATCCAGGGCATCGAGGTGGCGGCGCGCTCGATCAGCGCCACCCTGCGCCCCGACGACGCGTGCGACCCCGCCTGGCTGCTCCCGCCGCCGGCCCTCGACCAGGGCTTCCAGTCCGTTCTCGGCTGGCTCGGCGCGCTGCGCCAGGGTCCGGCCGAGGACGATGCCATGGGCTACCTGCCGGTAGGCATCGGCCGCCTCGACTACTGGGCACTTCCTGCCGCCGACGACGCGCCGGCGCAGCCCGTGCGCAGCGTGCGCGTCAGCTTGGTGCGCAGCAGCCCGAGATCGGTGCTGGTCGACCTTGAACTCCTCGACGCCGCCGGCACGGTGCTGGCCCGCCTGCGCGACTGCCGCTTCCGCGCCGCCGCGCTGGTGGCGCAGGCGCGTGCGGTATCCACCTGGGCGCTGCTGCCCCAGCTGCAACCGCTGCCGCCGTCGCCCGAGGCCGCGGCGCGCGGCGGCCTGCCCGAGGCCGCGGCCCTGCTGCAGCGCCTGCAGCAGCAAGCCGTCGACACCGAACAGGCCGCCGTGCACGCGCGCTACCTGGAGCAGGCGGCGCCGCTGCTCGAACTGCTGCCGCTGGCGTTCGGCCGCGACGCACTGCTCGCGCAGTTGCCGCCCGGCTCGACGGTCGAGGACAGCCGCGTGGCGCAATGGCGCCAGGCGCATCCCCTGCTGCAATGGCTGCTCGACCAGATGGAACAGCAAGGCCTGCTGCTGCAAGGCGCGCAGGGCTGGGAACTGCACGACGACCCGCAGCTGCCAGCCGCCGCCGACATCTGGAATGCTGCCCTCGAATCCTGCCCGCAGGCCGCCCCCGAGCTGCTGCAGCTCGGGCTGGCCGGCAGCGCGCTGCCGGCGCTGCTCGCCGGCGCAGCCGATGCACCGGCAGCCGACCTGAGCGCGCTGCTGCGCGCTCCCGCCTACCGCATGGCCGACGCGCAGGCACTGCGCGCGCTGCACGCTCTGCTCGGCGACTGGCCGCGTGGCCGCAGGCTGCGCGTTCTCGAGCTGTGCTCCACCGACGATAGCCTGTTCAGCCCTGCCAGCGCCTGGCTCGAAGGGCTCGCGCACCCCCGCCCGCAGGATGTCGACTGGGTACTGGGTTGCGCCGATGCCGACGCCCTGGCGCAGTTGCAGGCCGCGCATGCCGATGACGCGCGGCTGCGCGCGCTGCTGCTGGATCCGAACGAATTCGAACTCCCCGATCTGGCCGATGAAGCGCCCTTCGACATCGTGCTCGTGCGCCAGGTGCTGCACCGCAGTTCCAAGCCGCAGCGCGCGCTGCGCGCGCTGGCCGCGCGCATGCACAGCGACGCCTGGCTGCTGCTCGCCGAACGCCGCCCGGATCATGCAGCCCACCTGGGCTTCGGACTGCGGCGCGACTGGTGGCATGTGACCGATGGGCGCGCCGAAGGCGCGCTGCTGCCCGACGCCACGTGGTGCGACTGGCTGGCCGAACACGGCTGGCGCGACACCGCCATCCTGCCCGCGGCCTCGTCCGAGCCCGCGGCGCTGCTCGGCGGCTTCGTGCTGCTGGCGCGCGCTCCGCGGCAGGCACTGCTGCAGCAACAGGCGGCGACGCCGGTCGACTGGGTGCTGCACCTGCAGCACCCGGCCTGGCAGGCCACCGCCGAACGACTGGCCGAGCGCCTGCGCGCGGCCGGCCACGGCGTGCGGCTGGCGAGCGCGGACGACGGAGCGGGCGCCGGCTCGCCACAGCGTCATGTGCTGTTCGTCGGCAGCGCACCGCGGTCCGGCGCGCAGCCCACGCCGGCCGACGCCGCCGAAGTCGCTCGCCAGGCCGAGGCGCTGCGCGGCAGCCTGCTCGAGCTGGCCGCCTCCCCCGAGGGCCGTCGCGTGCACCTGGTGCTGCGTGGCGGCGCGCTGGTCGACGACGCGCAGGCCACCGCGGCCGACCCGGCTGCCGCGGCGCTTTGGGGCCTGGCGCGGGTCGCGATGAACGAATGCCACCCGCTGGCGCTGCAGCTCATCGACCTCGATGCCGCCAGCCCCGACGAAGGCGCCGAACGCCTGTTGCAGGAACTGCTGCACGGCGACGACGAGCAGGAAGTGCTGCTCGGCGCCGCGCACGGCGCCCCGTTGCGCCAGGTGCCACGGGTACGCCCGCTGCCGCTGGAGGCGCAGCAGCACGACGCGCAGGCCTGGCGGCTGGACTTCCGCCTGGCCGGGCAACTGCGCAACCTGCAGTGGCAGGCGGTGCCGCGGCGCGAGCCCGGCCCCGGCGAGGTGGAGATCCGCGCCATGGCCGCGGGGCTCAACTTCCGCGACGTCATGTACGCGATGGGGCTGCTCGCCGACGAAGCGGTGGAGCAGGGTTTCGCCGGCGCCAGCCTCGGTCTGGAGGTGGCCGGGCGGGTGCTGCGCTGCGGCCCCGGGGTCGAACACCTGCGGCCTGGCGACGAGGTGCTGGCCTTTGCCGGCGCCAGCTTCGCCAGCCACGTGGTGGTGCCGGCGCGCGCGGTGGCCCGCAAGCCCGAGCACTGGAGCTTTGCCGAGGCCGCCACCGTGCCCACGGTGTTCTTCACCGTCTGGTACGCCCTCAAGCACCTGGCCCGGCTGCAGCCTGGCGAGCGCGTGCTGGTGCATGGCGCGGCCGGCGGTGTCGGGCTGGCGGCCATCCAGGTCGCCAGGCTGCTGGGCGCCGAGGTCTACGCCAGCGCCGGCAATCCGGCCAAGCGGGCCTTCGTGCGCATGCTCGGGGTACAGCACGTGGTCGACTCGCGCAGCCTGGACTTCGACCGCGCGGTGCTGCGCGCCAGCGACGGCCAAGGCGTCGACGTGGTGCTCAATTCGCTGGCCGGCGAGGCCATTGCGCGCAACCTGGCGTGCCTCAAGCCCTTCGGCCGATTCATCGAACTGGGCAAGCGCGACTTCTACGAGAACACCCCCGTCGGCCTGCGCCCCTTCCGCAACAACCTGAGCTATTTCGGCGTCGATGCCGACCAGCTCATGTCGCTGCGCCCGGAACTCGCCGCCGAGGTGTTCGCCGAAGCCATGCAGTGCTTCGCCGACGGCAAGCTCCACCCGCTGCCGCACCGCCTGTTCGAGCCCGACCAGGTGGTCGACGCCTTCCGCCACATGCAGCAGGCGCGCCAGATCGGCAAGGTCGTGGTCGAGCTCGAGCGCCGGCCGCGCCACATCCAGCCGGCGCAGCGCCCGCGGCTGCAACTGCGCGCCGACGCCAGCTACCTGGTCAGCGGCGGGCTGTCGGGCTTCGGGCTGGCCAGCGCGCGCTGGCTGGCCGATCGCGGCGCACGCCACCTGGTGCTGCTCGGCCGGCGCGGCGAGCAGACCCCCGGGCTGCAACAGCCGCTGCAGGAACTGCGCGCGCGCGGCGTGCAGGTTCAGGTGCACGCTTGCGACATCAGCGACCGCCAGGCACTGCGCCAGGTGTTCGAGCAGATGCGCGCCGGCATGCCCGAACTGCGCGGCGTGCTGCACGCGGCGATGGTGCTCGACGACGCGCTGATGAGCGGCCTGGACGAGCAGCGTCTGCGCCGCGTGCTGCAACCCAAGCTCGACGGCGCGTGGAACCTGCACCAGGCCACCGCCGGGCTGCCGCTGGATCTGTTCGTGCTGTTCTCGTCGGCCACCACCATGCTGGGCAACCCGGGGCAGGCCAACTACGTGGCGGCCAACGCCTCGCTGGAGGCGCTGGCGCGGCTGCGCCGCCGTCAGGGGCTGGCCGGCTGCGCGGTGGCCTGGGGGCCGATCGCCGATGTCGGCGTGCTCACCACCAACGAGGTCGCGCGCGAGAACCTGCAGGCGCGCCTGGGCGCCGCGCCCATCGAGTCGGCCGCAGCGCTGGATCGCCTGGAAGCCCTGATGCTGCAGCAGGTCGCCGGCGCGGCGGTGATGAACCTCGACTGGCCATCGCTGCAGCGCCTGCTGCCCGGCGCCGGGGCACGACGCTTCGACACCCTGCGCGGAGCCGGCGGCGATGCCCGGGAGGACGACGAGGACGACCTGCGCCAGCGCCTGGCCGCGCTGTGTGCCGACGAAGCCCGCGCGCTGGTGCAGCAGATGCTGTGCCGCGAGGTCGCTGAGATCCTGCGCCTGCCTGCCGACAAGGTGGGGCCGGCGCAGTCGGTGTTCGACCTCGGCATGGACTCGCTGATGGCCGTCGAGCTCGGGCTCGCGCTGGAGCGTCGCTTCGGCATCCGCGTGCCGCCGATGATGCTCAACGAAAACCCCAGCATCGAGCGTATCGCCGAGCGCCTGCTCGCCCAGCTCGGGCCGCAGCCGGGCGAGGAGGCTGCCGACAGCACCCGCGACATGGTGCGCAGCGTGCTGTCGCAGCACGCCGAGAACACCGCGCTGCAGCAGGTCGACGAGCTCGCCCAGCAGGTGCGCCAGGCCGCCGAGGGCGGCACCCAACTCATTGCCTGAGCCCCCGGAGAACCACCCCATGAGCTCCGCCGACGACAAGCAACCCAGCGCCAAGCCGGCGGCCCGGCCCACGGGCCTGGCCGCGATGGCGCGCCAGCGACTGATCGAGCGCCTGCGCGGCCCGGCCGCCCCTGGCGGCGCCTCCGCGCGACTGCAGGAGGAACACGCCGATCCCCATCCCAGGGTGCCGGAGTCGCTGTGCCGTTTCGACACCCACCCGGCCTACGAGAAGCTGCTGGTGTCGCAGACCGCCGCACAGCGCGTGGGGGTGGGCAACCCCTTCTTCAAGGTGCATGAATCGGCCGCCGGCGCCACCACCCGCATCGCCGGCCGCGAATACGTCAACTTCTCCAGCTACGACTACCTCGGGCTCAACGGCCACCCGCGCATCGAGGAAGCCGTGTTGCAGGCGGTGCGACGCTACGGCACCTCGGCGTCGGCCAGCCGTCTGGTGGCCGGCGAGCGCCCGATCCAGCGCGAGCTGGAAGCCGAGCTCGCCGCTTTCTACGGCGCGCAGGCCTGCGTGGCCTTCGTCAGCGGCCACGCCACCAACGTCAGCACCATCGGCAGCCTGTTCGGGCCGAAGGATCTGGTGCTGCACGACGCGCTGGCGCACAACAGCGTGCTCGAGGGCATCAAGCTGTCGGGGGCGCACCGGCGCGGCTTCGCGCACAACGACTGGCAGCAGCTCGACGCGCTGCTGCACCAGATGCGGGGTGACTTCGAACGCGTGCTGGTGGTCGTCGAAGGCCTGTACAGCATGGACGGCGACCTGCCGGAACTGCCCCGCTTCATCGAAGTCAAGCGCCGCCACAAGGCGCTGCTGATGGTCGACGAGGCGCATGGGCTGGGGGTGCTCGGAGCCACTGGGCGCGGCGTGGCCGAGCACTGGAGCATCGCCCCCGACGGGGTCGACATCTGGATGGGCACGCTCAGCAAGTCCCTTGCCGGCTGCGGGGGCTTCGTCGCCGGCAGCCGCCCGCTGGTCGAGCTGCTCAAGTACACGGCGCCGGGCTTCGTCTACAGCGTGGGGCTGTCGCCTGCGATGGCCGCCGCGTCACTGGAGGCGCTGCGCATGCTGCGCGAACAGCCCGAGCGCGTGCAGGCGCTGCAACGCAACGGTCAGCTGCTGCGCGACTACGCGCGCACGCGCGGCATCGACACCGGGCTGTCGATGGGCTACGCGATCACCCCCGCGATCCTCGGCTCCTCGCTGCGCGCGGTGAAGGCCTCCAACGCGCTCTTCGAGCGCGGCTTCAACGTACAACCCATCGTGCACCCGGCGGTCGAGGAGCGCGCCGCGCGGCTGCGCTTCTTCGTGTCCGCCTCGCACACCGCGGCGCAGATCACCTCGGCGGTCGACGCACTGGCGCGGGCCCTGTAGTGTCCCGCCCGCGTGGCCGCCTGCGCGCGTTCACCGACGCTGCCCGCGGCCTGCGCGTGCTGCTGGCCACCCAGCCGCACGCCCGATTCCATGCCGTGGCGAGCGCAGCGGCGCTGCTACTGGGCGCGGTGCTGCACCTGAGCGCGTGGCGCTGGGCCGCGGTGCTCGCGGCCATCGCGCTGGTCGTCGTCGCCGAGGCGCTCAACACCGCGGTGGAATTCGCCGTGGATCTGGCCAGCCCGCAGTGGCACGAACGCGCGCGCGACGCCAAGGACGTCGCAGCGGCCGCCGTGCTGCTGGCCAGCCTGGCCGCGCTGGCGCTGGGCCTGCTGGCCTTTGGCGAACCGCTGCTGCACCGCCTCGGCGGCTGAGCGGGGCGCCGGCGCACTGCCCACCCGGGCGCCCGCCTGAGCAGGCCCACCGCCGGCGCGACGACGTGCAAGCCTTCGCGCGCTCGTGCGATCAACTCGATGTACCACTGGCCGTGGAAGTATCGCGATCTGGCCAGGGCGCGCATGCCTGGGCCTTCTTCCAAACGGCGGGGAGTGCGCGCGATGGTCAATCCAGCAGGGCCACGAGACGCCCGATAGCGTCGTCGATCACCTCTTGGGGTGCATGCTCGATCTTGCGCGCCTTGCGAGCGGCTAGGTCAAGCATGCGAATCTTGTTCACCAAGGCTACGCCCTGTGTCTTGCAGCCAGTGCCCGTCAGGGTCACAGCAAAGCCGGCGTAGCGTGCGAAGTCGCCGCCCTGGGTGATCGGCGCGATCAGCACATCGCCGAGCCAGTTGAACTCCTTGGTCGTCAGGACCAGAGCCGGCCGGGTGCCGCGCTGCTCAAGGCCGATGGCGGGGTCCAGGGGCACGCTCACGATGTCGCCTCGTTCGAAAACAGCCATCAGATGACCTCGCCGCCCACGGGTCGCGCCACATCCCACAGCGCCAGGTCGGCCGGCGGCGCGGCCTTCAGGTCGCACTGCGCGATCATGTCGGCCAGGACGTACTTGCGCTTGGGCGTCAGCACGATCTTGCCGTCTGCCGTCGTGTCCAGCGTCAGGTGCTGGCCGGCGCCGATGCCAAGTTCTTTGAGAACCGGGGGCGGGATCACCACGGCGGTGCTGTTGCCCATCTTGATGGAATTGGCCACTCCGCCGACGCAGAAGGCGGTGAGCGGAAGCGCCAGCCACCAGCTGTGGAGCAGGGGGTCGATTCCGGCAATGTCCAGCCGCGTCAGCGCCACGCCGGTGATGGCGCAGGCGAGAAGGCCCGAGGCCATGGTGGCGAGCAGGCGGAACAACACCCCCACGCGCTTGGTGAGATCCTCGGCCAGGCCCGCGGCGAAGGCCGGCAGCCCGGCCACGCACAGCCGATTGAGCAGAACCGCTCCATGGCCCGCACCATGCGCCGACGCATAGACCACGCCCAGCAGCGCCACCGGCCCGGCCAGCAAAGCCACCCCGCCCACCCGCGCGGTGGGACGGGAATGGGCCTTCTGCACTCCCTCCAGGCCGTCCAGCGTGAGGCGGCCGTGCCAGCGCTGGGTGAGCGCAAGCAGCAGCGCCACACCGCCGGAGACCGCAAGCACCACCGCAAGCCCGAGCGCACCCTCGAGCAACTCCCGGGCAGCCATGCCCATTCTCCAGAAGATGTTGGTGGATCTCGCCCCGCGGCAACGCGGATGCGCGGGGTTGGGGGCTGGATGCCGCCGAATCCCCGGCTACATAGAAAAATTCGAATGATTCCGTAGGTTTGACGACAAAAAGTCTACGTTTTTTGCGTGTTACTTGTCTACCGTGCCGTGTGACAATCAGGCGGCGCGGCGCCCGGCGGATCAGCGCCCGGCCAGCCAGCCCACGGTTTCCTTGATCGCGTGGGCGCTGCGGCGCAAGGCGCCGGCATCGGGCAGCCATTCGCGGATTGCGCCTTCGTGCCGCGCCTCGAAATCGGTCGCGGCCGGAACGGCGTGCAGGCCATGCTTGCGCATTTGCGCCAGCGCGCGCCGCATGTGCAGCGCGGATGTGACGAGCAGCACGTTGTGGATGCCCCGCTTGGCAAGCAGTGCTGCGGAAAATTGCGCATTCTGGCGTGTATTCAAGCTGCGGCGCTCGAGCAGCATGGCCTGCCGCGGAACCCCCAGGTCGAGCAGCAGGCTGCGCATCGCGCCGGCTTCCGTTCCCAGGTTCACCCCGGGGTCGCCATTGCCGCCGCTGAGCACCACCAGCGGCGCCTTGCCGGCGTGGTACAGGCGGGCGGCGTACCACACCCGCGCGGCGGCGCTGTTCAGGTGGGGCAGATGGCCCGCATGTTGCGGCGGCTCCACACCGCAGCCCAGCACCAGCATCGCCGGCTCCCGCGGCAGGCGCCGCAGCGGGATGTAGGGCACGCTGCGTTCCACCGCTCCCACCAGCAGGTTGCTGAAGACGGGGGTGGAGCACAGCCACAGCCAGGCCCAGCACAAGGCGGCCAGGATCCACGCCAGGCGGCGCGCACGGCGCGCGAGCACCGCAGCCAGCAGCGCGCCGACGAGGGCGGTGCCCAGCGGGGAGATCAGGAAGATGACGAATGTGTCGAAGGCCATCGCTCGAGGGTGCGCGTCGGGGCTTGCCGGCGGCCCGCGTAGCTCCTCATCGCGGACGATCCGTGGCGCGCCAGCAATCCCGGCGCGCCTCGAAACGCTTGAGCACCAGGCAGAGCTCGCGCTCGGCTGCCGCGCGCTCGGCGGCGATCTCCCGCAAGCGCGCGTACCCCCGCTCGACCAGCGCGGAAACGCGCTGCGGATCGTCGAGGCTGGCCACCGCGAGCGCCAGATCCTCCGCGGCATCGGGGTCGACGAGCAGCGCGGCATCGCCCACCTGTTCGCCGATCCCCGCGCTGTAGATCAGGGGTTTGCCCGCGCTCCAGGCTTCCAGAGGAGGCAGATTGGTGGGCCCGAAGTACGTCGGCATGACGACCGCGCCACAGCCCTCGTACAAACCGCGCAGATCCGCCGACTCGACGAAGCCGAGGAAGCGCACCTGCTCCTGCACGCCCAGCCTCACCGCGGTGGCACGCAGGTATTCCAGAACGCCGTAGTCCTTGCCGCACAGCACGAGCTGGGGTGTCTTGCCGCCGGCTTTCAGGAGGGCCAGGCACTGCAGGATGCGAATGTGGTTCTTGTGCGCCCAGAACTGCGCAGGATAGAACAGATAGCCCGGGCGCAGCTGGTGGCGTTGCAGCACCTCGGGGGTCGGCGCCGATGTGCTCTCGTTCAGGAAGGGAGAGGGCGCGAAGGGCATCGGCAACAGGCGCGCCGCATCGACTCCATAGCGCTCGCTGATGCGCCGCGCCAGTTGCGTGGAGTCGCAGAGCACGCAGATGGCCTGCGCCAGGGTGTTGCGGTACAGCTCCTCACGCACAAGGAATTCATCGTTCGCCCGCACCTCGGGAAACTCGGGCTGGTCGCGGTGGCTCAGATCCCATACCGTTGCAACGTAGTTCAGGCGCCGCAACGCGAGGCAGCGGCGGCTCGGCGTGACAAAGTAGAGCAGATCCACACCCATGCCCTCGAGCGTGCGCTCCAGGGCGCTGGTCAGCCCGAGCCGCGCCTGCGCCTCGCGCAGCAGGCCGTTCATGCTCGCCGCGATCAGCCAGCGCTCCGTCCAGTCGCGCCGGATGTGCACTGCGCGCAGGCCGAGCGCCTCCAGGACGGGAAGGTTTTCCCGGAATCGCGTCGCGACGAGGAATTCGTAGCGCCCCGAGCACAGGCGCCGCATCTGGTCGATGGCGTTGATCGCCTGGTGGTAGCCGCCGCCGGCGCTGAGCCGGTTGTCGAGAACGGCAGCAATCCTCACCGCAGACACTCCCGGATCCTTGCCGCGACGCGCTCGATCTGCTGTTCGCTGAGCGCCATGCCGCTGGGCACGTACAAGCCGCGCAGCGCCAGGCGCTCGGCAACCGGGTAGCGCTCGGAACGGAACCATCCCCGCCCACGAAGAACCGGCTGCAGGTGCATGGGGTAGAAAAACGGCCGGGTGCCGACCCCTGCAGCCTGCAGGCGCGCCATCATGGCCGAAGCGTCGAGGCCCGTGGATTCATCGAGCACGATTCCGTAGACCCAGTAGATGTTGTCGGCGAAGGCAGTTGCCGCCAGCGGGAGTTGCAGCCCGGGGACGTCGCGCAGCAGTTCGGTGTACAACTGCCCCATCCTGCGCTTGCGCGCCACGAACTCGTCGAGGCGCTCCAGCTGCGCCAGGCCCAGCGCTGCCTGCATGTTGGTCATGCGGTAGTTCCATCCCAGGCGCTCGTGCACGAAGCGGCGCTGCGGCTGGAAGCACAGGTTCCGCAGGCTGCGGAAGACCTCGGCGAGTTCGGCATCGTCGGTGACCAGCATGCCGCCTTCGCCGGTCGTGATGTGCTTGTTGGCGTAGAAGCTGAAGACGCTGACGTCGCCGAAACTGCCGCACGGCGCCCCGCCGCAGGTCTGCCCGTGCATTTCCGCAGCGTCTTCGATGACCCGCAGGCCATGCCGCCGCGCCAGATCCGTGATGCGCCGCATATCCACCGGCAAGCCGAAAATGTGCGGAACCAGCAGGGCCTTGGTGTTCGACGTGATCCTCGACTCGATCGCCTCGAGGTCCATGTTCCAGGTCTCGGGATCGCTGTCGACCAGCACCGGGGTCGCACCGCTGCGGACGATCTGGGTGATGCACGAAATGATGGTGAAGGTCGGCAGGATGACTTCGTCGCCCGGGCCCACGCCGAGGGCGTCGACCGCGATGTCCAGCGCCGCGGTGCCGTTGGCCACGGCCACCGCGTGCCGACGCCCGACGCGCGCCGCGAAACGCTGCTCGAACTCGCGCACGAAAGGCCCGTCGGATGAGATCCAGCCGCTTTCGATGCATTGCAGCAGGTATCGCTTCTCGCTGCCGTCGAGCAGCGGTTCATTGACCGGTATGAAATCGTTCATCAGCGGTTGCTCAGTACGAAACACACGCCCCAGGTATCTTCGCCGGGAACCCGGCCGCTGAGGAATTCCTCGGCGGCCACGCGCCGGAAGCCGTGGGCCGCGGCCAGCCAATCGATCTCAGGCAGGGAAAAGTGACGCATCGGATGCGTTTCCTCCAGAAGCTGCACGCTCCCGTGTCGGCGATCCCGCACGACCATGGTGTAGTGGACATCCACCCGGTTCTCGTTCGGCAGCATCGTGGGCTCCGCGATGCGCAGGATCTCTGTTTCCTCGTCGGCCATGCGTTTGACCCGCACCGACGGCCGCTGGGCCAGCACAGCCGGCGAGTACCAGGCATCGAACACAAAGACGCCGCCCGCCTCCAGATGGGCAGCGGCCGTCGCGAACACCGCGCCCAGATCCTCGTTGGACGTCTGGTAGCTCAGCACATGGAACAGCGACAGCACGGCGTCGAAGCGGCAGCCCATGCGCACGCTTCGCGCATCCCCGAGCTGGCACGCGAAGCCGCCGCCGGTGGCCGCCGCCGCCATCATCCGGGGGCTGCGCTCGATTCCCTGCACGCGGTAGCCTCGCCCGGCAAGCAGGCGGCCGTGCCGCCCGGTGCCGCTGCCGAGCTCGAGCAGGCTCCCCTCCACGATGCCCTGGCGCTCCAGCACGCCGCAGACATACGCGGCCTCCGCTGCGGAGTCCTTGTCGCGGTACAACAGATCGTAGTAACGGCCGTAGGCGTCGAAGGGCAACTCGGGGCTCATTGCCCGCTCTCCCGGTGGCGAGCCCCGTCGGCGGCAATGCCCTCGAAGCGCTCCTTGTCCGCATCCCCTGCGTACGGACCCTGCTTGACCTCGATAATCTCGGAGTCCTCGAGCATTTCGAAGCCGTGGCCTCCGCGAATCAGCAGGATCACGTCGCCGCTTCCGAGCACGCGGCTTTCCAGGTACTCCCGGTTCTCGTCGTAGAAATCGACCCGAACCCGTCCCCTGCGGATGAACAGCACCTCGTTGGTGTACGTCACCTCGCGCGGAACCGGCCGATGGACGTGCGGCGCGATGCAGTATCCGGCCGGACGGTTCATGTAGCCCAGCTGCTGCGAGTACGAACCCGGCGTCAGGAACACGATTCCGTTGGCACGATAATCCGCGCGCAGGATCAGGGCCAGTTCCACTCCGTCCCGCGAAATGCTCTCGGTCATGCTTCTCCCCCCAATTCCGTCACGCGATCGCCCGCCGGGCGCACCACCCTGCCTCAGGGTTCATAGCCCAGAACCTCGATCAGGTTTCCGGTCACCTCCCGGAACAACTGATAATGCTCGGCTTCGAATTCATCCCGATGCGATGACGACTTGAATCTGTAGTGCGATTCCGTCTTGTCCTGTCGATGCGCCAGGTCGCGCTCGCGCATCCTGTCCTTGGTGTAGTCGCCGACGATCCCGGAAACCTCCGCCGCTGAATAATCGAGGCCGCAGTGGCGCAGGATGGATTCGATGCCTTCCAGCGGCCTGGAAGTGATGTCCTCGAATTTCAGGAACAGGATATCCGGGTCTTCGCGCCCGAGCTCCACCCACGAGCGCATCACCGAGAACTTGTCGTTGAACCGGATGAAATAGCTCAGCGCCTCCCTCTTCGGCACCCCCGCGAACCGCCGCCGGAGATCCAGCACGACCGGATTCTCCGCGTGCGTCTTCATCGTAGAATGATAGTCCGAAACAACCAGGTCGCGGGGATCCCGATAGATATAAACGGCCTTGTGTGCCTCGGGTTTTTCGATGAAATACCTGTAGGTCTGGTAGGAAACGTAGAGCCCCGGCACGAATACGCCCCGCGGAAAGCGCGCGACGTGTTCACCATATTCGTAGTTGCGCTGCGGCATGCGTACAAGCCGCGTGATGCGCGCCATCCGTCGATCGCTGAATATCGCGGAAATCCACTGGCTTCCGCTCTTCTGGACGGTCGGAAAATACAGATTATCGAGCGTCCGGCCTCCGCGCAGAGCAAAGGCACGCGCTGTGGTCTTCATGTCGCGCAAAAATGTCTTCATGTCCTTCACTCTTGTTCACGGCAGCATCCGCAGCCCGGTTCTCCTGCGCACGTAGACCACGGCGCTGAGCTTGGAAAGCAACATGGCGAGATTTTCGCCCCAGACAGCGCCCAGCAGGCCATCGTAGCCGGCGCCCACCAGCAGGATGGGAATTCTCAGCAACAGGAACGCGATTTCAAACCGCAACAGCTGCCCCTCCCTGTTCGCAAGCATCAGCACCAGGCCGGTCTGCCCCGTGAAGGCGTTGATCACCTGGCCGACCATCAGCACCTCGACGATGAGCAGGGAATGCGCATAATCATGGCCGTACAAGCCGACCACCTTGCTCCCGAACACCGCGATGAGCAGGGCGCAGACCAGGGAAAAGGCTGCGTTCCATCGGGTGGCCATCCGCACCAGAGACTGTGCCTCGTGGAATTTGCGGGCTGCCCAGGCGACCGCCAGCCTCGACTGCAGGAACAGGCTGATCGAAATCGAGCCCAGAGAAACCACGCCGATGATCTGCCGCGCCGCCTGCAATACCCCGACATCGCGGATTTCCATGAGGTAGCCGACCACGTACACGACGGCCTGCTGGTCGAGCAGTGCTACGACGGTGACCAGAAAGAAGGTCGTGGCCGTGCGGTAGGAGATGCCTCCACCGCCCCCGCGCTGCACGCCCGAACCCGCGAGGGCGACCCCGACGCGCCGCAGGCACTGCCGCTGGAAGACGATGCCCGAGGCCAGCGCAACTCCTCCAGCCAGCAGCTGGATCTGCAGCGCGGTCGAGATCGTGAACGATCCCGGATGGAGGAACGCCAGCAGCGCCACGGCGATGAACCATGGCCTGATCCATACATCGGGCAGGTCGGCCCGCAAGACCCACCCAAGGCCGCGCAGGATGGCCGCGCGGTGCTGGTTCAAGGCCTGCAGGGCAACGATGCCGACGGCCATGCTGATGATGATCAGCGGCACCCCACGCAGGATGCCGAAGGATCCCGACCATTTCGCGATGACCGCGATCGCGTAGATCACGACGACCGCGCACAGCATGATGAAGATCGCTCTCCAGAACAAGGCCGCGAAGCCTTCGAACCGATCCACGGCCTTCATCCGCGCAACCTCCCGGGTGATCAGGTAGGGCAGGCCGAAGCCTGCCCCGGTGGCCGCCAGCGCAACAAGGGACATGATGAGCGTATAGACCCCGAAGTCCCCGGATCCGAGCATCCGCGCAATCAGGACGTTGCACGCAAAGAGCACCGCGGCACCCGACACCTTCATCGAGAACATCGCCACGATCCTCAGGAAAGTGGCGCGCCGAGACTCGCTGATGGCTTGATCGTGCATGGAGTCGGGCGTCTCGAAGCTGCCGGGATCGCTCTGCGGGCTTCCTGCGCTCAGGTGGCGCGATGCGGGCTCATTCGTGGTAATTCGGGGTGTGAAAACCATTGGACTTCGACAATTCGTCGCGCCGCGCGGCCGTCAGGTCTTCGCGAACCATCTCGGTCACCAATCGGGCGAAGTCGATCCTGGGCGTCCAGCCCAGTTTCTCGCGTGCCTTGCCGGCGTCTCCCAGCAGGGTTTCCACTTCGGTCGGCCGGTAGTACCGCGGGTCGACCGCAATGACGCACCGCCCCTGCGCGTCGAATGCCTTCTCTGCGGCACCGCGCCCTTCCCAGCGCAAGTCCATCTCCATCTCCCGCGCCGCGGCGTTGACGAAGTCGCGCACGCTGTACTGGGCCCCGGTGGCGATCACGAAGTCCTCGGGCTGATCCTGCTGCAGCATCAGCCACTGCATCTCCACATAGTCCCTGGCGTGCCCCCAGTCGCGCTTCGCATCGAGGTTGCCCAGGTACAGGCAGTCCTGCAGGCCCAGCTTGATGCGCGCAAGTCCGCGGGTGATCTTGCGGGTGACGAAGGTCTCGCCACGTCGAGGGCTTTCGTGGTTGAACAGGATGCCGTTGCAGGCGTACATGCCGTAGGCCTCGCGGTAGTTCACCACGATCCAGTAGCCGTAGAGCTTGGCCACCGCGTAGGGGCTGCGGGGGTAGAACGGCGTACTTTCCTTCTGCGGGCTTTCCTGCACCAGCCCGTAGAGTTCGGAGGTGCTCGCCTGGTAGAAGCGGGTCTTCTTCTCCAGCCCCAGGATGCGGATGGCCTCGAGCAGCCGCAGCACGCCCAGCGCGTCGGAGTTGGCGGTGTACTCGGGCTCCTCGAAGGACACCGCCACGTGGCTTTGCGCGGCCAGGTTGTAGATCTCGTCGGGCTGCGTCTGCTGCACGATGCGCAGCAGACTGCTCGAGTCGGTCATGTCGCCGTGGTGCAGGAAGAGACGCACACCGGCTTCGTGGCGATCCTGATAGAGGTGGTCGATACGATCGGTGTTGAACAGGGAAGTGCGGCGCTTGATGCCATGCACGATGTAGCCCTTGTCCAGCAGCAGCTCGGCGAGATACGAACCGTCCTGCCCGGTGATCCCGGTGATCAGCGCGACTTTGGGTGTGTCAGTCATGGAGTGTGCCGTGGCGGCTGTGGTTCGCGAGGAAGTCCTGGTAGGCGTTCTCCAGCCCGCGTTCCAGTTCGATCGTCGGCTTCCAGCCCAGGGCCTGCAGGCGCGCGCTGTCCATCAGCTTGCGCGGTGCTCCGTCGGGCTTGCTGCTGTCGAAGGCCACACGCCCGGTGAAGCCGGTGACCCTGGCGACCAACCGCGCCAGTTCGGCAATACTGATGTCGCTGCCGCAGCCCACGTTGATGTGGCTGAGCATCGGCTGGGTGTGCTGCGCGTAGGCCTCGCGGCTCAGGCCCATCACGTGCAGGCTCGCCGCGGCCATGTCGTCGACATGCAGGAACTCCCGACGCGGCTTGCCGCTTCCCCACACCGTGACCAACTCGGATCCGGCCAGCCTGGCCTCGTGGAAGCGACGCAGCAGCGCCGGGATCACATGGGAGTTCTCCGGGTGGTAGTTGTCGCCCGGGCCGTACAGGTTGGTGGGCATCACGCTGCGGTAGTCGATGCCATGGCTGGCGCCGTACTGCCGGTTGTAGCTCTCGCACAGCTTGATGCCGGCGATCTTGGCAATGGCATACGGTTCGTTGGTGGGTTCCAGGGTTCCGGTCAGCAGCGCATCCTCGCGCATCGGCTGCGGCGCCAGGCGGGGGTAGATGCAGCTCGAGCCCAGCAGCAGCAGGCGCCGCGTGCCGCTGCGGAACGCAGCGTCGATGACATTGGCCTGGATCATCAGGTTCCGGTAGATGAAGTCGGCCGGATAGGTGTTGTTCGCATGGATGCCGCCGACCTTGGCCGCCGCCAGGTACACCTCGTCGGGGCGCTGCGCCGCGAAGAAGGCACGCACGGCCGCCTGGTCGGTGAGGTCGAGTTCGTCATGCGTGCGCGTGACCATGCGCTCGGCCGGATGCCCCGCGGCCAGCAGCGCGCGCAGGATCGCGCTGCCCACCATGCCGCGGTGCCCGGCGATGTAGATCGTGGGGATGGCTGTCATCTCTCGTAGGTGCTTGCAGATCCGTGCATGACCGTCAGGCGCGGCCGTAGGCGTCGTCCATGCGCACGATGTCGTCCTCGCCCAGGTAGTCGCCGCTCTGCACCTCGATCATCACGAGGTCGAGCGTTCCCGGGTTCACCAGCCGGTGCGGCGTGCAGGCCGGGATGTAGGTGGATTCGTTGGTGCGCACGTAGCGCCCACCGTCTCCATGGATCACCTTCGCGGTTCCCGACACCACCACCCAGTGTTCGCTGCGGTGGTGGTGCATCTGCAGCGACAGGCTGGCGCCGGGCTTGACCACGATACGCTTGATCTTGAACTTCTCCCCCTCCTCCAGCACCGTGTAGGTGCCCCAGGGGCGGTGCACGGTGCGGTGCAGCCGGTACG
This sequence comes from Pseudomonadota bacterium, assembly GCA_021805825.1. GTDB lineage: Bacteria > Pseudomonadota > Gammaproteobacteria > Burkholderiales > Burkholderiaceae_C > Thiomonas_A. The sequence continues at coordinate 47,519 of JAJZEC010000007.1, forward strand.
CGGGGTGGTCGCGGGTCTTGAGTTCGGCGTACAGGTGCTTGACCTCCTGCGCCCGCTCGCTGGCCACCACCAGCAGCGCATCCTCGGTGTCGACGATCACCAGCCCTTCGACTCCGAGGGCGCCGACCAGGCGGCCGCCCCGGGAGTGCACCGCGCAATCGCGCACATCGCGCAGCAGCGCTTCGCCGTCGACCCGGTTGCCCGCCTCATCGGCTGCCAGCAACTCGCTCAGCGACGACCACGAACCGATGTCGCTCCAGCCCAGTGCGCAGGGCACCACGGCCACCCGGCTGGAGCGCTCCATCAGCGCGTAGTCCAGCGAGTCCTCGGGCACTGCCTCGAAGGCGGCAGGGTCGAGCTCGACCTGCTCGGTGCCCTCGCCGCGGCTGCGGCGCGCGCCCTCGACGCTGCGGCGCACGGCCTCGAGGATCTGCGGGACATGGGCGGCGTATTCCTCCAGCACCGCCCGCGCGGTGAAGCAGAACATGCCCGAGTTCCACAGGAAGCGACCGCTGGCGACGAATTGCCGGGCAGTGGCGGCGTCGGGCTTTTCCACGAAGCGCAGCACCCGCTCGCCCTCGGCTTCGATGTAGCCGTAGCCCGTCTCGGGCGCTTCGGGCTGGATGCCGAAGGTCACCAGGCACCCTTCGCACGCGCGCTGCGCAGCGCGCCGCACCGCCTGCGCGAATGCGGCTTCGTCGGTGATCAGGTGGTCGGCCGGCAGCACCAGCATCGGCACGTCGGGGTGCTCCGCCTCCAGGCTGAGCGCGGCGGCCGCCACCGCCGCGGCGGTGTTGCGGCCGAAGGGCTCGAGCAGGTAGGTGGTCGCAAGCCCCGCGGTGTTCACGGCGCGGTAGTCGTCCGCCGTCTGGAAATAGAACTCCCGGTTGGTAACCGTGAGCACCTGCTCGACCCCCGGCAGCGCGGCCGCGCGCAGGAAGCTTTTCTGCAGCAGGCTGCGGCCGTCGGGCAGGCGGATGAAGGGCTTGGGGTGCGCCTCCCGCGACAGCGGCCACAGCCTCGAGCCGGCACCGCCGGAGAGGATCACGGGAATCAACGGGTCAACCGCCATGGTGCGCGCCAGCCGGCTCTGGATCTGCGGAGTAGCAAGCCTAACAGGCAGTTGCCGGGTCAGAGGGATGGCGCGCAGTCGCCGGCGGCACCCGGGCGCGCAAACCCGCACACGCTCGCGCCCGCCCTTCGCTATGCTTGACCGAAAAAGCCGCCGCGGCGGGCGCAGGGGCGCGACGAAAGGCGCGGGCCGGGTGCGCGCGGGGCCACAGGAGACCAGCATGCACAACGACCCCGCACGCCCCTGGCTGGCGCACTATCCGCCGGGCATCGACTGGCACGCCCCGCTGCCGGCGCGCCCGCTGACCGAACTGCTCGACGCCGCGGTGCGCCGCTGGCCGGCGCTGCCGGCGCTGGAGTTCATGGGGCGCATCATCGACTACGCGGCTTTCGGCGAACTCGTCGACGCCTTCGCCGTGGGCCTGCAGCGGCTGGGCGCGGGGCCGGGCGTGCATGTCGGGCTGTATCTGCCGAACACGCCGCACTACGCGGTGGCCTTCTTCGGCGCGCTGCGCGCCGGCGCCACCCTGGTGAACTACTCGCCGCTGGACGCCGAGCGCGTGCTGGCCGACAAGATCGAGGACAGCCGCACCGACATCCTGATCACCCTCGACCTGAACACCCTGCTGCCGCAGGCGCTGCGGCTGCTGGACAGCACGCGGCTGCGCCACCTGGTGGTCGGCAACCTCGCCGATTACAGCGCAGCGCCCGCGGCCGTGCGCGACCGGCTGGAGCAGGATGGCCGGCTCACGCCGTGGCAGGCCGACGCGCGGCACCACGATTTCTCCGGCCTGCTGGGCCACGGCCGGGCGCCGCTGCCGCATCCGGCGGGCGATCCGCACACCACCCTGGCCGTGCTGCAGTACACCGGAGGCACCACCGGGCGGCCGAAGGGCGCCATGCTCAGCCACGCCAACCTCAGCGCGGTGGCCGAACAGTACTTCCGGTCCGCGCAGGGCGCGCCGCCGGTGCTGCGGGAGTGCGCCGAGCGCATGCTGGTGGTGCTGCCGCTGTTCCACATCTATGCCCTCAGCGTGTGCCTGCTGTTCGGCGTGCGCCTGGGCGCCCACCTGGTGCTGCACCCGCGTTTCGAGGTCGACGCGGTGCTCAAGGATCTGCAGGACAGGCGCATCAGCATCTTCCCCGGCGTGCCCACGATGTACACCGCGGTGCTGCAGCACCCGCGCGCGGGCGCGCTCGACCTGCGCGCCCTCAGCTTCTGCGGCTCCGGCGGCGCGCCGCTGCCGCTGGAGGTGGCCGAGCGCTTCCGCCAGCTCACCGGCTGCCCGCTCAACGAGGGCTGGGGCATGACGGAGACCGGGCCCGCCGGCACCTTCACCCCCGTGCACGGGCTACGCAAGCCGGGATCCTGCGGCATGCCGCTGCCGGGGGTGACGGTGTCGATCCGCGCGCTCGACGATCCGGCGCGCGCGCTGCCGCCGAACGAGGCCGGCGAGCTGTGCGTGCGCGGGCCGAATGTGATGCAGGGCTACTGGAACGCGCCGCAGGTCAACGCCGAGGCCTTCACCCCCGATGGATTCTTCCGCAGCGGCGACGTGGCGCGCATGGACGAGGACGGCTGCCTGTTCATCGTCGACCGCACCAAGGACATGCTGCTGTGCGGGGGCTTCAACGTCTACCCGCGGCTCATCGAGGAGGCGATCTACGAACACCCGGACGTCGCGGAGGCCTGTGTCATCGGCGTGCCCGACACCTACCACGGCCAGGTTCCGAAGGCCTTTGTCGTGCTGCGGCCGCAGGCAGCGCCGCTGAGCCTGGAAGACCTGCGCGCCTTCCTCGCCACGCGCATCGGCAAGCACGAGATGGTGGCGGCGCTGGAACTGCGCGACACCCTGCCCAAGACGGCCGTCGGCAAGCTGTCGAAACGAGACCTCATCGAACAGGAACGCGCCGCCGCGGCGGCGCGCGCACAGGCATGAGCGAGATCCGCACCCATTACCGCAACTGCAACATCTGCGAGGCCATGTGCGGCCTGGAGATCCGCCACCGCGACGGCGAGGTGCTGTCGATCAAGCCGGACCGCCAGGATCCCTTCAGCCTCGGCCATATCTGCCCGAAGGCGGTGGCGCTGCAGGATTTCCACGTCGACGAGGATCGCATCCGCACCCCGCTTCGGCGCAGCGCCGGGGGCTGGCAGCCGATCGGCTGGGACGAGGCCTTCGCCGAGATCGGCCAGCGCCTGCGCTCGATCCAGCAGCAGCACGGAGTGGACAGCGTGGGCGTCTACCTCGGTAACCCGAACGCCCACAACCTGGGCAGCGCGCTGCTGCTGCCCCGGCTGCAGAAGGTGCTGGGCAGCCGCAACCGCTACAGCTCGGCCTCGGCCGACCAGCTGCCGCATCACGTGGCGGCCAGCCAGATGTTCGGGGCCGGCCTCGCGATCGCGGTGCCCGACATCGACCGCACCGAGTTCCTGCTGATCCTCGGCGGCAATCCGGTGGTGTCCAACGGCAGCCTGATGACCGCCCCGGGCATGCCGCGGCGCCTGAAGGCGATCCTCGCGCGCGGCGGGCGGGTGGTGGTCGTCGACCCCCGACGCACGGAAACCGCCAGGCTGGCCAGCGAGCATTTCGCGATCCGCCCGGAGGCCGACGCGCTGCTGCTGTGCGCCCTCATCCGCACCCTGATCGACGACGGCAGCGTGGATTTCGGCAACGTCGCCGGCATGGTGGACGGCTACGAGCGTCTGGTCGAGGCCACCGCCGCCTTCACGCCCGAGCACGTGGCCGGCGCGGTGGGGATGGCCGCGGCCGACATCCGCCGCCTGGCACGCGACTTCGCGGCGGCGCCTTCGGCGGTGTGCTACAGCCGCATGGGCGCGAGCACGCAGTCCTTCGGCGGGCTGTGCCAGTGGCTGACGCTGGTGCTGAACATCGTCAGCGGCAACTTCGACCGCCCCGGCGGCGCGATGTTCCCGCAACCCGCGCTCGACCTGCTGGCGCGCGCACCGCGCACCGACCCCGCGACACGCCAGCCGCCGCGTTCGCGGGTGCGCGGCCTGCCCGGCCACAGCGGCGAATTCCCGGTGGCCACGCTGGCCGACGAGATCCTCACCGAGGGCGAGGGGCGCATCCGCGGGCTGCTGAGCATCGCCGGCAACCCGGTGCTGTCGGCTCCGGGCGGCGCGCGCCTCGACGAAGCCTTCAGCCGCCTGGACTTCATGGTCGCGGTGGACATCTACCTCAACGAGACGACACGCCACGCCCATATCGTGCTGCCGGCGGCCAGCGGGCTGGAGATCGCGCAGTACGACGTGTATTTCAACAGCTTCGCGGTGCGCAACGTCGCCAAGTACTCGCCACCGCTGTTCGCGCCGCGCGGCGAACAGCGATCCGACGGGCAGATCCTGCAAGGCCTCATCGCCTGCCTCGGCGGCGCGGCCGACGAGGCCATGCCGGAGGCGCTGCTCGACGCCGCCCTGCGTTCGGGCCCGTACAAGGAGCAGGGGCTGAGCCTGCAGATGCTGCTGGAGCATCCGCACGGCATCGACCTCGGCGCGCTGCGCCCCTGCGCGCGCGAGCGCCTGCGCACCGTCGACGGCCGCATCCGGCTGGCCCCCGAGCTGTTCCTCGGCGACCTGCCGCGGCTGCACGCCAGCCTGACCGACGCCGCCACGCCGAGGGACTTTCCGCTGCGCCTGATCGGGCGCCGCCTGGTCTGGAACCACAACACCTGGACGCAGAACGCGCACCGGCTGCTCAAGGCCGCCGGCCCGATCACCGTGCAGGTGCATCCCGACGATGCGCAGCGCCTGGGCATCGCCGACGGCCAGATGGTCACCGTGCGCTCGCGCACCGGCCAGCTGCGGCTGCCGGCCGAGTACGACTCCGACATCGCCCCCGGCGTGGTGAGCATCGCGCAGGGCTGGGGCCACGACGGCCCCGGCATCGCCATGCGCCGCGCTGCGGCGCAGCCAGGCGCAGGGATCAACAGCCTGACCGATACCGAGCGCATCGACCCGCTGACAGGCAACGCCGCCTTCAACGGCACCCCGGTGTCGATCCGCGCGGACTGACGCGGCGGCGACCATCACGGCTAGAACCGCAGCCGCACCCCGATCCACGCGTTGTGCGCGACGGCGAAGGCCTCGACGGCCAGCGATCCCCATTGCCATTGGCGGCGGTACAGCGGAGGCATCCACGCCGAGACGAGCCCGTGCAGCGCGACCATGGCCAGGAAATGCTCGTTGACCGCGCGCTGGCTCGGGCGGCTGCCCAGCAGGGGGTTGCGCTCGCGGTAGCCGTGGCGCACCGCCCACTGGGTCTGGCGGGCATCGACCAGCAGCAGTGCGTCGTAGCCGAGTTCGCGCCAGGTGTCGTGGCGCGTCCAGCGGGCCGGCGCTGCGTCGGCGTGCAGGGCCGTCGCGCACAGCGCCAGTGCGACCATGCCGCGCGTTGCGGCCCTTCGGTGCTGCCGCCGTGCCGGCCCTTGCATGCGCGCCCCCATTGCAGCCCGGATGGCCGGGGCCACCGGTGCGGGTGGACGGCCATCGGGGCAGATGCTCCTGGAGCATCGAAGGGCTCATTGAACGCAGCGCCGCCAAGCCCGCCAACGGGGCAGCGGAGGGTTTATCCGTGGCTCAACGAAGGGCTCAGCGGCCATTCGCAGCGGGGTCGCGGCGGGTAAATCCGGGCGCTTCTGCCACACCCGGGGAACCACGGGCAGACCCCAACTACTGCCGCCCGCGGGAGCGCCCTATGATGTCCTGAAAGCGGTCCCCGGGACGCAGGCCCGCCCTGCGCCCCGCAAAGCATGCGGGCAAGCCCCCCGGGGAGACCAGACACAACAAACGAGGAGACTCCATGCGCCACCACCGAATCACCCTGGCCCTGCTGGGAACCGCCGCGCTTGCCGGATGCGGCGGGGGCACATCGTCTGCACCGCCGGCGGTGCAGGCGCTTGCGTCGACCTTTTCGGCAAGCGCCAGCCAGTTCACCGCGGCGCTGAACGCCGGGGGGAGCAGCGGCCAGGCGGTGCTGGCTCTGGCCACCGGAGACCCCACCCTGGCCACCCCGTTGCCGTGCGGGGTCAGTGTGTACCACTACAGTTTCAACACCGTCGACGGCCAGGGCCAGCCGACCACCGCGTCGGCCGCGCTGATGCTGCCCACCGGATCGGCCAGCATCTGCTCCGGGGCGCGCCCGATGCTGGAATACGCCCACGGAACGAATTTCTACCGCAGCTACAACCTGGCCGCTCTCGGCGACTCCACCAACCCGGCGTACGGCGAAGCTACGCTGATCGCCGCCATGTACGCGGCCAATGGCTACATCGTGGTGGCCCCCAACTACGAGGGCTACGACACCTCCACCCTGAGCTACCACCCCTACCTGGTGGGCAAGGCGCAGTCGCAGGACATGATCGACGCGCTGGCGGGCGGCAGGGCCGCGCTGTCCATGCTGGGGTCGACGGTCTCCGACGACGGCAAGCTGTTCCTCACCGGCTATTCCCAGGGCGGCTACGTGGCGCTGGCCACCGAGAAGGCGATGCAGCAGCAGGGCATGACCGTCACCGCGGCATCCCCCGGTTCGGGCCCCTACGCGCTGGAGGCGCTGGTCGACTACATCTTCCTGGGCCACCCGGATCTGGGGGCTCCGCAGTTCGGCAGCCTGCTGGTCGAGGCCTACCAGGCCAGCTACGGCAACATCTACAGCTCCACCTCCCAGGTGTTCGCCAACAACCTGTACACCCCGCTGCCCTACCCCAGCGCGGCGGCCGCGACGGCCAGCCCGGTGACCGTGACCACGCCGATGTTCTCGGCCACCGCGCCCACCGCCAGCGACGTCACCCAGCCTTCGGCCGCGTTGGCCGATGCGATGGCGGCGGTGTTTCCCGATACCGTTCCGCCGTGGGGCAACACCCCGACCACCCCCGACTCCTCGGTGATCAACCAGACCCTGTGGACGGGGTTGTTCGACACCACGGGAACCGCCCTGCCCTCGGATGCCTACGGGGCCGGCTTCTCCACGCTGTGGTCCACGTATTTCTCGAGCAGCAGCAACTACCTGATCAACCCGACCTTCCGCGCCAACTACCTGGCCGACGTGGTGGCCAACCCCGACGGGTTGTTCGCGGGAACCACCGGCTTGCCCAGCACCAGCGCCGCCGAAGCCTTCCGCCAGGATCTGGCGGCCAACGACCTGCGCGGCTACAAGCCGACCTCGCCGACCATGCTGTGCGGCGGGAGCAGCGACCCGATCGTCTACTACCCGCTGGACACCGGGGTGATGCAGCAGGAATGGGGAACTCCCACCAACACCCTGTTCTCCCTGGACGTGGATCCGGCGAGCTTGCCGACCAGCGGGCCGACCCTGCCCTTCAAGGCCATCCAGCAGGCCTTCCAGGCGTGGAAGAGCAGCAACCCGAGCACCGAAGTGGTCAATTACCACGGCACGGTCGGGGTGTACTGCGCTGCGGCGGCCAGGGAGTTCTTCGCCGGCTTCTAGTGTCCGGTTCGGCGGGACAGGACACTAGCTGCGCATCGCCGTCGGGCCCCCCATGCCGGACGGCCCTCCGGGGCCGCCCGGATGCGGGCGGCACGTGCGCAGTTGCCGGGGATCCTGCGCCTGCTCGACGCATTGCATGGCCTGCTGCATGCGCTGCAGGATCATCTGCTTGCGCCGGGCAAAGCGCTGCGGGTTGAACGACCGCGGCTGGCTCATGCCCGGCCCGCCAGGCGCCTGGCCCTGCGGGGCCGCCTGCTGCGCGAACGCCATTGCGCTGCCGGCGGCAAGCGCGAGGGCCAAGGCGATGGGAAGAACTTTCATGGTCGCTCCGGAAGAGGTTGCGGAAATCTGCGCAACGCTTTCGTTGCGCGTTCTGCCGACAGCGGTAGCCATTGGTTGCATGGGCCCGGCGACCTGCGCTTGCCGCCGCGACCTCCCCTACCGCGCAGCGCGATCCTTCCACGCGGCGGCTCCCGGCAGGCCCTGCTTGCGCGCGACGATGGCATCCACGGCGCGCAGGAACTGCCGGGTCTGCTCGACCGACTGCGCTTCGATGCGCTCCATCTCCTCGCGCAGCGCGCCCAGTGTCGACCGCGCCCAGGCGGCGTCGTCGACGCCGTAGGCGATGCCGTAGCGATCGGCCTCGCGCGGCCGCCAGGCCAGCCTGTCCACGCCTTCCTCGGGAACCACCACCGACAGGCAGCCGCACAGCGCGGCGTAGCGCGAGAGCATGGTGTAGGGGTCGTAGGAATAGCAGACCTTGACCCGCGAGAACACCTCGGCCATCTGCTGGTCGCTCATGTCGTCCACGCAGATCGAATCGGCCATGTCATGCACCATGCGGCGCCCGCGACCCTTGCGCAGGATGTAGCAGGAACCGCTTCTCGGTGCCGCAGGCTCGGGCTCGCGGAAGATGTCCGTCTTCAGGATCTGGCAGCGCAATTCCAGATGCGGTACGTCGGCAGGGCTGCCCTCTCCAAAGTGCTGGGCGTAGGTGAGCAAGAGATCCGTCTCGCCGAGTTCGGTCTCGCCCGTGAAAAAGCCTGGCCGGTGCAGCAGCCAGCGCACCACGACGGGCGCGCGAAGCGGGTTGCCCGCGACGATTTCCGGATAGATCGCGACGAAGTCGCGCGGCAGGCGCCGCGAGTAGGGCGCATGCAGGTGCCTGGGACGCTGGAGCCGGTAGCCCAGGAACTGCTTCAGCAGCCATCGCCAGCGACACAGGAAGCACCCCCCGAATGCCCGCAGGGTACGCGCCTCGCGGAATTCCTGGCAGAAGAAGCCCGGGAACACTGACGCCTGCCTCCCCAGGCTGTTGATCAGATGGCACAACTTGTGGATGACCAGGGATCCGCCGATGCTCTCGTCATAGAGCGGCCCATACAGGACCAAAGGCAAGCCCTCCCCCCCATGCTCCTTGTTCATTCGCCGTTTCTGGTCGTGTGCCTTCGCCCGCTGCTCGCATGCCGAGCGCCTTGCGGTGCTGCCCCCGATCGCCCGATCACTGCTGCCACGACGGAATGCGCGAACCGCTTGCTCGATCACCCCCGGGGCAGCCCTGGGCGTCGCGCCAGGGCAGCGACATCGGATGGAGCCAGGTTCCGGACCGGCAAGCCGCACCGATCGGCGGGCCGTGGCCTGCAGCGAGTCGCCTCGCGCCGCGCGTGGTGACGCGCAACCGTCATAGCCTAGCAACGTTCGACAGGAATGGATTCCCCGGGGAGCATGAATTTCCCGCAATCCGGGGTTGCCGTGCAACGCGATGGCAACCGCTTGCCGGTTCGTATACTGCGCACGGTGCGCATGGAATGCGCTCCGGTTCCCTCCGCGAAACACCCACCCCGGCGGCCACACCGCTCGATGAACGACAGCAAGACCTACGTCACCCGCCCCTGGTTGCCGCCGTTGTCGGAGTTCCTGCCGTACCTGGAGGAAATCTGGCGCAACAAGACCCTGACCAACAACGGCCCGTTCCACCAGCGTTTCGAGGCCGCGCTGTGCGAGCACCTGGGGGTCGAGCATGTCTCGCTGTTCTGCAACGGCACCATCGCCCTCGTGACCGCGCTGCAGGCGCTGGGCATCGAGGGCGAGGTGATCACGACCCCGTACTCCTTCGTGGCCACCGTGCACAGCCTGGTGTGGAACCGCATCGAGCCGGTGTTCGTCGACATCGATCCGCACAGCTGCAACCTCGACCCCCGCGCCATCGAGGCCGCGATCACGCCGCGCACGACGGCGATCCTGCCGGTGCACTGCTACGGCACGCCGTGCGCGGTGGACGAGATCCAGGCGGTGGCCGATCGCCATGGGCTGCGCGTGCTGTACGACGCCGCGCATGCCTTCGGCGTGCGCCAGCACGGCCGCAGCCTGCTCGCCCACGGCGACATGTCGGTGCTGAGCTTCCATGCGACCAAGGTGTTCCAGACCTTCGAGGGCGGAGCGGTGATCTGCAGGGATGCGCGCTCCAAGGCGCAGGTCGATTACCTGAAGAATTTCGGCTTCGCCAACGAGGTCACGGTGGTGGCCACCGGAATCAACGGCAAGATGAGCGAGGTCAACGCGGCCTTCGGCCTGCTGCAGCTCGAACATGTGGATCAGGCGCTGGCGCTGCGCGCGGCCGTCGACGCGCGCTACCGCGAGCAACTGGCGCTTGTGGAAGGCGTGCATTGCCTGCCGCGCGCGCCGGTGGACACCGACAACCATGCCTATTTCCCGGTGCTGGTGACGGCCGGGGAGACGGTGCGCGACCGGGTGTACGCGTACCTCAGGCAGCATGGGGTTTTCGCCCGCCGCTATTTCTATCCCTTGATCTCGGATTTCCCGATGTACCGCAATCTGCCGTCGGCGGCGCCGGAACGCCTGCCGGTGGCCCGCAGCGTCGCGCAGCAGATCCTGTGCCTGCCGATCTTTCCGGATCTGCCGCTCGACAAGGTGGACGAGATCTGCCGCCTGCTGGCGCTTGCGCTGGAGTCGCGGCATGCTGCCTGAGGGGGAACGTTTCGACCTCGTCGAGCCCGTTGCGCTGGCCGAACTGGACGAACTGGACGCTGTAGGCGCGCGGCCGGGGCCGCACGCCAGCGTGCGCGGCCTGGCGCTGCTCGGCCACGGGCAGGAAGGCGATCTCTCGTTCTGCGACCGGGCGCCGGCGCCTTCGCTGGTGCTGCGGGCGGGCAGCTGGGTGCTGAGCACCGAGGCGCTGGCCGCCGACTTGCGCGCGCGCTTCCCGCAGGTCGGGTGGCTGGTCGCCGAGGACCCGCGGGCGGTGTTCATCGACTTCGGGCATGCGCTGCTGGCGCGCGAGGCGGTGGCGGTCGACGCGCGCCTGCCGCGCCCCTTCGGCATCGACCCCGGCGCGCAGGTCGGGCCGCATGCCGTGGTGCACCCGCACAGCCGCATCGAGGCCGGGGCGCGCATCGGCGCGCATTGCGTGATCCATCGCGGCAGCTGGATCGGGCCGCGCGCGGTGATCCGCGACCACGCGGTGGTCGGCGTCGAGGGCATCAACGCCTATCGCGGCGCCGACGGCCGGGTGCGCAGCTTTCCGCATTTCGCCGGGGTGCTGGTCGGCGCGGATGCCGAGGTCGGTGCCGGCGCGGTGCTGGTCAAGGGCATCCTGACGCACACCCGGGTGGGCGCCCGCTCCATCATCGGCAACCTGTGCAACGTGGGGCATGGGGTCGAGGTCGGCGAAGGCGTGTGGATGTCGGTGGGCTGCCTGGTCGGCGGCCACAGCGCGATCGGTGCCGGCGCCACGCTGGGCCTCGGGGTGCGGGTGCGGGACAATCTGCGGATCGGCGCCGGAGCCAGCGTCGGCATGGGCAGCGTGGTCGTGCGCCCGGTGCCGCCGGCGGCCTCGGTGTTCGGCAACCCGGCCCGCGCCATGCCGGCGGTGCAGGCCGGCCCCGCGCGATAGGAGCCGCGATGGATCTTCGCCTGGAATTGCCGTTCAAGGGAGACCGCAACTACCTGCACGGCACCGACATCCACGATGCCGTGCGCGACGCCGTACGGAACCGGTGGGGCGAGGCCGAGGCCGTCGATCTGTCCTTCCACCGCCTGGCGCGGCACGCGCTGCGGCTGCGCGACGAGGCGCCGGCTCAGGAGGCGATGGCCGTCTGCCGCTGCAGGGCCGGCGGCGGCGCACGGCAACTGTGGGTGGTCGAAACGGAGGAGCCGGTGCAGGGCCGCAGGCCCTACGACGAAGAGGCGGTCGTCGCCCCGATGCAGGTCGACCACGACCGTCGCGTGGCCGTGCTCGACGGCGACCGCGCGCGCACCGACATCGAGACCTGGGTGGCGATGACCAAGCGCCTGCACCAGCTGGCGCTGCCCGATCTGCGCGGCAGATGGCTGTTCGTGCGCGCGCGCCTGCCGCGCTTCGGCGGCGCCGGCGGGCCGGCCCGGCGCGAGATCCGGATCGCCGCGGTGCTCGGCAACCGGCTGACCCGCAACGAACTGCTGCTCGACGGGAAGCCGGCGGGCGAGATCTACTTCGCGCTGGATTGAGGAGCCTGCATTGATCGGATTGCGCGCCATCGCGACCTACCTGCCGCGGCAGCGGGACAGCAACCTCGAACTGCTCGAGCGCTTCGAGCTCGACGAGGCCTTCCTGCGCAACAAGATCGGCGTCGTCGAGCGCGCGCGGCGCGGCGCCGACGAGGACACCGTGGACATGGCGCACCGCGCGCTGGAGGCGCTGCTCGAGCGCAGCGGCCTGGCGCGCGAAAGCATCCAGGCCCTGGTGCTGGTGACGCAGAATCCGGATCGGCGCATCCCCCATGCCTCGCCGCTGGTGCACCGCAAGGCCGGGCTGCCCGAGTCCTGCGCCACCTTCGACCTGTCGCTGGGCTGTTCGGGCTATGTGTACGGCCTGTCGGTGCTGCGCGGCTTCCTGGAGGCGAACGGGCTGGAGCGCGGCGTGCTGCTGACCTGCGACCCGTACAGCAAGATCATCGACCCGCGGGACAAGGCCACCGTGCTGCTGTTCGGCGATGCCGCCAGCGCCACCCTGCTCTGCCGCGACGAGCCCTTGTACGCGATTTCGGCGGGGGTGTTCGGCACGCAGGGAGACGCCGGCCGCGCGCTGGTGTGCGACAACGATCGCCTGGAGATGAACGGGCGCGCGGTGTTCAGCTTCGCCCTCACCGCGGCCTCGCAGAGCCTGGAGCAGTTGCTCGAGCGCGAGGGCCTGGCGCGCGAGGAGGTCGATCTGTACGCCGTGCACCAGGGCAGCAAGTACATTGTCGACAGCCTGCAGCGGCGCATGCGCATCGACCCCGCGCGCATGCCCTTCGTGGCCGCCGGCGTCGGCAATGCGGTGTCTTCATCCATTCCGCTGCTGCTGGAACCGGTGCTGGCCGGTGCCGCGCCGCCGCGGCGCATTGCGCTGTGCGGCTTCGGCGTGGGCCTGTCGGTCGCCTCGTGCCTGCTGCAGCGTTCTTGAAGAGGAATCCTCCCGATGCCATCCCGCAGTGAACTGATCGCCCTTGCCGTGAACACCGGATTCGTCCCCGACCCCGGATCCTTCGACGCCGACAAGACCTTCGCGCAGAACGGAATCGATTCCCTGGACACCATGACCGTGCTGCTGGCCATCGAGGAGGCCGTCGGCGCCAAGTTCAGCGAAAGCGAGCTGGCCGCGATCCATTCGCTGGCCGACGTCGAGCGCACGCTGGCGCAGCGCGCCGCCTGAAGCGGCGCGCCGCGCGCGCTCAGACGATCGACGTGCCGACCCCGAGCCTGCGGCGCACCTGCAGGTACATCAGTCCGTTCCACAGGATCATCGTGAGCAGCGTCGCGGTGGCCGCGCCCAGGCTGCCCCAGCGCGGGATCAGCAGCAGGTTGAGCGCGATGTTGAGCGCCGCGGCCACGCCCGCGGCGCGCGCCGCTGCGCCCTCGCCGCCGGTCATGTTGAGCACCAGGCCGACGGAGCCGAAGCCGACGTTGATCAGCTGCGCGGCGCACAGCACGAGCATCGGCGCGTAGGCACCGGCATAGGCAGCACCGAGCACCGGGATGATCAGCCAGCGCGCGCCGACCGCGATGGCCAGCGCGACCAGCGCCGCGACCAGCAGGGTGCTGCGCGCGCTCAGCCGCAGCAGGCGCTGCAGCTTGCGGTGATCGCCATGGGTATGCAGGGTGACGACATGCTTGGCGATGAACAGGTTGGCGGCGTTCAGCGGCAGCACGACGAGCGAGGCCGCCTGCACCGCGACGCGGTAGATGCCGGCGTCGCGCGCGCCGCCCAGCACCCCGAGCAGCAGCAGGTCGGCCTGCACGTTGATCAGCATCAGTCCGCCCATGAGGGCGAAGGGAACGACCGCGCGCAACCAGGCCGCGGTGTCGTGTTGCGCAGGGGCCTGCGCGACTTCGGGCGGGCGATGGCGCCGCAGCCAGTTGCGCGTGACCAGCAGCACGACCGCGACGGCCGCGCCCTGCAGCAGCAGCACGGCCTGCGGGCCGAGCAGCGCCGGCCGCAGGAGCAGCGCGGCCGCCAGGAACAGCGCGAACAGCCAGGGGCGCAGCACACTGCCCGGCACCTGGCTGAGCACCCCGGGGTGCACGCCGCGCAGCGCGGCGGCGTAGAAGGTGCTGGTGGGCAGCAGCAGCAGCAGCAGCGCACTGGCGGCGATGGCCGGCGGCGAGATCGCGCCGTGGCCGTGCGCGCCGCCGAACAGCCCGAAGGCCAGCGCCAGCGCCGCGGTGGGCACCGCGTAGACCAGCGAGGCGCGCCAGGCCAGGCGCCACAAGCCGCGCAGGCGCGCCCAGTCGGAGGTGGCGCAGTATTGCGCCGTGTAGCGCAGCACGACCTGGTCGAGCCCGCTCAGGGGCATCACCTGCACCAGGCCGATCGCGGCGCCGACGAAGCTGTAGATGCCGAAACCGACGGGGCCGAGGTGCCGCGCCAGGACGACGGCGACCAGGAACTGCAAGGGCAGCGCCTGCACCTGGATCAGCAGGCTGAAGGCACCGCCGCGGAACAAGGGGCTGCTGCGCAGGCGCTGCGCGTAGGCCAGCCAGGCGGCCAGGCGGGGGAACCGGCTGTTCAAGGCCCGTCGCTCCAGGCCCGCGCACACCGCGCGCGCGGCGGTGGCGCGCCGACCAGCAGGCGCCCTCCGGGCGATGCGGTGCGGATGGTGGGATGCGTGCTCACCGCACGGATTGTGCCTGCTCTCCCGGGCCGCGCGGATCGCGGCCTCCGCCCTGCCCTGCACGCCCGGCGGCCCACTCCCGCAGCGGCGCGCAGGCGGCGACGAAGGGCGGATTGCGCCAATCCCCCCCCGGGGGGTAGCGCAGCGGCCGGCCCTGCAGGTCGTGCACGCAGCCGCCGGCGCCTTCGAGCACGGCCTGCGCGGCCGCGGTGTCCCACAGGCAGGTGGGGCCCAGGCGGGGGTAGACATGCGCCAGCCCCTGGGCGACGCGGCAGAACTTCAGGGAACTTCCGGCCTGCAGCAGTTCGCAGCGGCCCAGGCCCCGGATGAAGTCGGCGGTCGCCGCGTCGAGGTGGCTGCGGCTGGCCACCACGCGGCAGGGCTCGGCGGGCGCCGGGGGCGGGGCGACGTGGATCGGCCGCTCGCCCTGGGCGTCGCGCTGCCAGGCGCCGAGGCCGGGGCCGCCCCAGAAGCTCTGCCCCAGCGCCGGGGCGTGCACCACGCCCCAGACCACCACCCCGCCGCGCACGAGGGCGATGTTGACGCTGAACTCGCCGTTGCCGGCGAGGAATTCGCGGGTTCCGTCGAGCGGGTCGACCAGCCAGAAGGGCTGCCCGGCTTGCAGCGCAAGCTCGGGGCCTTCCTCGGACACCACCGCCACGTCGGAAAGCAGCCGCGGCAGCTGCTGCACGATCAACTGATGGGCCTCGAGGTCGGCGCGGGTCAGCGGGCTGCCGTCGGCCTTGTCGGCCAGGCGGGCGCCGGGAGCCCGGGGCGCGCAGGCTTCGCGGTGGTGCTGCTCGTACAGGCGCAGGATGCGCTGCCCGGCCTGCTCGGCCAACTCCAGCAGCTGCCGCACCAGGGTGGAGTCGGGCGCAGCAGCGATTGCGGAGCCTTGCGCGGCCGGGGTGGGTGTCGGGCTTTGTTGACGCATATTGTGATTCATCGATTCATCGATTGCAGTTTTGCATGTTTCTAGGCAAAATGACAAGAATCGTACGGAGTATTCGCATTTTGCGCCAACTCTCGATGCCTCTTCCCAGCTTCACCGCGGCCTGCCGGATCCTGCCCCGATGAACGATTCTGCCTCCATCCCCCCTGCCCCCGCGCCGGCCACCCAGGACGCCGGCTGCCCGCACGCGCTGCTGCAGCCGGGCACCGCCTGGGATCTGGCCGCCGCCTGCGCGGTGGTCGAGCAGGCGGGGCTGGCCGACAGCCGGCGCACCGCGGAGCGCCGGCTGCACGCCTGGGGGCTTCTGCCCGAGGAACTGGGCCTGGAAGCGCTGCGCGACGAACAGGGCCGCAGCCCGCGGCTGCTGGTGGCGCGCCGCGTGTTGGAGGAAGTGCGGGCGCGCCGCCACCTGGCCTTGTTCGTGCAACTGCATGGGCTGCCGGGCGGACGGCTGTTGCTGCACGCCAACGACGGGCGCGGCGCGCGCTCGTGGGTGGCGCTGGGCCAGGCCGTGCCCGATCGCGCGGAGCTGTGCGCGGCGCTGGCGCGGCTGCAGCAACTGGCGGGCAAGCCGGTGGGGCTGTTCGCCCATGGCGAACTCGTCGGCAGGCTGCGCGGCCTGGCGCTGCCCGGGCAGCTGGAGTTCGTGGAGGAAGCCTACGCTCCGGTGCTGCCGGCGCTGGTCTGGACCGCGCCGGGGCAGCGCGCGACGCGCGCGCCGCGCAGCGCGCACCTGCAGCGGCTGGAGGACGAGAGCATCCACATCCTGCGCGAGGCGGTGGCCGAGGCCGAGAACCCGGTGATGCTGTACTCGTTGGGCAAGGACAGCTCGGTGATGCTTCACCTGGCGCGCAAGGCCTTCCATCCCGGACTGCCGCCCTTTGCGCTGCTGCATGTCGATACACGCTGGAAGTTCCGGGAGATGTACCTGTTCCGCGACTGGGTGGCGCGGGTCAGCGGCATGCGCCTGCTGGTGCATGTGAACCCGCAGGCCGTGGAGCGCGACATCAACCCCTTCGACCACGGCTCGGCGCTGCACACCGACATCACCAAGACGCAGGGGCTGAAGCAGGCACTGGACGCCCACGGATTCGACGTGGTGTTCGGCGGCGCGCGACGCGACGAGGAAAAGAGCCGCGCCAAGGAGCGCATCTTTTCCTTCCGCGACGCCCACCACGGCTGGGATCCGAAGAACCAGCGGCCGGAACTGTGGAATCTCTACAACGCGCGCAGGAACCGGGGCGAGAGCATCCGGGTGTTTCCGCTGTCGAACTGGACCGAGCTCGATGTCTGGCAGTACGTGGAGCAGGAGCAGTTGGCGGTGGTTCCGCTGTACTTCGCGAAGCGGAGGCCGGTGGTACGGCACGGCGATTCGCTGCTGATGGTCGACGACGATCGCTTCCGCCTGCTCGACGGTGAGCACATCGAACTGCGCATGGTGCGCTTTCGCAGCCTGGGCTGCTACCCGCTGAGCGCGGGGGTGGAGTCGCAGGCCGCTTCGGTGCCGGAGATCATCGAGGAACTGCTGCACAGCCGGCATTCGGAACGCCAGGGGCGGGCCATCGACGCCGACGGCGCCGCCAGCATGGAGCGCAAGAAGAAAGAGGGGTATTTCTGATGCAGCGGCGCATGCAGGATCGCCTTCCGGAGCGGGGGGCCGCCCCGCCGCAAGCACCGAGCGCGCAACCCCTGGCGCAGGATCTGCTGCGGCTGATCACCTGCGGCAGTGTGGACGATGGCAAGAGCACCCTGATCGGCCGCCTGCTGTGGGAGGCGCAGCAGGTGCCGGAGGATCAGCTGCAGGCCCTGCGCGCCGACAGCCGGCGCTACGGGACCCAGGGCGACGACATCGACTACGCGCTGCTGGTCGACGGCCTGGCCGCCGAGCGCGAGCAGGGCATCACCATCGACGTGGCCTACCGCTATTTTTCCAGCGCCAGCCGGCGCTTCATCGTCGCCGACACCCCGGGGCACGAGCAGTACACCCGCAACATGGTGACCGCGGCCTCCACCGCCGACGCCGCGCTGCTGCTGGTCGACGCCCGCGCCGGACTGCAGCGGCAGACCCGCCGGCATGCCTACGTGGCCTCGCTGCTGGGCGTGCGCCATGTGCTGCTGGCGGTGAACAAGATGGATCTGGTGGACTTCCGCGAGGAGGTCTTCCGCGGCATCGAACGGGCCTTCGCGGACTTCGCCCGGGATCTGGGCTTCGCCTCGCTGACCGCGGTGCCGCTGAGCGCGTTGCGCGGGGACAACCTCAGCCAGCGCTCGGCGCACACGCCCTGGTACCAGGGGCCGACGCTGCGCGGCTGGCTCGACGGCGTGCCGGCGCGCGCGCCGGCGGCCGCGGAGGAGCCGGCGGCCTTCCCGGTGCAGTGGGTGAACCGGCCGGATGCGGGCTTT
The DNA here is from genome assembly GCA_021805825.1 of Pseudomonadota bacterium. GTDB lineage: Bacteria > Pseudomonadota > Gammaproteobacteria > Burkholderiales > Burkholderiaceae_C > Thiomonas_A. Next base: position 65,563 of record JAJZEC010000007.1, read on the forward strand.
CGGGGCCTGAGCGGCAGCGTGGCGCGCGGGGTGCTGCGCGTGGGCGATGAACTGCGGGTGACGGCCTCGGGCGAACGGGCCCGGGTGGCGGAAATCCTCGGCTTCGACGGCGCGCTGCCGCAGGCCGAGGCCGGGCGGGCGGTGACCCTGCGGCTGGATCGGGAGATCGACGCCTCGCGCGGCGACATGCTGAGCCACGCCGCCGACCCGCTGCAGGGTGCCGACCAGTTCGAGGCGGTGCTGGTATGGATGCATGCGGACGCCGGGCTGGTCGGCCGCAGCTACGAGATCAAGCTGGCGACGCAGACGGCCGCCGCCTCGATCACCAGCATCGGCCACCGGGTGAACGTGGATACGCTGGCGCCCGAGCCCACGCACCAGCTCGGCATGAACGACATCGCTGTGTGCAAGCTGGCGGCGACGCGGGCGCTGGCCTTCACGCCCTATGCGCAGTCGCGCGAACTCGGGGCCTTCATCCTGATCGACCGCTTCAGCCATGCGACGGTGGCCGCGGGCATGATCCGCCACGCACTGCGCCGAGCCACCAACGTGCACCGCCAGGCCCTGAGCATCACCCCGGCGCAGCGCGAGCGCATGAACGGCCATGCGGCGCAGGTGCTGTGGTTCACCGGCCTGTCGGGAGCGGGCAAGTCGACCCTGGCCAACGCGCTGGAGGTGGCGCTGCATGCGCGCGGCATGCGCACCTACCTGCTCGACGGCGACAACCTGCGCCACGGCCTGAACCGCGACCTGGGATTCACCGAGGCCGACCGCGTGGAGAACATCCGCCGCGTGGCCGAAGTGGCGCGCCTGATGGCCGACGCCGGGCTGGTGGTGCTGAGCGCCTTCATCTCGCCCTATGCCCGCGATCGCGCGATGGCGCGCGAGATCATCGGCGCCGAGCGTTTCGTCGAGGTGTATGTGGACACCCCGCTGGAGGTCTGCGAGGCGCGCGACGTGAAGGGCCTGTACCGCAAGGCGCGCAGCGGCCTGATTCCCAACATGACCGGGGTGCAGAGCCCCTACGAAGCCCCGGAGCAGCCGGATCTGCGCATCAGCGGCAGCCAGGGCTCGCCGCAGGCCGCGGTGCAGCAGCTGCTGCAGGCCTTGTGCGAGCGCGGTGCGCTGCCGGCGGGCGACAGCCATTGAGCAGCCGGCGCGGACGGCAGGGCAGCGCGCGCGACGCAGGCCGGATATGCTGGAGCCTTCTCCAGGCATCGAGTCCCCCTTGATGAAAGCCCGCAGCCGCAGCTCCTGCGTCAGGTTCTTCGCCGGCACGACGCTCGCCCTCTGCGCCGGCATCGCGAATGCCTGGGCGGCGCTGGGACTGCCTGCCGCCAGCATCGCCCAGGATGGCGTGGTGCTGCAAAGCCCGCAGGCGCGCGCCTTCGCGGCGCAGGTGCAGACGGCCAACGGCGCGGGAACGGGCTCGGGCTATTCGACGCAGTTCGTGCAGGACGGTTCGATCGCGGTGGCGGAGTACGTCAATGCGGCCACCGACCAGGTGTTCGCGGTGCGCTGGAGCGGGCCTTCGATGCCCGACCTGCAGCAACTGCTGAACTCCACCAACTTCCTGGCCCTGCGCCAGGCGCAGCTCGCCAGCCGGCAGGCCCGGCCGGTCGGCGGGGCGGTGGACATCACCCTCGCCGACCTGGTGTACCGCGCCTATGGGCATATGGGGGATTTCCGCGGCTATGCCTACCAGCCGTCCGGGGCACCGCAGGGATTCGACCCCGCGGTGCTCGCCCGCTGACCCCGCCACACCGCCGATGAAGGCCGCATCCAGGATCCTGCTCGCCACGGCGCTGTGCGTCGCGCTGCCGCTGGGGCTGGCGGCCTGCGGGGGTGGTGGCGGGGGCGGCTCGACCACCTCCTCGACGGCGACGGCCGGCACCTCGCCGGCCGGTGTATCCACCGCGGGCGGTGCCGGCGCTTCGTCCTCGGGCGCTTCGTCGACCGGCGCCTCATCGACCGGCGCTTCGTCGACGGGGACTTCGTCGACGGGCAGTTCCTCCAGCGGCAGTTCCTCCACCGGCAGCGGCGGCTCGTCGTCCACCTCGCCGCCGGCGGTGACGGCGGCCAACCAGGTGGCGCTGCTGGTGGAACAGAATCCCGACGTCAGCAGTTTCGTCACGGCCAACATGCCCTATGTCACGCTGAGCGTCTGTGATGCCGCTGGACACTGCGACCAGGTCGACCATGTGCTGTTGGACACCGGATCGACCGGCCTGCGCATCTTCGCCGCCGACCTGCCGGGGCTGTCGCTGCCGACGGTGTCGACGACCGCAGGCGCCCCGGCCGGCGAATGCGCCAGCTTCCTCTCCGGATACATGTGGGGCCCCGTTCGGCAGGCCACCGTCGAGATCGGGGGCGAGACCGCGCAGGTGCCGATCCAGGTGGTGGCCGACGGCAGCTTCGCGCCCGTGCCGAAGTCCTGCTCCTCGACCAACCTGCAGGGCTACACGAGCGAGAACGGCACGGGCGGGCTGGGCGCCAAGGGAATCCTCGGGGTCGATGTGTTCCCCACCGACGGCCAGAGCTACTACGGGTGCAACGGGAGCAGTTGCACCTCGGGCTTCGTCAGCCAGCAGGTCGCCAACGTGGTCGACGGCTTCGCCGCCGACAACAACGGGATCATCATCACCATGCCCAGCGTGTCAGCGTCGGGCCAGGCCAGCGCGCAGGGCACGCTCACCTTCGGCGTCGATACCCGATCCGACAACCAGCAGGCAGGCTACTCCCTGCTGCAGGAGGACATCAGCGGCTCGATCGACGTCACGATGAACGGCTCGAGCTACCAGCGCAGCGTGGTGGACAGCGGATCGAACTTCTACTTCCTCAACATGCCCTCGGGAACGCCCACCAGCGGCGGCTTCCTCGATCCCGCGCAGGCCACCACCTACCCGACGGTGCTGTCGTCGAACGTCGTGGCGACGCAGAGCCTTTCCACGTCGATCGAGATCGATCCCTACCGCAATGTGTCCGGCGATGCCGTGGATCCGAACACGGGCGTGCCCTTCAACAGCCCGGGCGAGCAGATTCTCGGCATGCCGTACTTCTACGGCCGCAGCATCGCCTGGACCTACATGGGCAAGCAAAGCCTCGAAGGCAGCGGGCCGCTGATCGCCTTCCACTGAGCGGCGTGCGCGGGCGACGCCGCCGCGACTCAGGGCAGCCGCAGGTACAGCACCTGTGTGCTTCGGCTGTCGGAGGAACGCGATCCGGGGCGGGCCTTGGTGACCAGGCAGGGGACGACCCTGCCGTTGCTGGACAGGTAGAAGCGATCGCCGGCGCGGAACAGATCGTCCTGCACCACGGCGACCAGGCCGTTCGCGGAGCGGAACACCTCGGCATCCATCGCGTACCGGCCGTCGCGGTCGTGCACGGCCTTGCACTGCATGGCGGTGGCCGATCCGCGCTTGTCCGCCCCCCGGGAGCGGGATTCGCCCAGCAGGATGCCCAGCACGCGGCCATCGATGCCGTCCCGAACCGCTTGCTCCGGCTCGACCCACGCCATCCTGTTCGCCCGGTAGTCCAATGCCTGTGCGTACATGTCCTGTCCCTGCTGAGCGCGTGCGCCGGACGGCGCCTTGCATTCCAAAGCCGCCAGTCTCGGCCTTCCGCGGCGGTCGGGCCATCCCCATGCGGGGAGGATCGGGATCTTTCCTTCGATCGGCGCGGATTCCCCGGGTGCCGCCCCCTTCCGGATGGGGGTGCCGCGGACGTGGCCGGGGCACTAGGCTTGCGCACCACGCGCGCCCCCGGTGCACAACACCGCGGCGCCGGAACCTGATCGGGCGCTTGCGCGTGCCTACAATCGGATGCAACAGTTTCCCTCAGGCGCATCCGGAAAGCGCGAAGCGCACATTCGCCCCGGAGGATGCATCTCGGCAAGGGCCGGGGCGCGTCCGGGAAAGCCTGCGGGAACCCAGGATCTCGCCAAGGGAACCCTTCGATGCTGATCGCCGCCGGATCGGTGCTGCTGCTCTCCCAGGCCTGGGCGCCGGGCCTGCAGCCAGGGGATTTCGATCCCGGAATCATCGCTCTGTCGCTGGCCATCGTGGCGCTGGGGGCCTTCGCCTCCTTCGAGATGACGGCGCGCCTGAAGGGCCTGGTGCAGCGCACGCTGTGGCTGCCGATCGGCGCCGTGACCCTGGGCGTGAGCATCTGGGCCCTGCAGTTCGTGGGCATGCTGGCCTGGCACCCCGGGGAATCGGCGGCCTACGACCGCTGGCTGACGGCGCTGTCGATGCTGCCGGCGGTGGCCGTGGCCGCGTTGGCGCTGGACACCGGACGGAGGGCGCTGGCGCCGCGCGCGGCGCTGCTCGGAGTCGCCCTGGCCGTAATGAATGCCTGCGCGATGCTGGCCATGCTGGCACCGATGCGCTACAGCGCTCCGCTCGCGCTGCTCTGGCTGCTGGGCACGCTGCTGGCCGCGGCGCTGCTGCTGCGTGCGCAGGAAGGCTTGCGCGCCGCGGCGTGGGCGCAGCGGCCCTTCCTGTCTTCTGCCGCTCAGGGCGGGCTGCTCGGTCTGGCGGTGTTCGTCGTCCATTACGCGGCGTTCGGCGTGGTGCGCCCTGGCTGGCCGAGCAGCCTGCAGGCCAGCGCCGTGCTGCAGCACGAGGCCGGGCTGGTGGCCGGGGACATCGCGCTGGCCGTGCTGCTGCTGCTGGCGCTGGCGGCGGTGCTGACCCTGGGCATGGTCGCCGTCGCGGTGTCGCGGGTGCGCAGCGACAGCGTGCTGGCGACCACCCTGCAGGGATTCGTGGAGATCGGCCGCGGCGGGCGCATCGCCAAGGTGAATCCGGCGCTGGCGCGCATGGTCGGCCGCGATGCCGCCGAACTGCTCGGCCAGCGCTTCGAGCAGCTGTTCGCCCCCGGCACGTCCCCGCATGCGGGTGGCAACTACGAGGCCGAGGCGCGGCTGCTGTGCGCCGACGGCAGCGACACCCCCTGCGTGGTCTATGGCGGCGAGGTGCGAGGCCACGGCGGCCGCGGCTTGCTGCGCTTCGCGCTGGTCAGCGACATCGGCGAGCACGTACGGGCGCAGGAGGATCTGCGCCGCGCCAACGTGGAGCTGCAGGCGCTGTTCGACGCGGCGCCGTCGGGCATCGCCATCGTGCATGTGGCCACGCGCAGCATCGTGCGCTGCAACCAGCGCATGGACGAGATGTTCGGCTACGCCGCCGGTGAACAGGTGGGCGCCGCGACGCGCATCTGGTATCCCGACGACGCAAGCTGGGAGCAGTCGAGGCTCCGGCTGCAGCAGCAGCTCGCGACCGGTGGCGGCTATGAGCATGAGCAGCTTCTGCAGCGCAAGGATGGCAGCCGCTTCCTGGCGCGCCTGAGCGGGCGCCTGTCCGACGTCGACCGCGCCGACGGCGCGCTGGTGCTGGTGATCACCGACATCACCGCCGAGCGCGAAGCGGCTGACGCCCTGCTGCGCGCCAAGGAACTGGCGGAGAACGCCACGCGCACGAAGTCGGACTTCCTGGCCAACATGAGCCACGAGATCCGCACGCCCATCAACGCCATCATCGGGCTCAGCCATCTGATGCTGAAGACCCCGCTCGACCCGCGCCAGCTCGACTACATGCACAAGCTGCAGGGCTCGAGCCAGCACCTGCTCGGGGTGATCAACGACATCCTGGACTTCTCCAAGATCGAGGCGGGCAAGCTGCGCATCGAGCGCGTGGACTTCGACCTCGAGAAGGTGCTGGCCAACGTGAGCAACCTGTTGCACGAGAAGGCGCGCGAGAAGGGCCTGGAGCTGATCGTCGACGTCGCCCCCGACGTGCCGCTGGATCTGCGCGGCGACCCGCTGCGCCTGGGGCAGGTGCTGCTGAACTTCGGCAGCAACGCGCTGAAGTTCACCCAGCAGGGGGAGATCGGCATCCTGGTGCGCAAGGAGCGCGAGGCCGGCGACAAGGTGGTGCTGCGCCTGCGCGTGCGCGACACCGGCATCGGCCTGAGCCCGGAGCAGCAGGGCGCGCTGTTCCGCTCCTTCCAGCAGGCCGACGCCTCGATCACCCGGCGCTACGGCGGCACCGGCCTCGGGCTGGCGATCTGCAAGAGCCTGGCCGGCATGATGGGCGGCGAGGTGGGGGTGCAGTCGCAGCTCGGCCAGGGTTCGACCTTCTGGTTCACCGTCACCCTGGACAAGGCCGGTGCGCCGCGCCCGCAGGCCGTGCGCCCGGATCTGCGCGGCAAGCGCGTGCTGGTAGTGGACGACAACGAGCATGCGCGCACCGTGCTCGGCGACATGCTGGACTCGATGGGCTTGCAGGTGCGCTGCGCGGCCAGCGCGGCGCAGGGGCTGGAAGTGTTGCGCGAGGCGCGCAGCCAGAAGCTGGATTTCGACCTGGCGATGATCGACTGGCAGATGCCGGGCATGGACGGCATCGAGATGGCCTCGCGCATGGCCTCGTCGCTGCCGTCGGGCCATCCGCGGCGGGTGCTGGTGACGGCCTATGGACGCGAAGAGGTGATGCGCGCGGCACGGCAGGCCGGCATCGACGACGTGCTGCTCAAGCCGGTGACGGCGTCCACCGTGCTCGACAACCTGGCCCACTGGTTCGACGGCGCCGGGGCAGCGGCCGAAGGGCCCTCGCCTGCCGCGCCGGTCGCCGGGCCGGCGACCGACGGCGGCGCCGCGCACGCGCAGGGCGCGCGCGTGCTGCTGGTGGAGGACAACGCGATCAACCAGCAGATCGCCAGCGAACTGCTGCGCGACCTGGGCTGCCGGGTGGACATCGCCGACGATGGCGCGCAGGCCCTGCACAAGGTGCAGCAGACGCGCTACGACCTGGTGTTCATGGACATGCAGATGCCGGTGATGGACGGCATCGCGGCGACCCGCGCCATCCGCGCCCTGCCGGAACTGCGCGATCTGCCCATCGTGGCCATGACGGCCAATGCCATGCAGTCGGACCGCGCCCGCTGCCTGGCCGCGGGGATGAACGACCACCTGGCCAAGCCGGTCGAACCCGCGCAGCTCGAGCAGGCGCTGCTGCGCTGGGTGCCGGCGCTGGCGGCTCCCGGGCTGCCCGCGGAGGCGCCGGCAGCGCGGGAGCGGCTGCCTCGCATCGACGGACTGGACGCCGAGGCCGGCGTGGCACGCATGCGCGGGCGGGTGGACGCCTACGCGGCGCTGCTCGAGCGCTTCGCCGACCACCATGCGGGAGATGGCGCGCGCATCCGCGACGCCCTGGCGCGCGGCGACGACGAGGACGCGCGACGCCTGGTGCACAGCCTGAAGGGCGTGGCCGCCAGCCTGGGGGCGCTGGATCTGCCGGCGGCAGCGGCGGCGCTGGAGCCGGCGCTGGCGCAGCCCGACAGCGAGCTGGCGCGGGATGCCTTGCTGCGCATGGAGGACAGCCTGCAGCGCCTGACGGGGTCGCTGCGCGCCTGGCTGACCGCGCGTGCGCTGGCAACGCCGGCGATGGCCGCTGCGCCGCCGGATCCGGCGCATGTGGCCAGCGTCCTGGAACGACTGCGCGCCTTGCTGGCCGACGACGACATGCAGGCCGCAAGGCTGTTCACCGACGAGCGCGAAGGCCTGCGCGCGGCGCTCGGCGCACGCTTCGACGCCCTGCGCGAAGCCATCGGCGCCTTTGATTTCGATGTCGCGCTGCGCACGCTGGACGCCGCCACCGCGGACGCCGCGGCGCCGGAGCAGCCCGCACCCCTCCACGGGAGACCATGATGCATTGGGACGACGAACGGCGGCTGCCGGTGGTGCTGGCGGTCGATGACACCCCGGAGAACCTGACGGTGATCGGCGCCATGCTGGAAGGCGTGGCGCAGGTGAAGGTGGCCAACAGCGGGGAGAAGGCGCTGCGCGTGGCCGAGGCCGCCGCGCCCGACCTGGTGCTGCTCGACGTGATGATGCCGGTGATGGACGGCTACGCGGTGTGCCGCGAGCTGAAGGCGCGCGCGCGCACGCGCGACGTGCCGGTGATCTTCCTGACCGCCCGCTCCTCGGTGGAGGACGAGCGCCACGGGCTCGAGCTCGGCGCGGTCGACTACATCACCAAGCCGATCAGCCCGCCGATCCTGCTGGCCCGCGTCCACACCCACCTGGCGATGAAGCGCGCATCGGATTTCCTGCGCGACAACAACGCCTTCCTGACGCAGGAGGTCGAGCGCCGCATCGCGGAAAACCTGGCGATCCAGAACGCCACCATCCAGGTCGTGACCTCGCTGGCCGAAACCCGCGACCCCGAGACCGGGAACCATATCCGGGGCACCCAGCACTATGTGCGCGCGCTGGCCACCCAACTGGCCCGCGATCCGCGCCATGCGCAGCAGCTGGGATCCGAATGCATCGATACGCTGTATCGATCGGCACCGCTGCACGACATCGGCAAGGTCGGGATTCCCGACCAGATCCTGCTCAAGCCCGGCCGGCTGACCCCCGAGGAATTCGGCATCATGAAGCAGCATGCGCGCCTGGGCGTGGAGGCCATCGAACGCGCCGAGCAGCAGCTGGGCATGCAGGTGGATTTCCTGCGCACGGCCAAGCAGATCGCCGGCGGGCACCACGAAAAATGGGACGGCACGGGCTATCCCGAAGGCCTGCGCGGCGAGGACATCCCGCTGGCGGCGCGCCTGATGGGGGTGGCCGATGTCTACGATGCGCTGATCAGCCGCCGGGTCTACAAGGATTCGATGCCCCACGCGGCGGCGATGGCCATCATGCGCCGCGGGCGCGGCAGCCATTTCGATCCCGAGGTGCTCGATGCCTTCCTGGCCATCGAGCCGGAGATCCAGGCGATCGCCGCGCGCTATGCGGACACCGACGAGGAACTCGAACGCAAGCAGTTCGCGCAGCGCTTCGTGGTCGGCGCCGCGAACGCCCGGCAGGACAGGGCCTGAGCGCCGAGCGCGTGCGCCGGCGGGCGGTGCCGCCGCGGCTCAGGGCAGGCTCAGGTACAGCACCCTTGTCTGCGGTTGATCGGAGGCACGCGTGGCGGGGCGGATCTCGCGGATGGTGAAGGTGGTGGTCTTGCCGTTGATCACCAGGTAGAAGCGATCTTCGCAGCGGAACAGATCATCCTGCACCACGACGACCAGGCCGCGCTCGGAGCGGAACACCTGGGCATCGATCTCGTGCCGGCCCTCGCGGTCGTACACCGCCTGGAAGGACAGGGGCCTGGCCGCGCCGCGGTTCTCGACGCCCATCGCGCCCGCCGCCCCGAGCAAGGCTCCGAGCACCTTGCGATCGACGCTGACCTGCACCACTTCCTCGCTCTCGATCCAGGCCGCCTTGCGCCCGGGGAATGCCTGCATGTCCATGGCCTTTCTCCCGCTTCGCCGGCGCGCTCCCGCATCGACCGGTCTCCTGGCTCGAAGCATCGGCGCTGCGCGGGGCGCGGCCAATCCCCAGACGGGGAGTCGCGTGACGCCGGCGCGGCGACGGGCACCGCGGTGGCTCAGGCGGCCGCCACCGCAGGCCGCGCATACGCCTGGCTGACCCGCTTCGCCAGCCAGTGCATCAGCGCCTGCGAGGCCGCGTCGCGCACATACCCGTCGTGCCCGCCATGAACCTGGGCGTGCCAGTGCAGCACCTCGGGGTCGTCGACGCCCTGCTTGCGCAGGAACGCGGTGAGCGCGCAGTGCTCGACCGGCCCCGGCGCCGCGGCCCGCTGCGGGTCACGGGTGACAGCCCAATGCAGCGCCAGTGCGCCGGGCCAGGTGCGCAGCGCGGCGGCCGTGGGCCCGGCGGTGCCACGAGCGCGCATCCAGCCGAGGAAGTCGGCCGCCGGCATCGGTCGCGCGATGCCGTAGCCCTGGCCGAACTCGGCGCCCAGCAGCCGCGCGACCTCGATGAACCCTTCCTCCTCCAGGCCCTCGACCACCGCGCGTTCGGCGAATTCCCTGCCGATGCGCTCCAGCGAGGCCAGCAGCCGCAGGGTGCGCATGGGGTCGCGCGGCAGGTTGGCGAGCAGGGACTGATCGATCTTGACCGTATCGAAGGGCAGTGAGGCCAGGCGCGTCAAGCTGCCGTAGCCCGCGCCGAGATCGTCCAGCGCCAGGCGCACTCCCAGAGCGTCGAGCGCATGGATGGTCTGGTCGCAGCGCGAGACGTCGATCTGCTGGGTTTCCAGGATCTCCAGCGTCAGATGCTCGGGAGCGACCCGCGCCTGGCGCAGCGCCTGCTCGACCCAGGAAGCGCAATCGGGGTGCGCCAGGCTGACCGGCGGCAGGTTGATGGAGATTTCGACGTCCAGGCCCGCGTCGCGCCAGCCGTGCAGGCTTTCGAGCGCCTGCTCGAGCCCCTGCCGGAACAGCGCGTGGAGTTCCTGCGTGCCGAAGGCGGGCAGGAAGCGTCCCGGAGGAATCCAGGCTCCGTCGGCACCCTGCAGCCTGGCCAGGGCCTCGGCCTTCACCACCGCGCCGGTCTGCAGGTGGGCGATGGGCTGCACCCACATGCTCAAGCCACCGCCATACAGGAGTTGCCGGTACGCCCGCACCTCGGCCGGGGGCAGCGGCCGCTGGCCGCCGGAGGTGGCCGCGAACTGCGCCTGGATGCGCCCGTGCAGCAGATCCAGCCACGACCGCGCCCAGTGCGATGCGAACTGGTTCGGATAGGCCCCGCACAGGATGAGCACGCTGTCGGCGTGTTCGCCATCGGCGATGGGCAGCGCCGCGGCGCTGCGCCAGCCCGAGGCCTGGGCCAGTGCGCGCCAGGGCTGCAGCCGGGGATCGAGCAGGAAGGAATCGACCACCTGCAATTCCCGCGTGAACCAGGCCATCGACAACGGCCCGCGCTCGCGCCCCAGGATCGGGTTCAGGTTGGGCAGGCTGTGGGCCTGCTCCAGCCGCTCGGCCACGCGATCGAACCCGGCCCCGGCTCCGCTTTCGATGTGCAGCACGCCATGCTCGTCGGGGCGGAACACCGCGACATGGCGCACCCCCGGCAGCGCGGCCAGGGCCTCGAGCATCGCCGGCAGCACGTCGACCCAGCGCGCATCGGCAGCCACCGGCTCGCTCAGCACCGCGGCGTAGGTGTCGGCGACCTCGTCCATCGCCGCGAGCTGGGTCTGGATCTCCAGGCGCAGCCGGGCCGTCGCGATGCGCAGCATGCGGTAGCGCACCCGCGGCGCGATGGGCGTGCTTTCCAGCTGCCTGCGCAGCAGATCCTCGTACAACCCGAAGCTGCGCTCCATGCTCGCCCCGGCCAGCCCGACCAGCGCGTGGATGCGGCCGATCTCGCGCGCCCGGCCCTCCAGCGCCTCGCGGGTGTTGCCGGGCTGGAACAGGCTCAGCAGGTGCGCGGCCTGCCGGATCTTCAGGCGATCGAGCTCGGGCGCGCTCAGGGTACGCAGCACCGGGGCCATGCTCTCGTCGTGCGCGAGCTCGTCGTAGAAGGCGCTGCTGAAGGCGGTCGCCACGGCCTCGAAGATGCGGGTATCGATGGACTGCAGCAGCAGCGAGGAAGCGGCGCCGAAGACGTCGAGTTGCTCCTCCGGAACCGCAAGTTCGGGCAGTTCGGACGACTGCGCTCCGATGCGCCACCAGGAGCCGCGCTCGGCCTTGCGCGCCTTGCCGGCGTACATCGCGCCATCGGCCTGGCGCAGCAGTGCGTCGCCGTCGCCGGCATCGCGCGGGTACAGCGCCAGGCCCATGGTCATGCCTACATGCGCCAGGCGACCCTCGCCGAGGTCGAAGGGCTGCTCGACCGCGGCATGCAGGCGATCCAGCGCGATGCGGATCTGGCTCAGTGCGTCGGCCTCGCCCAGCGCTTCCAGCACGACGACGAACTCGTCTCCACCGGCGCGCGCCAGGAAGTCGCTCTGCCGCAGGCGCGCGCGCAAGCGGGTGGCGAACTCGCCCAGCAGCACATCGCCCGCGGCATGCCCGAAGCTGTCATTGACCGGCTTGAAATCGTCGAGGTCGAGCAGGCCGACCGCCAGGGCCTCCTGTCGCCGCTGCGCACGCGCCAGCGCCCCCGGCAGGTATTCGTCGAGCGCCAGCCGGTTGGGAAGGCCGGTCAGCGGATCGGTGCGCGCCAGCCTGTGCTCCGATTCCTGCTGCACGCGCAGGCGGCGGGCGGCGGCGATGCGCTCCAGCGTGAGGCCTGCGTCGTGCGCCAACCCCAGCAGCAGGTGCCGCAACTCGGGCTCGAAGGCCACGTCGTCGCCACGATACAGCAGCAGCAAGGCCCATGCGCTGCCTTCGCGCCGGATCGGCAGCAGGCTGACGGCGCGCAAGCCGACGCCGGCCGCGGCGGTCGCCCAGGGCGCGTCTTCGGTGTCGTGCAGGCCGAGGTTGAACAATGCTCGGCCCTCCAGCCACGCGCGGCCGGCGCCGGTGGGCTGCTGCGAGGATGCGACGCGCAGCGGCAGCGCAGCCGGATCGAGCGGCGCAAGCCTTCCGGCTGCCGCCGCCACCATCAACAGGCCGTCGTCGCGCGGGCGCAGCACCATGGCCAGCGGCAGGCCGCCGGCGCCGGCTGCCCGCGCGCACAGGTCGCGCAGGTACGCGATCTCGTCGTCGGCCTCGGCGGCGGCCTGGTTGGCCTGGGCGACGAACTCCTGCAACTGTCCGCCGCGGGCCAGCAGCACCGCGGCGCGATGCAGCCGGAGGTTGCCGCCCTGCAGGCTGCGCAGCACAAGGGCCAGGTACGCCGCGGCGCCGGCCAGCGCCAGCAGCAGCATGCCCAGTTGCCAGCCGGGCCGGGCCACGGCATCCCAGGTGCGGGAGGCCAGGTACGCGGCCGGTGCGCGGGCGCGCACCACGAAGGGATAGCCGGGAACGGGAACCGACAGTTCCAGCGCATCGCCCCGGCCCAGTGACCGCGGCAGCGCACCGAGCGCAACCGGGCTCCCCCAGGCCCGGCCATCGCGCTCATCGACCACGCGCAGGCGCCATGGCAAGGCGGCCGAGGCCTGGGTGGCCAGCAACTCGGCCACGGGGTAGGACGAAGCGACGAAGCACCGCGCCTGCGCCTGAGCGTCGGCCACGCGCAGGCGCATCGGCAGCGCCTCGACCGCGCCGACCCCGTCCCCGGCGGCCGCCGGCGCAGCTGCGCCCACCTTTCCCAGCAGCACGCCCGGATCGCCCGTCAGCGGCGCGAAGGCCGCCGGGCTCGGAGTCAGGCGGGTCAGCCGAAGGCCGGGAAGCCATCGCGCCCATCCGGATCCGGTGCCCGCGCCTTCCCGCGGCGCGGCGGTGGAGGAGCCGGCGCGCAGCAGCGCGCTGCCGGCGATGCGCAGCTGGCGCAGCCGGAGGTCGAGCCGATCGGCGATGCGGTCGGCCAGCGCCTCGGCCCGGGAATGCCCCTCCAGCAACACGGCACGGCGCGCCGAGGCAGCCTGCTGCAGCAGCACGCCGGCGACCAGCAGCGCCGCCAGCAAGCAGGACGCGAGCAGCGCCAGCTGGGCGAAGCGGACATGCTGCGCGTCGGGCCCGGAGGACTCCGGGCGCGGGGCGTCGGCTGGCGGCAGGCTCATGCCGCCTGGGCCTCGACACGGTCGCGCCCGCCTTCCTTCGCGCGGTACATCGCGGCATCGGCGCGGCTGAGGGCGTTGTCGATCGCCATGCGCCCCTGCCCGACCAGGCTGACGCCGATGCTCAGCGTGACCGGCAGGCGCTGGCCATGGATGCGCATGGCGTGCCGGCCCACGGCCTCGCGGATGCGTTCGGCAACGACACAGGCGTCGTCCAGGTCGGTATGGGGCATCAGCACGGCGAATTCCTCGCCGCCGATGCGCGCCAGCACGTCGTGGGCGCGCAGCGCCGCGCGCACGCGTCCGGCGAGCATCTGCAGCACCAGGTCGCCGACGCCATGGCCGCGACTGTCGTTGATGGACTTGAAGCGGTCGACATCCATCAGCAGCAGCGACAGGGGGCGTGCGGCCGCGCGATCGAGCATGGCCTCGGCGTCGAGGAAGAATCCCCGGCGGTTGCGCAGTCCGGTCAGCGGATCGGTCTCCGACAGCCGGTGCAGCTCCTGTTCGTAACGCTTGCGCGCGGTGATTTCCACCAGGCTGGAGATCACCGCCGGCTGGCCGTCGTAGCGCAGGCAGCGGGCGGCGAGCATGACGTCGATGGGCGCGCCGTCGACGGTGCGCAGGCGCACGTCGGCCGACCGGACCAGGCCGCGGCTGCGCAGCGCGCCGAGCATCGCGCGCTGCTCCTGCCGACGCACGAAGAACCAGCTGGCGTTGGCCTGCCGATACGCCAGCTGGCTGCGCCCCGGGTTGAACAGCAGCCGCGCGGCGCGGTTGGCCAGCAGCACGTCTCCACCGCGGGCCTTGTTGACGACCAGCGGCACCGGACACACCTCGAGCAGGCGCCGCAGGCTGCGTTCGGCGCCCCGCCGCTCGCGCACCTCGCGTCGCACCCGGCGGCGCGCCAGCCAGGCCTGGCGCCGGGCGCGACCATCGCGCACCGCGAGCTGCCAGCCGGCCAGATTGGCCAGCAGAACGAGCAATGCGACCATCGCCATCGAGCGTGGCGACAACTGGTAGGCGAGATCCACTTCGGCCAGATAGGCGGCGCCCAGCATCGGCAGCAACCACAGGTTGGCCCGGGTCAGCGGTGGCAGGTAGGCGTAGAAGGCCAGCGTGACCGCGAGCAGGGGAACCACGCGGTAGGCCGCCGCACCGTGGTAGTTCAGCGTGATGACGGACAGGCCCAGCACCACCGCCAGTTCGAACGCGATCAAGGCACGGCGCAACGTGTCCAGGCCGCTGCGCGCCGTGGGGCGGGCGAGGTAGGCCAGCAGCAGGCCGAGGCCGAAGATGCCCAGCCGGATGCCGAACAGTTCGCCCAGGAGCACGCGGTCGCGCAGCACCGCGGCATCGAGCAGCGCGGCGAGCAGGAACACGGCGCCGCCGAGCAGGCCGAACAGCCGCAACCGGGAGCGGGTGACCGCCAGCACCGCCTGCTGGTAGGCGCGCTCCATGCGGGCATCGACGAACATGCCGTGACGATTCAGCGCATGGGCGCTGCCCCGGCGCGTTGCCGCCGCCGCGGCGTGCAAGGTTCTTCGATGGGGCATGGGCCGTCCTGTGGCGCCGAATGTAGTGCGCGCCATCGGCAACGACCATCCCCAGGCGGGGACGTCGCGGCTGCTCAGTTGCCTGGATCGAGCATTTCGGCGAAGAAGCGGCTTGGCTCGTCCCCGGCCTGCAGCAGCAGCGCGCGCGCGTTCCTGCGGTGCATCGCCCGGATCTCCCGGATCCTGCGCTGGATATCGGTTTCCGAATCGGCGTAGGCGCGGGCCACGTCCCGGAACTCCGTCTGCAAACCCTCGAAGGCCTCGACGACCGCGGGATCGAAGTGACTCCCGCTGCCGGCGAACAGGATGGCCGCGGCCTGCGCATGATCCATCGCCGGCCTGTGCAGCCGGCGGCTGATGAGCGCGTCGTAGACGTCGGCAACGGCCATCAGCCGTGCGGCCACCGGGATGGCATCGCCGGCCAGCCCGTGCGGGTAGCCGCTGCCGTCCCATCGCTCATGGTGGCCTTCGACGATCTGGCGGGCCACCCGCAGAAACAGCAGGTCGACGCCGGGTTCGCGGGCGGCGCGCTCGAGGGCCTCGCCTCCCAGCGTGGTGTGGCGCTTCATGACCTCGAACTCGGCAGGCTCGTAGCTTGCCGGCTTGAGCAGGATGTGGTCGGGAATCGCGACCTGGCCGATATCGTGCAACGGCGCGCACTGGAACAACAAGTCGATCATGCCCTCGAGCCGCAGGGTCGGGCCGAAGCGCGGATGCTCGCGCAGACGCTCGGCGAGCAGCCGCAGGTAGTGCTGGCCGCGGCGGAGGTGGTTGTCCGTTTCCAGGTCGCGTGCCGCGGCCAGCGAGGCCAGCGCATGCATGCTCAGGCGCGATCGCGCAGCGGCGGACGGGTCGATCAAGCCGGGCCCCTGTGGTGCGGCGTTTCAGACGCAGACGGCCGGCGGGCTGCGCTCGCCGGCCGTACGGTGGACGAACTCGGGCGCGCTCAGCCCGAGCGCCTCGAGCAGTTCATGGGCTTCGCGCGTCGCGCTGCGCAGCACGCTCACGCGGTGCGTGAGATCCCAGCGGTAGCGCAGGCGCGTGTTCTGCTCGAGCCAGGCCGCGCTGCACATGGCGTCGTCGAACCAGCCGAGGCCCTCGCGCGCCACCAGGGTGGCCAGGCCGTCGACATCGGCCAGCAGCGCGAGCAGCGACTCGACCTTGCCTTCGCCGGCGACCGCCGGGACGCCGCGGTGGTGGTCGCGTGCGACCACCGCGAAGGCCTCGGGCAGATGCCATTGGTGGAGCGCCAGGTAGCCGAGATCGGCATGGGTGTAGCCGAACCAGCCGACTTCGATGCGCGCCAGCTCTTCGGGCCCATCCCACCGCGCCTGCTCGACCATCTGGAACTGCTGCGGGTTGTGCGCCAGCATCAGGAAGCGCCCGATGTCGTGCAGCAGGCCGGCGGTGTAGGCCTCGCCGGGATCGATGCGGGTGTTGGAGACCATCGGAGCCATGCGGCGCATGAAACATGCCGCGAGCACCGAGTGCATCCACAATTCCCGGGCACCGCGGTCGAGCGCCGGAAACACGCGCTGGATGGAGTCGGCCAGCATCAGCCCGGCGGCCGCGCGCGCTCCCACGCGCAGCAGCGCGGCCGCGGTGGACAGCACCGGGCGCCCCGCGCGGTACTGCGCCGAATTGGCCATGTGCAGCACGCGCAGCGCGAAGCCTGGGTCGGCGTCGACCAGTTCATGCACCCGCTCGAAATAGTCGATGCGATCGGCGTCCAGCGCCGCCACCTGCACGGCCAGGGACGACGGCACCGGCAGTTTCTCGAGCACTTGTTCGATGCGGTCGCGGATGGTGGTGGGCACAGAGACCACACAGGACAGCCGCGGGGCTGGACGAAGTGGGGGGTTCATGGCGGTCGGGGGGCGAGGCTGGCGTGGAAGCCAGTCTGCCGGCGGCGCAGGGGCCGCACCATCCCCATCCGGGGACGGCGGCAGGCCGCGCGAACCTTCAGGCGCCGCGGCGCGCGCGCAGGCGCGGCAGGCCCATCACCAGTCGCACCAGATCGACCTGCCCGCGGGTGCGGGTCTTGGCGAAGATCACCTTCAGGTAGGTGCGGGCCGTGGCCAGCGTGATGCCGCAGGCGCCGGCAGCCTCCTCCAGCGAGGCCGTCGAGGCCAGCGCGTGCACCAGGCGCCCCTCGGAAGGGGTCAGCGCGAACAGCTTGGACAGATGCGCCGGCTCCAGCACCTCCGGGCTCTGCGCATCCTGCACATGGATCATCACCCCGTCGCCCCAGACGGTCAGGGCCAGCAGCAGCTGGCCGCGTCCGTCGCTGCGCGGCAGCGCGAGCACGTCGTCCTGCCCGTTGGAGGCCACGGCCTCGATGGCCCGGCGCAGCGCCGCGGCATGCGCGGGATCGCGCGCAGCCACCCTGCCCCCGGCCATGCGCTGCAGCGCGGCGCCCTCGGCCAGCACCGAGGCGGCGCGGCGGTTGGCGTACAGCAGCGTCGACGCCGCGTCCACCAGCAGCAGCGCCAGGGGGATTTCCTCGAAGGCGGCGCGGATCGGGCCCTGCGAGAGATCCGGCCGCAGCGCCGCGGCAATGGCCTCGACGAGTTGTTCCGGAGTGCAGGGCTTGCGCAGGTAGCGGGCGATGCCCACGCGGTTGACGGCATCGACCACGGTGGCGAAATCCTCCGCGCCCGACAGCAGGATGCTGGGCAGGCCGGGGTTGTCCTGGCGCATGGCCTCGATCATGCTGACGCCGTCCATGCCCGGCATGCGCACGTCGGCGACCACCAGGTCGAAGGACTCCTGACGGCAGGCCTCGAGCGCTTCGCGCGGGTCGCTGACAAAGCGCATGCTCCACTGCGCGGCCTTGCCGCGCAGGCCGGCGCGCAGCACCTCCAGCAGGAAGGCGTCGTCGTCGACGAACAGGATGCGCCCGGTGCGGCCGTCGGATTCCGGGCCCCGGGTGCCGGCTGCAGCCTCTTGGATGCTCATGAAGCCCGATGGTAGCCGCTGCGGCCGGGTTGGCTCGCGGCCTTCCTGGAACGACTTCGCGGATCGTGCAATACGCAACATTTTTTCACCTATGCAAGGAAAATTTCGCGCTAGAACGTAGCCAGGAGCCTCGAAGCCGGCGACCCCGGCAAGCCCGTCACCCCACAAGGAGACTGTCATGGCAAGTGTTCCCGCGTCCTCCGCCAACCCCGCGAGCCCACCCCACCACATCCGCAAGGTGGCGGGAATCTGGAGCCTGCTGTTCGCCAGCCTCACCGCCATCGTCGGCTCGGGCTGGTTGTTCGCGCCGCTGAACGCGGCGCAGCAGGCGGGCCCGGCAAGCGTGATCTCATGGATCATCGGTGCAGTGGCCATCCTGCTGCTCGCCTTCGTCAACGCGGAACTCACCACCGCCTTTCCCGGCATGGGCGCGGTCATCACCTTTCCCAAGCTGAGCCACGGCAGCCTGATGGCCGCGGTTATGAGCTGGGTGGTCTTCCTGGGCTACGTCACGGTGGCCCCGGCCGAGGTGCTGGCGGTCGTGACCTATGCCAACAACTACCTGCCGGGCCTGGTGCATACCCACAGCCACCTGCTGACGCCGATGGGATTCGCCGCCAGCGTGGTGCTCCTCGGCGTGTTCGTGGTGATCAACGCGCTGGGCGTGAAGGCACTGCTGCGCGTGGGCAACACGGTGATGATCTGGAAACTCATCGTTCCGGCACTGACGGTGCTGGTGCTGCTGGCCGTGGCCTTCCACGGTTCGAACTTCAGCTCCCAGGGCTTCGCCCCGATGGGCGTGCAGGGCATCGTCGGCGCGGTGGCGGCGTCGGGCATCGTGTTCAGCTTCCTGGGCTTTCGCCAGGCGGTCGAACTCTCCGGCGAAGCCAGCCGGCCGCAGCGCGATCTGCCCATCGCCATCGTCGGCTCGGTGCTGATCGCCGCGGTGCTGTTCATCGGGCTGGAGGTGGCCTTCGTCGGTGCGCTCAGCCCGTCGTCACTGGCACAGGGCTGGTCCAAGCTGCATTTCGCCGGATCCGCGGGCCCCTTCGCCGGACTGGCGATGCTGGTCGGAATGAGCTGGCTGGCGGTGCTGCTGTACATCGATGCGGTGATCTCGCCGGCCGGCACCGGCCTCGTCTACGGCGGCACCACGGCGCGGGTTGTCTACGCCACCGGGCGCGACGGCCTGTCCTTCGGCTGGCTGGCCTCGCTGAACCAGCGCGGAGTGCCGGCAGCCGGGCTGTGGGTGACCTGGATCGTCGGCATGCTGTTCTTCCTGCCCTTCCCTTCCTGGCAGAAGATCGTCACCTTCATCTCGTCGGCCACCGTGCTCGGCTACGGCGTCGGCCCGGTGGCGCTGATGACCCTGCGACGCACCATGCCGCTGTCGGAGTACCAGCGCCCCTTCACCCTGCAGGGCGCCGGGCTGTGGGCGCCGCTGGCTTTCATCATCTCCAACTTCATCATCTACTGGTCGGGCCGCGCCACCGACGACTTCCTGTTCGGCGCCCTGTTGCTGATCTTCCTGGTCTACATCATCGTGCAGGCGGTGACCGGCAAGATCGCGCAGCTGCAATGGGCGGGCGCCTGGTGGCTGCTGCCCTACTTCCTCGGCATGTGGGCGATCACCCATTTCGGACCGAAGGACGGGGTGATCGGCGGCGTCGGGCTGTACGGCTTCTACACCGGCATGGGGCTGGTGGTTCTGCTCAGCCTGCTGGTGATGTGGATGGCGGTGCAGAGCGGACTGCCGGATCCGCGCGAGGCCAAGACGGTGATCCAGGCCAGCGATCCGGAGCGCCTGGCCGCAGCATCGATGGAGTGAGTCGCGCCGCGGTTGCGCCGCGCGGGGGCCCGCTCCCCGCGCGCGCGCCGGCGTCGCAGGTGGCGACCGGGGCTCCGGTCGTACTGCGGGAGTCACCCGACCGACCTTCGATCCGGCGCTCAAAGCACGGCCATGCGCTGCGCGCGCGCCAGGGCGCCGGTGCGGCTCCGGACCCCGAGCTTGGCGTAGATGTTGTGCAGATGCCATTTGACCGTGGCTTCCGAAAGGAACAGTCGTTGCGCGAGTTCCCGGTTGCTCAACCCGGCCTGCATCATGCGCAGGATCCGCAGCTCGCGCTCGGTGAGTTCCTCGGCCGCGGTCTGCAGCGCGGGAGCGGGCATCGCCGAGCCGCCACGACCGGCCACACGCAGCAATCGCTCGATGTACTCCAGCGGTGCCTGATCCACACCGACCGGGCCGTGACACCGTGCATCACGGATGACCTCGAGGAGGTCGGGTAGCAGCGGATCGAGATCCAGCAGGCTGCGCAGCAGCCCGCAGCGCGCACCGAGCGCCAGCGCCTCATCGAGGGTGCGCAGCGCCTGCGCGGAATCGGGCCCGCCGACATGCTGCTGAACGGACTTGAGCGCCAGCAGGCGCGCCAGCTGTGCCTGATGGCCCTTGCGCTGCGCGCCGCGGATCGCCCAGGCCAAGGCGCCCGCGCCTTCGCCATGCCGGCTGCGCGCCAGGCGCAGGCGCAAGGCGAGCAGTTCCACGCTGTCCTCCTGCATGGGGGCCTCTCCCGCCTCGGCGCCCGCCAGGAACACCCCGGGCTCGTTGCCGAGGAAACCATAGGATTGCCCCAGCCGCACGGCGTCATCCAGGGAGGTCGTGGCCAGGCGCAGCGCGCACCGCTCGGCCGCCAACAGGCGCGCCAGGCGCGGCAGCTTCAGCCGGTGCCCGAGCGACTCCCCCTCGAGCAGGCAGCCTTCTGCGGCGGACAACTCGCCGCGGCAGCGCAGCAGGCGCGCCTGGGTGAGGTACCCCGCGGCACTCATCTCGACGAGCCCGTGTTCGTCGATGAAGGGCAGCCCCAGATCCAGGTAGTGTTGCGCCTGATCGAGCTCGTCGCGCTCCCAGCAGATGCCCGCTGCCAGCAAGGTGAGCATGGAGCCGGCGTAGGAAACCACGCCCAGGCTGTGCTGGATGGCGGCCAGGCCTTGTTGCGCATGCTCGAGCGCCTGCAGATGATCGCCGCGCCGCAAGGCCAGCATGGTGGCCAGCGCGCTGGCCCAGGCGAGCCCGTAGTGCGCGCCACACTCATCGAAGGCACGGCGCGCGATACCCAGCGCCTGCACCCCCTGCTCGAAGGCGTCCGTGGCGCAGCATCCAGCGGCCAGCACGTTGGCCACCACCCCGGTGTGGAAGGATGGGGCCTGCGGCCAACCGTGCAACCAGGCTTCGCCGGCGACCTTGGCGCGTAGCGGCTGATCCGACAGCGCGAAGTACACGCAGCGAATCATCTCCACCGTGCAGCGCACGGCGCCGAGGTCGGCCTCGTCGAGGCCGTTCAGGCTGTCGCTCTCGAGCGCACGCAGTTCGGCGTCGGCCTCGGCAAGGCGCCGGGTGAGCACCAGCGACCAGGCATGACCCGTGCGAATCCCCGGACGCGCACGCACCAGCGCCTGCGGAAGGCGCTCGAGCCAGCCGAGCAGGGTGGCATGCTCGCCACGATGCTGCACCAATTCCACCGAGAAGGCGGCCACGAGGTTGGCGGCACGTGGAAGATCCTGTGCGTCGTAGGCGTAGCGCACGGCCTCGTGCAGCAGGCCGTGGCGCTGGAACCAGACGCTGGCGCGGCCGCACAGCGCACGCACGGCGTCGCCCGAACGCGCGTGGACGTGGCCCCGGCCGCGCAGGTAGTCGGCAAACAGGTGGTGGTAGCGAAACCAGGTTCGGGAGCGATCGAGCCCGGTGAGGAACAGATGGCGTGCCTGCACCTCGGCCAGCATGGCGTGACTGTCGCTGCGCCCGCGAACCTCGTCGCACAATTCGGCGCAGAAACGCTCCAGCGGCGCCGTGTCGAGCAGAAAGTCGCGCAGCTCGGGGCGCAAGCGCTCGAGCACCTGCTCGCCCAGATAGTCGGTGACGTCGCGATCACTGCCGGAGAAGGCCGCGACGAAGGCCCCCTTGTCCTCGCTGTCCCGCAGCGCGAGCGAGGCTAGCTGCAGGCCTGCGATCCAGCCTTCGGTGCGTTCATGCAGGGACTGCAGCTGGGCTCGATCCAGCGTCGCTCCGCTGACCTGGCCGACCAGGTCGGCCGCCTCGTCGAGCCCGAGGCCGAAGTGCTCGGTGTCGAGCTCCACCAGCTCGCGATGCAGACGCCACTGGCTGAGCGACAAGGGCAGACGCGTGCGGCTGGCGATGACCATGCCAACCGTAGGGGGCAGGTGGCCAAGCAGCCATTCGAGTTTGCGGTGCACGCGTTCGGAGTGCACGAGATGGAAGTCGTCGAGCACCACCAGCAGGCGCCCCTCGTGGCCCATGAAGTCGTGCAGCAGCGAGGTGACGATGGCATCCAGGGAGACCATCGAAGCCCCTTCGGTCTGCGCCAGCGCGCCGCGGCCGAGCCGCGCATCGGCGCGTTGCAAGGCGCCGGCCAGGTAGCGCATGAAACGCAGGGGGTCGTTGTCCTCCTCGCCCACACTGAGCCAGGCGCAGGCCACGTCCAGAAGCCCCAGACGCGCGACGAACTGGGCCAGCGCCGTGGTCTTGCCGTAGCCGGCCGGCGCAGTCACGCTGAGCAGACGCTTGGTCAGCCCCGCATGCAGCATGGCCGACAGCCCCGCACGCTCGAGCAGCCCGGGCGCGAGCTGCGGCGGCGCCAGCTTGGACTCCATGAGCAGATCCGCCGTCTCGGGCGGTGCTGGCCGTGTGCGCTGCATGTTCGGCCTGGCGGTGCTGGATCCGGACAAGCCCCACCTGCGCCCGCGGGGGCTCAGGCCGCGCGATGCGCCTCGTACAAGGTCACCACGCACGCGCCGCCAAGACCCAGGTTGTGCTGCAAGGCGATGCGCGCGCCGTCCACCTGCCGCTGTTCGGCGGTGCCGCGCAGCTGCTGGGTCAGCTCGTAGCACTGTGCGAGCCCGGTGGCTCCCAGCGGATGCCCCTTCGAGAGCAGCCCTCCGGAGGGGTTGACCACCACCTGTCCGCCGTAGGTGTTGTCGCCAGCGTCGACAAAGCCGGCCCCGCCGCCCTCGGGGCACAGGCCGAGCGCCTCGTAGGTGATCAGTTCGTTCTGCGCGAAGCAGTCGTGCAGTTCGACGACATCGACATCGCGCGGGCCGATGCCCGCCTGCTCGCAGGCCTGGCGCGCCGCCTGCTGGCTCATGCCATACCCGACCACCTGCATCATGTCATGGCTGTGCAGGCTCTGCGGGCCGTCGGTGGTCATGGCCTGGGCAGCGATGCGCACGTCGCTGCGCAGGCCGTGGCGGCGGGCATAAGCCTCCGAGACCAGCACCGCGGCCGCCGCGCCACAGGTGGGCGGGCAGGCCATCAGGCGCGTGAGCACTCCGGGCCAGATCGCCGGCGCATTCAGTACCTCCTCCTCGCTGAGTTCCTTGCGGAACAGCGCAAGCGGGTTGCGCGCCGCATGCCGGCTGGCCTTCGCACGCACCTTGGCGAAGGTCGACAAGCTGGTTCCGTAGCGCTGCATATGCGCCAGTCCGGCTCCCCCGAAGTAGCGCAGCGCCAGCGGAATTTCGGGCCGGCCGACGAGGGCGTCGACCTCGCGGTCGAAGTCCTCGAAGGGGCTGGGTCGATCCTCGAACACCATGCCCAGCGCGCCCGGCCGCATCTGCTCGAAGCCCAGCGCCAGCACGCAGTCGGCGGCCCCGCTGGCCACCGCCTGGCGCGCCAGGAACAGCGCGGTGGAGCCGGTGGAACAGTTGTTGTTCACGTTGATCACCGGGATGCCGGTCAGCCCCAGCCCGTAGGCGGCCTTCTGGCCGCTGGTGGAGTCGCCGTACACATAGCCTGCGTAGACCTGCTGCACCGACGCGTAGTCGATGCCACAGTCCTCCAGCGCCAGCCTGCCGGCGCGCGCGCCCATGATGTGGTAGGGGTCGCTGGCCCCGGGCTTGGTGAATGCAATCATGCCGACTCCGGCAACGCAGACCGCTTGGCTCATCGCTTGCCTTCCTCCATTCGCGACAACAATTCCTGCCGGATGTCCTTCTTCAGGACTTTACCCAGCCTGGAGCGCGGCAGATCGGGCCACACCTCGACCTGCTTGGGGGCCTTGACACTGCCGATGCGCGCCTTGACGAAGTCTTGCACAACCTGGGATTCGATGCTGCGTCCCGCATGCAATTGCAGCACGGCCACCACGCGCTCGCCCCATTTGTCGTCGGGCAGCCCGATGACCGCGCAGTCACGCACGTCGGGATGCTGCATCAGCGCCTGTTCCACCTCGACGGAGTAGACGTTGAATCCCCCGGTGATGACCATGTCCTTGGCGCGATCGACGATGTACAGGTAGCCGTCGTCGTCGAGGCGGCCGATGTCCCCGGTGTGGTGCCAACCATGGCGCCAGGCCTCGGCCGTGGCCTCGGGATCCTTGTAGTACCCCATCATCACCAGCGAGCCGCGCACCACCACCTCGCCGATCCGGCCCGCCGGCAGCAGCGCGCCGTCGGCATCCATGATCGCCACCTGCACCAGCGCGCCCGGCCGCCCCGCCGAGGCCAGGCGCTGGCGCGCGACCTCGCCCGAGGCGAGGAAGTGATCCTTCGGCGCAAGCATGGAGATCATCATCGGCGCCTCGGTCTGTCCGAAGAGCTGCGCCATGACCGGGCCGATGCGCGTCAGCGCCTCCTCCAGCCGGGTCACGGAAATGGGTGCCGCACCGTACCAGAAGCACTGCAGGCTGCCCAGACGCGTGCTGGCCAGGCGCTCGTGGGCGAGCAGCATGTAGATCAGGGTCGGAGGCAGAAAGGTGTGGGTGATGGCGTAGCGTTCGATGCACTCCAGGAACTCGCCGAGGTCGGGCCGCGGCATGACCACGATCCGCCCGCCCAGCGCCATGATGGGAAAGCAGAGCACACCCGCGGCATGAGTCAGCGGCGCCAGCGCGAGATAACTCGGGCGCCCCTCGAAGGGGTAGCTCATCAGCGTCAGCGCGGACATGCTCTCCAGGTTGGCGCCGCCGAGCATCACGCCCTTGGGCAATCCGGTGGTGCCGCCGGTGCCGGCGATCATCGCCAGGTCGTCCACCGGATCCACCTGCAGCGGCGCATCGTCGACCTCGGCCAGCCAATCGTGCAGCGACGGCGCGAAGGACTGCGTCCGATCCAGGCACACCCATTGCCGCACCTTGGGCAGTTCCGCGCGCATGTGCTCGACCATGGGCGCATAGGCACTGTGGAAGATCAGGCAGGCACAGTCGAAGGCGTCGAGCACATGCCGGTTCTCGGCAAGCTCGTTGCGCGGGTTGATCGGGCACCAGACACCGCCGGCCCGGGAGATGCCGAACACGCAGGCGAAGGCCGTGGCATCGTTGCTGCTCAGCACGGCCACCTTGTCGCCGGGCACGATGCCGGCGCGTTGCAGGGCTCGCCCCACGCGGTGGCTGATGCCCTGCACCTGGGCATAGCTCAGGTCGGCGTCGCCCATGCTCAGGCACGGCCGTGCCGTGCCGAGTTGCGCGCCCTTGTCCAGATAGTCAACGAGTCGCATGGGCGGCGGTGTCAGGCGTCCACGCTGAGCAGCGGCGGCTGCACCAGCCCGAAGCTGCGCAGTGCGCCGAGCAGCTGGTCGTGCCCGAAGGCCTGGCAGCCCGAGGCGAAACCGGCGCGCAGCGGTGGGCGCTGCAGCAGCCACGCGGCGGCAAAGGCCTGCAACAAGCCTGTCTGCTTGTAATTGCAGTTGCCGTAGATCACGCAGTGGGCTCGGCCGAGCGGGCCCGATGCGTGCACCGAATCCACCGACTTGTTCAACCGCGGATTCTCGCGCGGGGGCATGGAGTTCATCACCCCGGCGGCGGTCTGCGAAAGTGCCTCGTACCGTGCATCGGCATCCATGTCCTTGGTCGCCTCCAGCGCCGCGGCGACGATCTGCGGCACGCCCATCATGAGCTGCCGGTTGAACACCCCGCCCAGCACCTTGACGTTGGCCACGCGCGGATCGCGCCGGAACCACACCGGGTGCGAGGTGCCGCCCCAGGGCAGCGCCAGCGCCATCTCGTGCTGGCCGGGAATGGCCAGCTGGTACAGGCCGGCATCG
Source organism: Pseudomonadota bacterium (assembly GCA_021805825.1). Classification (GTDB taxonomy): domain Bacteria; phylum Pseudomonadota; class Gammaproteobacteria; order Burkholderiales; family Burkholderiaceae_C; genus Thiomonas_A. The sequence goes on from JAJZEC010000007.1 coordinate 91,584, forward strand.
GCTTGCCATTCCCGGTACTGGTTCTGCTCGAGATAGTAGGCCTTCGACGTGGCCGCGTTGACCAGGATCGTGCGCGTCGACGCAATGGTCGGGCTTCCCCCCCAGAACACGGCGATGTCCAGCGTGTCCAGCCCCGGGGTCTGCAGGCAGAGCTGGGCCGCGATTTCGCCCGTGGTGTACATCTGCGCCAGCCCCGGCGACAAGAGCAGGCCGGCCGCGGCGAAGCGCGCGCCATACTGCTCGTCGCAGGTCATGAGCCAGTCCTGCTCGCCCGTCGTGTCGGCGTAGTGGCAGCCCGCTGCCAGGCAGGCCTCCACCACCTGAGGCCCCAGTCGCGCGAAGGGCCCCACGGTGTTGAGCACGACCGAGGCGCCGCGGAACAGCTCGGTGAGTGCCTGCGTGGTGTGCTCGACCTCGGCGACCTCGAAGTCCGCCGATTCGATTCCCGGCACATGGGCCTGCATCGCCGCCGCGACCTTGTCCTTGCTGCGGCCTGCCGCGACGAAGGCGATGCCATATTCGCGCAGGTATTCGCAGACCAGGCGGCCGGTGTAGCCGCTGGCGCCGTACACGACGACGGGTTTGTGGGTGCTCATCGAAGGTCTCCGGATGGTTGGATGCGCAGGGCTGGCTGCAACGCGCGCTTCACAGCAACGAGGAGCTCACGCCCCCGTCGAGCACGAAGCCGCTGCCGTTGGAAAAGCTGGCACGCCCGCTGGCCAGGAACACGGCGAGCTGGGCGACCTCCGCGGGCGTGCCGTAGCGCCCCTGCCTCTGGGCGATGACGGCATTGAAATCGGGGATTCCCAGCAACTGCTCGAACTCGCCGCGATGCGCCTTGACCAGGTCGGTGTCGATGAAGCCGGGAAGGATCGCGTTGACCTGCACCTTGTGCGCGCGCAACTCGATGGCCGCGGTCTGCACCAGCGACATGACTCCGGCCTTCGCCGCGGCGTAGCTGCCGATCAGCGCACAAGCCGCCTTGGCCGTCACCGAAGCCATGGCGATGATGTGCCCTCCCCCGGCGGCCACGATGGCCGGCGCCGCATGGCGTATGCACAGAAACACGCCATCGAGGTTGACCGAGGTGACCTCGCGCCATTGCTCGTCACTGGTTTCGGTCAGCGGCGCCACGCGGGCGACGCCGGCGTTGGGCACCATGATGTCCAGCCGACCGTGGCGCTGCACGGCCTGCGCGACCAGCGCCTCGACCTGCTCGGGCACGCGGACGTCGCAGGCCACGGACATGGCCGCGGGCAGGGAATCGGCCACGCGCCGGGCTGCCTTCGCATCGATGTCGGAGACCACGACCTTGGCGCCTTCGGCCGCATAGGCACGGGCCACGGCCTCGCCCAGGCCGCGCGCGGCTCCCGTGACGATGGCCACCTTGTCTTGCAACAGTGCGGAAGTGCTCATAGCAATCCGGCGGAAAGCCCGCCGTCCAGGATGTAGTGGGAGCCGGTGGTCCAGCTGGCGGCGTCGGAGGCCAGGAAGGCGGCCATCTCGGCCACCTCGCGCGGCGTGCCGAGGCGCAACTGCTTGGCCGCCACCAGCGCGCTGAAAGGCACGCCGACCGTGGCCTCGACGATCGGGATCAGGCGGTCGACCATCGCTGTGCCGACGAAACCGGGGCATACCGCGTTGACGCGGATCCCGGTCGGCCGGAGTTCGGCCGCGGCCGTGCGACTGAGCTGGATGACGGCGGATTTCGACGCCGCGTAGGTGCCGAACAGCGGCACGCCGTTGACCCCGGCCAGCGAGGAGATGTTGACGATGGATCCGCGACCGGACTGTGCCAGCGGCCCGAGGGCGTGCTTCATGCCGAGAAACACGCCCTTGACGTTGATGGCCATCAGTCGCTCGTACTCCTCCTCGGTGTTGTCGAACAGTGGCTTGACGACCTCCACCCCGGCGTTGTTGACCAGGGTGTCCAGGCCGCCCATCGAGGCCACCGCCTCGGATACGGCCGCGGCCACCTGGTCGGCGCGCGTGACGTCGCAGGCGACAGCGTGCGCCTGCCTGCCGAGCGCGGCGGCCGTGCGCTGCGCGCCTTCGGCATCGACGTCGGCCAGCGTCACCCGCGCGCCGCGCTCGACGAAGAGTTCGGCGATGGCCTTGCCCAGGCCCTGCGCCGCCCCCGTGATGAGGGCCCGGCGGCCCTGTAGCTCGATCATCGGTTTCTCCTTCCTCACGTTGTGCCCCGCTGCCGAGGCAGGCGGGATGCATGCATTCGAGCAGCCGCGGCCTGGTTCGGGCGCCCACCAAAAGTTGGGTTTTTGCTGTTGCAGCGCAACCAGTGTCCTGTCCCGCGGGACTAGACAGGAGCCGCGGCGTAGCGCACGCCGGGCGGAAGATCGGCCTGCGCATCGACGAACAGGTCGGGCAGCAGATCGCTGCCGGGATCGTTGCGGTACTGCTCGAAATCCCGCACCCCGTCGTCGGCCAGCACCTCGTCGTCGAGCACGAAGCGGCCGGTGAACGCACGCGCCGGCCGGCACAGGATGGCATGCGCCGCGTCGGCCATGATCCGCGGGCGCCGCGACTGGCGCAGCATGGCCTGGCCGCCGAGGGCGAATTCCACCGCCGCGGTGGCCACCAGGGTCCGCGGCCACAGCGCGTTGCAGGCGATGCCAGCCTCGCGCAGTTCCTCGGACAGGCCGAACATGACCATGGACATGCCGTACTTGGACAGGGTGTAGGGCAGATGCGCGGCAAACCAGTCGGCGCGCAAGGTCAGTGGCGGCGCCAGCGCCAGGATGTGGGGGTTCGCGGCGCGGCGCAGATGCGGTATGCAGGCGCGCGAGACGACGAAGGTGCCGCGCATGTTGATCTGCTGGATGAGATCGAAGCGCTTGAGGTCGATGCCCTCGGTGCTGCCGAGGTCGATCGCCGAGGCGTTGTTGACGCAGGCGTCGATGCCGCCGAAGCGCTCGACGGTGGCGGCCACCGCGGCTTCGACCTGGGCCGCGTCGCGCACGTCGACCGTCAGGGCCAGCGCCCGCCCACCGGAGCGCTCGACGGCCTCGGCGGCTTCATGGATCGTGCCCGGCAGCTTGGGATGGGGTTGCGCGGTCTTCGCCGCGATCGCCACGTTGGCCCCGTCACGCGCGGCGCGCAGGGCGATCTCCAGTCCGATGCCGCGGCTGGCTCCGGTGATGAACAGGGTCCTGCCGGCCAGCGAGGGCCTCGGTTCGTGCCGCTGCTGCATGCTGCTGTCTCCAGGTTCGCGCCGTGCCGGCGCCGGGCTCAGGCCCCGGCGCGTTGCCGCGCCAGCGCCAGGTACTCGTCGAGCGCCGAAGGATCGGCCATGGCGTCGGGGTTGGCGGCGCGCTCCAGGGCCCAGCCCATGAGGATCTTGCGCACCGGAACCTCCATCTTCTTGCCCGTCAGGGTGTAGGGAATCCGCTGCACCTGCAACATGGTGTCGGGCACATGCCGCGGGCTGCAGTTGCGCCGCAGTTCGCCCGCGATGCGCGCGCGCAGCGCGCCGTCGAGCGCGGCATCGCTGCGCAACTTGAGGAACAGGGGCATGAAGAATTCCCCCCCGGGCAACTCGCAGCACACGACAAGGCTGTCGGCCACCTCCGGAACGGCCTCGACGACGCGGTAGATCTCCGCCGCGCCGATGCGCACGCCGTGCCGATTGAGCGTGGAGTCGGATCGGCCGTAGATGTAGCAGCCGCCGCGTTGGTTGATCTTCATGAAATCGCCATGGCGCCAGACGCCCGGGAAGTGCTCGAAGTAGGCCTCGCGGTAGCGCTCGCCTGCGGGGTCGTTCCAGAACATGATGGGCATCGACGGGCAGGGCTGCAGCACGACGAGTTCGCCCACGGCGTCGCGCAGCGCGCGCCCCTGCTCGTCCCATACCTCCACGGCCATGCCCAGCATGCGCGCCTGGATCTCGCCGGCATATACCGGCTGCGTCGGCGCGGCGCCGACGAAGCCGCTGCAGATCTCGGTGCCGCCCGACTGCGACGTGACCCACAGATCGCGCTTGACCGCCTCGTAGAACCAGGCGAAGGTCTCCGGGGTGCACGGCGCGCCGCTGAGCACGATGGTGTCGAGCGCCGACAGATCGAAGGAGCGCCCCGGCTGGAGCCCGGCCTTCTGCATCATCTGCACGAAGGTCGGGCTGGCCCCGAAGCATGTGGCGCGCGTGGCTTGCGCGAGCTGCCACAGGCATTGCGGACCGCCGTGCAGCGGGCTGCCGTCGTACAGCACGGCGCTGGAGCCGGTCATCAGCGCGGCCACCAGCAGGTTCCACATCATCCATCCGGTGGTGCTGTAGAAGAACATGCTCGAACCCGGCCGCAGATCCATCTGCAGGTGCATGAGCTTGAGGTGCTCGACCACCATGCCGACATGGCTGTGCACGATCGGCTTGGGCAGTCCGGTGGTGCCCGAGGAGAACACCACCCACAGCGGATGCCCGCTGGCCACGCGCTCGTAGGCGAAGTCCTGCGCGGCGACCTCGGGCCCGGCCAGCACATCGGCCCACGCGTGCTGCTCGACGCCGCAGGCCACGCGCGCGGCATCCCCCTGCAGCGCGGGAACCCATACCAATGCCTGCAGGCCCGGCAGCGCGGAGACGATCTGCGCGACCTCGTCGCGGCGATCGTAGTCCTGGCCCCCGAAGCGGTAGCCATCGGCGGCGATCAGCACCTTGGGCTCGATCTGGCGAAAGCGGTCGACCACGGTGCGCACGCCGAATTCGATGGCCGCCGCCGACCACACCGCCCCGATGCTGGTGGTCGCCAGCATCGCCACCGCGCACGCCGGCACGTTCGGCAGGTAGGCGACCACGCGGTCGCCCGGGCCCACGCCCCGCGCGCGCAGCCAGCGGGCCATGCGACGCACCTTGCCGTCCAGTTCGCGCAGGCTCATCGTGCGTACCGGCCCCTCCTCGCTGGCGTAGTGGAAGGCCACCTGCGCCGGGTCGGCCTGCGCCGCATGCCGCAGCACATGCTCGGCGTAGTTCACGCGTGCGTCGGGAAACCAGCGCGTGTGCGGCATGCCTGCGCCGTCGGTGACGCGCGCGGCCGAGCCGTCGTGCAACACCCCGCACCATTGCCAGATGGATGACCAGAACGCCTCCGGCTGCCGCACCGACCAGTCCCACAACGCGGCGTAGTCCTCCAGCCGCAGGCCCCGCTCGCGCGCCAGCCAGTCGAGGTAGATCCTCAGGTTCGAGCGCGCGACAGCCTGCGCGTCGGGCGTCCACAGCCAATCGCCTTCCTTCACCATGATCGTCGCGCCCTCCTCAGGCGTTCCTGCTTCGCTGCAGCGATGCCAGCACGTCCTCCGGCCGCGCCGCGACCGGAACGGTGGCGAAATCGAAGGATCCGGGCAGTTCCGCCGGGCGCGGGCCGGCCTCCCAGAAGCCGGGCTCGACCTCGATCCCCTGCGCTCCGCCGAACGCGCAGGGCGCGTCGACGATGACGAACTGCGCGCCCAGCGTACCCGGCACCGTGAACCCGCGCGGCAGCTGCGCTCCCCAATCCCATCCGTAGTGCGCGGCGACATTGGCCAGCGGCTGCAGCAACTCGGCCCACAGCCCGGCGTCGTCGTCGAACCAGCAGCGCGTCTCGCGCAGGCAGAGGACATCGATGCCGCTGCCGGCGAAACCGCGGAGGAACTCGGCCATGCAGGCCGCGCCGGCATCGACGGCATCCTCGTCGTCGGCGAGCCCCGGCTCGCCGCCGGCCTGGGCCAGCGCGAAGGCCACCCAGTCACGCGGCGACGGCAGCACGAGCGCCAGCAGCTCGTCGCGGCATGCCGCGCGCAACCCGACCGCGATGTCGGCCAGGTGGCGCCGCAGATCCGGCGGGCGCAGCAGCTCCCGCAGCGGCGCATGCGCCGGGCGTGGCGTGGCGGCGAGCGCCTCGCGCAGCCCGGCCTGCGCGGCCAGCCACGACGCGACGATCGGCGCCACCTGCAGCTCGACGACGTCGGCGCGCAGCAGCGCCTGGGCACGACGCAACTGGGCAATGCTCGCCGAGGCGTCGCACCAGGCATAGCCCCCGCCGGGCAGCGAAGCGCTGTAGCCCAGATGGTCGAGCCAGAGCAGGCGCCTGTCGCGGATCCGTTCGACGAGACGCATCGCGGAAGTCCCTGGCTTGCGCGCCGGCGCTCAGGCCTTGGCCGCGGCGAGCTGCGCCTCGAGCTCGGCGATGCGCACGTCCTTCGGGTCGATCATGAAGGCTCCCTGCAGTTGGTTCGCGTCCATCTTGATGCGCTGTCCCATGGTCGTGGCGTAGATCTCGCCGGGGTTGTCCCAGCTGCCGAAGTACGGCAGGTGCGCCGGCGGCTCGGCGCTGACCCATTCCTTGCAGAATTCCTCGAAGGGCTTGCCGCGGGCGATGCGCTCACGGCGGAATGCCGCGCGCAGCTCGGCGGTCGCCTGCTCGTCGACAACGAGGCTTTCCTCGTCGTAGACGACCTTGTAGATATCGCGCGCGTTCTCGTGCGACATCAGGTCCTCGCGCAGATCCTTCATCACCAGCTGGGGATCGCGCTCGATGACGTCGCCATAGCCCCCGCCCGAACCCTGGCAGATCATGTAGACCTCGCCCTCGTTGCACAGCTCGAAGGTCATTCCCATGTCCTGGCTGCTGTAGGTGGCTCCGGGGATCGGGCGCTTGTTCATCAGCTCGACGATGTCGAACACCTCGACCGCCTTGGGGTTGTCGTTGAGCACCTGGAAGATGTTGATGCCCTTGATCTTCATCAGCTGGTAGCTGGGGCAGGAGTACCCGCCGAAAAGCCCCTGCGCCGACGGGAACTTGGAGCCCTCGCAACCGGTCATGAAACCCCACAGGCCGCTGCCGCGGGCGGTGGCGATCTGCTCGTAGCCCATGCCTCCCCGATACTTGCCCCAGCCGATGCGATCCTTGGCCAGGCGCTGCGCGCCCAGGCGGATGATCGGCGTGTCCTCCTCGGCGATCTCATGCTCGCCGGTGTCGCACATGAAGCCGAACACCGGGGAGATCGAATGCTCGCCGTCGGCATGGCTGCGCGCGCCCTGCCCGTTGCCGTTGATGTCGGCGCAGAAGTTGCCGGTGACGTCGCCGTGCTGCGTCAGTCCCCCATAGATGAAGGTCGCGGCCTGGTCGTATTGCGACGCGATGACCGCCGAGTAGCGGTGCGGCAGGCTGTAGCTCAGCTTGTTCATCGGAATGGTCCACACCACGCAGGCCTTGAACAACGGCATCAGGCTCATGGCCTGCGGCATCTCGCCCTCGGCATCGAGGATGGAGTTGCGGTCGGTGATGATCTCGATCGGCGACAGCACGGCCATGGTGTGCGGAAGATCCGGCCAGATGTTCTGCAGCAGGCCGGTGCACAGCGCGGCCTTGAACGAGGCCAGGTTGGTGTTGACCGAGCGGTTGAGGAACTGCGGAGCCGAGCCGCGGAAGTCCATGATCAGGCGCTCGCCCTTGACGGTGATCGAGCAGGCGACCTTCTGCAGCGCGTTCTCGCGCAGCGTCGAGTCCATGAACTGCAGCACCCGCGTCGTGCCGTCGGGCAGTTCGCCGATGCGCCTGCGCATTTCGGCCTCCACGTCCTCGAGGTGGCCGCGCAGGGTGCCGACCAGCGCGTCGCGGCCGTACTGGTCGAGGATCGCCACGATGCGCTCGCGCAACCGCAACACGGCGTGCAGCTTGACCTTCATGTCCTCGAGCTGCAGCCGGGGGTCGCGAACCGAATTCTGCAGGAAGGTCACGAGGTCGCGCTTGAGCTCGAAGTTCTCGACGATCTTGAAGGGCGACATCTTGATGCCCTCGTCGTACTTGCTCTCGGCCTTCGCCGGCATGCCGCCGGGCTCGGTGGCGCCGTTCTCGCCCTCGTGGATGGTCGACGACAGCCAGCACACCAGCTCGCCCTTGTAGAACAGGGGCATCATCATCGACTGATCGGTGTTGTGGATGCCGCCGTAGCGCGCATCGTTGTGGATGAATCCGTCCCCGTCGCGCACGCCGACGCTGGGGTCGTCGACCCAGTTCTTGAGGATGAACCGGATCGGATAGAAGCAGCATGCCGCAAACGCGATGATGCCGTGCGGGGCGATCATCGACAGGTCGCCCTGCGCGGTGTACACGGCGGTGACGAGGTCGCCCCACTTGGCCCCGGGCGCCGCGCCCATCTGGTTGACCATCGTGAAGGCCTCGGAGAGCGCCGCGTTGATCAGCCCGCGCACATGGTGGGTCTGGTGGGGATCGAGCCCGCCCGCCAGCACCTCCTCCTCGGCGCGCGAGCGCGGCAGCACGCAATGGTTGCGCATGATCTCGGGATCCGGCCCGAGGAACAGGGTGTTGTCGGCGAGGAACTTGTCGAGCAGCGCCCGGTCTTCCTGCGACGTGGTTTGCTTCACGGTTTGCGACACGGCCGGCTCCCGATTCAGTTGCGAAGGAACCACGCGGCACCCTGCGCCACGGCGCGGTAGGTCCAGCCTGGCTCCACCAGATAAGTGGTGGCCCGCGTCGTGATGACCGCCGGGCCGACGATCTGCGTACCCTCGACGCGCGCCCCATCGTCATACACCGGGGTGTCTACGACCCCGTCGTGGCCGACGAAATGACAGGCTCGACGGGCCACCGGCGGCGGCGGCGCCTTGACCTCGCCCTCGATGGCGAGCTGGGCGAAACGCACCGTCGGTTGCTCGACGAAGGCGCACACCCGGATGGTGTTGATGCGCACCCCGGTCTCCGGGGACTGCGAACCCTCCCCGAAACGCTCGCCATAGCGCGTGTGGAACTGCTCCATGAGCTGCAGCACGTCGCGCTGGCCGCGCAGCCGCGACAGCGGGGTGACGACCGCCGTCTGCACGCGCTGGTTGCCGTAGCGCATGTCGAGCTCGAGGCGGTAGCGGATGCCCGCCGGATCCATGCCCTGGCGCTCGAGGTCGGCTCGCCCGCGCGCCTCGAGGATGTCCACGCACTGGTTGAAGCTTTCGTAGTCGTCGAAGAACGATCGGGTGTTGGGGTTGTACAGCACCGTCCAGGTGTTCATCTCGTGGATGTGCATCTGGCTGACGTTGCCCGCGCCGCAGGCCGAGAAGGTCGACGCGTAGGGCGGCGCCAGCACCTTGCCGACACCCAGCGCGCTGGCAATGCCGCAGGCATGCAG
>JAJZEC010000108.1 GCA_021805825.1 Pseudomonadota bacterium
GGAAAGGCGCCAAAGTCCGACAGCCTCCTAGGTCTGAAAGGAGAGCAAGTGCCCAATGGGCGCGATCGTCATGATCAAGTGAAGCCACTACGCGAACAGCGTCGCCATCTGCCCCATGGGCAGGAACAGACGCAACGGGGTTCGCTGGAACGGCTGGAAGCCGAAATGCCGATAAAAGCTCTCCGCGCGCTCGTCCTTCGCATCCACGATCACCGCCATGGCTGCGATCTGCTGCGCCGCTTCCAGGCTGCGGCGAAGGGCATCCACGAGCAGGAATTCACCGACACCCTGACCGCCGACTGAGCGGTCCACGGCCAGCCTGTCGAGCAGCGTCACCGGCAGTTGCCCGTAGCGCGGCAGCCGCTTCATCAGCTGCTCCGGTAGCTCGCCAACGGGGATGATGGATGAAGACAGCGTGTAGAAGCCGAGCACTTTCAGGTTGCCCGGCTGCGTGAGCACGAAAGGCGCGGCGACGCGCTTTTCAGCGTCCTGCCGCGCCTGTTCGCGCAGGTACCGATTCAGGTCGGCGTTGCCGCAGTCGAAGGACTTGCGGGCATGCGCATTCTCAAGCGGATGGATGTGCTCCGGGGCAAGCACGAGGGCCAATCACAGCCCCGCCTTCTGACGATAGCTTTGGACTGCCTTCTCGAGGCGTGCGCCCGGTTCGGAAGGCGTCAGCAAGGCGCTGACGAAGGCAACCTGTTCCTCACGGGACAGGCGGATGACTTCGTGCTCCTGAACGATCTTCGCAGCGGCTTCCTGGGTGCTGTCGATGACGAGTTCGCTCAAGGTGCGCCCCGTCAACGTGGCGGCCCGCTGGAAGAAATCCTTCTGGTCGCTGGAGACGCGCGCCTCCAGGCGCGCGTTGCGCGTCCTGTCGTTGGTTTCAGGCGTGTTCAGCATGGGCGGCCTCGCTCGGATGGATTGACGGCTACAATTTCAGTGTACGCCATTTGTCCGTACAGATCAAGATAAGCTTCCACACCGCGCCTCCAGCCGGTCTATTGCTTTATAGAGTATTTTTTGGTGCCGCTTATCCGAATCGAACGGATGACCTACCGCTTACAAGGCGGTCATGCGAAAATCCGCAGAACCGCATAAAACCTGGCTCCGCGAGGAGGTCGAGGCCCGCCAAAAGCCTATTTGGGGGAATCCTGGGGGAATGCGCACCCGAAAACAGGAGGCGTCATGGCCTACATCGAGAAGCGCAAGTCCGGCTACCGCGTGCAGGTGCGGCGCAGGGGCGCGCCGAGCCTCTCGCGCACCTTCGACCTCAAGGCCGACGCGGAATCCTGGGGGCGCGAGATGGAGCGCGAACTGCAGCGCGGCAACGTCGAGGCTCTGCGCAATGACGCGTCGCGCATCACGGTCGAAGCCATCGCCGAACGCTTCGAGGTCTCGGAACTTCCCAAGCGCCGCAGCGCCTCGGCCCGCATGTACTTCAACGCCGCACGCAAGCGCTTCGGCGCCTACGCGCTGGGCAACGTGCGCAGCGTCGACGTCGCCAAGTGGCGTGACGACCTGCTCGGCTCGGGACTCTCGGCGCAGTCAATCATCCACCACCTCAACAGCCTCTCCAGCCTGTTCACCTACGCGACCCGCGAGCTGTCGATCCCGCTTCCCGCAGGGCATCCGGTGCGCTCGATCCGCAAGCCGACCCTGCCCCCGCCACGCGATCGCCGTCTCCAGGCCGGGGAATTCGAAGCCCTGCTGCGATCGGCCCGACAGCCCGGCGCCGCCACCGGCCTGCCCGAGATCATCATCCTCGCGGTCGAGACCTCGGCACGGCTGAGCGAGCTGCTCGCGCTGCGCTGGAAGGACATCGACCTGGACGAGCGCATCGCCGTCGTCCGCGGCGCGCGCGGCGAGCAGACCAAGAATGGCGACCCCTACCGCATCGTCGCGCTGTCGCAGGCCGCGGTCACTGCGCTGCGTGCACTGCCCCGGCGCATCGACGGCCAGGTGTTCACCTGGAAAACTGTCAGTGGGTTCGAGAGCATCTGGCGCCGCTGCTTGGCCCGAGCGCGACGCCAGCACGCGAAGGAACTGGAGGCTAGCAAGCGCAAGCCCGAGCCAGACTTCCTAGCCGACCTGCGCTTCCATGACCTGCGCCACGAAGCAACGTCGCGGCTGTTCGAGAAGGACCTGGGCATCATGGAAGTCGCGAGCATGACTGGTCACAAGAGCCTCGCAATGCTCAAGCGCTACACCCACGTCGAGGCGAAGCGGCTGGCGGCAAAGCTGGGCTGACTGCCAGGGATCAGCTGCTATGCCCCGCACTTCTCCGCCCGCGCATGCCATCCAGGGTCCACCTTGTTCATGGTGATCCGCTACGTGCTGAAGATGATCACGGCGTCTCCTCGGCAATGTCGCTGCAGCAGTTCGCTGGTGTCGGCAGCGCACCCTTTTACCGTAAAAGGTCCTCGCCGCGGGCCGCTCCAGCCTGGCAGGCAACCCATCCGTCAAGTGCGGACCTAACGGATGGGTTGCTGCTCCACGGCAATGTCGCTGCAGCAGTGCGGTGGCGTCGGTTGCGCACCCTTTTACCGTAAAAAGTCCTCGCCGGGTTCGCCGCGGGCCGCTCCAGCCTGGCAGGCAACCCATCCGTCAACTGCGGAAGA
>JAJZEC010000109.1 GCA_021805825.1 Pseudomonadota bacterium
GCCATGACGTATCCCTTCATGCCCCAGCTGACCGAATACACCGCCAATCCCTTCATCGCCCGCCTCCCGGCCCTGCAGGATCAGAAGTCGCTGTACCGCGCCCTCCTGCAGGTGCCGCTGTTTGATGCCAAGGAACGCGACTATCCCGCTCACCTCAGGAAGCATTGCATCGTACGCCTTGCGAACGGCTTCCTGCCTCAGCCACGTCAGTTGGATCTGGCCGACCGATTCGGGTTGCTCCTACGCCAAGGCTATCTTGGCCGGGATCCGTCGACCACTGCCTACCTGCACCACCTACACAACGGGCTCGATCGCATCCAGGCCGGAGACTTGGACACGCCCGTCAGCCACGCGGTGCAAAATACCGCCAGCAGTTTCGCACTCTTGGGCTGCCCTGGTGTAGGCAAGACCCGCGGCATGAACCGAATCCTTTCGGCATATCCGCAGACCATCCTGCACGAAACGCCGTTTTCCTTGGTGCAGCTGGTCTGGCTGCGCCTCGAGGCCCCCGCACTAGGTTCGTTGAAGCAGCTGTGCATCGATTTCTTCGACGCCATCGACCGACTCATCGGTTCCGACTATGTCAAGCGCTACGCCACGGGAGTCGCTGTCGAGCGGATGATGTCGCACATGGCCCACGTGGCCCAATTGCATGCGCTGGGCGTGCTGATCATCGACGAGATCCAGCACCTCAAGGGCGTCAAGGTCGGTCCAGAAGCGCTGCTCAAGTTCATGGTCAAGCTTGTGAATACCATCGGCGTGCCAGTGATCCCGATCGGCACGCTCGGCGCCCTCGAGATCCTGCAAGGTAGCTTCAGTCAGGCGCGTCGTGCGAGCGGCCTAGGGTCGCTGCACTGGGACCGGATGACGCCCAATGCCACTTGGGATCGCTTCCTCGCGCAGCTATGGCGCTATCAATGGACGAACCCGGCGACGGAGCTGACGCCAGAGATCGGTGCCGTGATCTACGACGAGTCCCAGGGCGTCGCGGACCTAGCCGTCAAGCTGTTCATGCTGGCGCAGTTGCGAGTGGTCACTGCCAGCGAGTTCCGCAAACATCAGTCCGAGCGGCTCAGCGAGCAGCTCTTCCGGACCGTCGCCTGGGAGGAATTCGCGATGGTCCGCCCCATGATCGAGGCGCTTCGCCTCAACGACCGGATCAAGCTTTCCAAGTTCGACGATTTGCGCCCGCTCGGCGAGCACGTCGAACACATCGTCAGCCGAGCGATCGCTTCCGTTTCTGCCGCACCAGCCGCCATCCCAGCGGAAACGACCGGTCCGCAACCGTCCGGACCTTCGGCCTCACCGGAGGCATCAGTCGTCGAGGCGCTGACACGCGTGGGCATTGCCGCGGACGTCGCCCAAGCCACCGTGAATGCTTGGCGGGCGGAGGATCCGTCCGGCGACCCGCTCGCGCTGCTTCAGAAGGCGATCGAAACGCTCACGACGCCGCCGAAGAAAGCGCCGACGAAGAAGCCGAAGCCGCCGCTGGCGACCGAGATGCCGCCGTACGACCTGCGCCGACTGATCGAGGAGGGAACCAAAGACGGCGCAAGTCCCTATGACGCCTTGCTCAACGCGCGCATCGTCCGACCGCCCCTGCTCGATTTCGCCGCCTGACATGATGACGTACTTTCCCGAGATCTACCCCGGCGAGCTCCTGTACAGCGTACTCGCGCGATACCATCGCCATACCGGCGCCGCCTCACCCATCCATACGATGGAAGCGCTGTTCGGGCGGCGCATGGTGGTGGCCTCGGTCGACCTACAGGGCGGGCTCGACGTCCTGGCTGCACGCATTCCCGCGGGGCGCGGCCTCGATTCCGACGCGATCATCCGCGATCTGACGCTGCTGCCGTACTACACAGGGTTTCATGCTCCGCGGATCCGACGCTGGGCCTGGGAAAACCTGAAGCGGGGCTCCGCAACGAACCTGCATCTGCGGCTTGGCATGACTGCCTTCCGATCCGGCCGCGTCACGCAGTTCCGCTTCTGCCCGACCTGTCTGGAAGCGATGCGCGCCCAGTTCGGCGAGTGCTACTGGCGGCGCGACCAGCAGTTGCCGGGCGTTCTCGTCTGTCCGCAGCACGGCACGCCGCTCAAGTACAGCGCCCTGTGCCTGGCAATGCGCAGCCGCCATGCGTTCGTGGCAGCCGATGAAGCGAATTGCCACGCTACTGCACCAGCGCTCGTACCACGCCTCTCCGATCAAGCGATGACGACCTTGTGGCGTATCGCGCAGGCGAGCGCCGCGCTGCTGGTACAGGCCCCGGCAGCACGGACGCCAACAGGCTGGACCCAGTACTACCGCGGCGAAATGCAGCGTGCCGGCCTCGCAGCTGCACCAACGCGCATGCGCCAAAAGGAACTGGAGACCGGACTGCGCGCGCACTTCGGCGCATGTCTCCGGCAGTTGCCGGGCGTGATGAACGACGACCGCCTTGCCGGCGACTGGCTGGCCGGGATGACGCGGCAGCAGCGCAAGGCGGCCGATCCACTCCACCACCTCCTGCTCCAGGACTACCTGCGCAGCCTGCCGGCGGCAACGCCTGCCTTCGGCGAGGCACCATGGGAATGCCGCAATCCGTTGCACCGCCCGCGCT
>JAJZEC010000110.1 GCA_021805825.1 Pseudomonadota bacterium
CGCGTCGATCTGTGCGCGCTGTTGCAGCAGCTTCTCGATGTTCGCCATATCACACCTCCTGCCGCGATTGTAGCATTGTTGCGCTCGTGGTACACTCGGTTCGTGTGGGTTGCCCCGCAGCCGAAAGGCAAGGGCGCACTTATACATCGCTGCGCGATGTGTGCGAAGAAAAGGCAACGTCATGGCGATCTACCATCTCAGCGCTCAGGTCATCAGCCGGTCAACCGGCCGCAGCAGCGTTGCCGCCAGCGCCTACCGCGCCGGCTTGAAGTTGGTGGACGAGCGCACGGGCGAGGTCCACGACTACAGCCGCAAGCGCGGCATCGAGCATCGGGAAATCCTCGCGCCGGCCGGCGCGCCGGCCTGGGCCACGAATCGCTCGGCATTGTGGAACGCAGTCGAGGCCATTGAAAAGCGGAAGGATGCCCAAGTCGCACGCGAAATTGACATTGCCCTGCCGGCCGAATTGGATGCGGCGCAGCGGCTCGACTTGGTCCGCCAGTTTGTCCAGTCCGAGTTTGTGGCGCGAGGCATGGTCGCTGATCTGTGCATCCACAAACCCGGACGCAAGGGCGACGACAGAAACCACCACGCGCACATCATGCTCACCATGCGCTCCATCGCCGGCGACGGGTTCGGGCAGAAGGTGCGCGAGTGGAACGACAAGTCGTTGTTGCAGTCGTGGCGTGAGGGCTGGGAGCAACACGCGAATGCTGCGCTTGAGCGTGCCGGCATAGGCGGCCGCATCGACCACCGGACATTGGATGCGCAAGGCATCGAGCGCGTGCCGCAAATCCACATCGGGCCTCGCGTCGCACAGATGGAAGCCCGCGGCATTCGCACCGCGCGCGGCGACCTAGCGATGGCCATCGATGCAGCCAATGACGAACTACAGGAGTTGCACCATGCAAGACGCAGTGTCGAGAGTGCGATCCGCGCGCACAGCGGAGGAAGTAGCCGAGAGGTGGGCGGCGGTGGTGGAGCCACTAGCGCAGAGCATGGCGAAGCTGTCCGACGACCTGCGGACGCAGGTATCGGCCATGAGCTTGGCCAGCTCAGCGCAGGCGACCGCCTGGTCGCAGGCGCAGACCAACGCGGCGATAGCTCTGGCCGAGCAATCGAACAAGACGCTGGTGAGCCTGCGCCAGCAAGTATCGGACTTGAAAGCGGCCGCGCAGGAGGCCAAGGAAGCCACGCAGGCGGCTCGGCGGCTGCCGCTGAAGCACTACCTACTGGCGGTGGCGGCCGGGACGCTGGCGGCGGTGCTTACGAGCGCGTGCTGGATTTATCTGCGCCCCTCGCCGGCGGCACCGGCGGTGACGCTGGACGCCCGCGCGGTCGGGCAGTACCTGCTTCAGAACGGAGGACTGACATGCCCACGGACAGAACAGCGCAGGCGGTAGAGCGCCAGCTCGCGGCGATGGACTGCGCCCGCTACGAGATCGGCGTGCGCCACCCGAGCAAAGGCATGTTGATCCGCGAGTGGGCCGCCGACCAGGTGCGCAAAGCCGTCGCGTGGCTAAAGCGCATGAACGCCCAGGGCCAGGACATTTACATCCGGCCGGCGCGGTCGGCGGCAGCTTCGCTGGTGCTGGTCGACGATCTCAGCGCAGAGAAGGTTCGCGACCTGGCCGCGCAGGGCCTCGCGCCTGCCTTGGTAACGCAGACCAGCGCAGGCAACTTCCAGGCGTGGGTCAGGCTCTCAGAAGAGGCGCAGCCGCCAGCGGTTCGCACCGCCGTTGCGAAGCATCTGGCGCAGCAGCTCGGCGGCGACCCCAACAGCGCCGACCACGGCCACTTCGGCCGGCTCGCGGGGTTCACCAATCGCAAGCCCGAGCGCGTCACCAATGGACGGCAGCCCTATGTTCTCGTTGAGCGCGCCGACCCCGGCGCGGTCGCCGAGCGAGGCCGCGACCTGGTGCAGCAAGCGCTGGCCACGATCTCAAGGGCGCACGCGATCGAGGTGCGCGCAGCAGTGAAAGAAGCCGCTGCGCAAGCTCCGGCGCCGGCGCGCGCGTGGGCGCAGCGCAGCCGCGAGCTAGGCACCTGGTACAGCGGCATGTGGAAGGGCCTACGAGACCGCTTTGGCGATGACTTCGATGCGTCGCGCGCCGACTGGATGTGCGCGGTTGCGTTGATCGGCAAAGGCTACGACGTGGACAGCGTGGCCGACGCCATCGCCAAGCACTCGCCGAACGTCGAACAACGTAAAGGCCGCGACCTCGACGATTACATCGTGAGCACGGCCGGGAAGGCGGAAATCTGGTGCGAACTGCGCGACAAAGGCGCGGCCTACGCCGACGTCGCCGAGAAGCTGCTGCCGCTCGCGCAGCAGCGCCAGGCCGAACGCAGCGCCGAGCATGAACGGCAAGCCAGCGCGCGCGAGCGTGATCGCGGCTTCGACATGGAGCGCTGAACTGCGCGCCTTCGGCGTACACGCCGCCCCCGCCCGCTGGCGCGGGCAGTGGAGAAAGGGGTCGCGCGCTCCGGGGGTGGGTTGGGTTTCCTTTTTCCCACCGCCCGCG
>JAJZEC010000008.1 GCA_021805825.1 Pseudomonadota bacterium
CACCTTGCTGGCCGGCAGCGCGTCGGGGCTCGATGCGCTGACCGTGGCGACCGGGACGACCCAGGTCGACGCGGGCGCGACACTGGATCTGGGCGGGTATTCGACGACGATCGCCAACCTGGCCGGAGGCGGCACGGTGCGCAACAGCGCGGGGGCGACGACAACCATCGACAACGGCACCTTCGCCGGGGTCATCGACGGAGCCGGCGCGCTGGCGGTGCAGGGCGGCCTGCTGACGCTGGGCGGGGCGAACACCTACACCGGGGCGACTTCGGTGGACACCGGCACGCTGGCGCTGAGCGGTGGCGGATCGATCGCGAGTTCTTCGGGCGTGCTGCTGTCCACGGGGTCGACGCTGGACATTTCGCAGACCATCGGCGGGGCGACGGTGAGCACGCTGGGTGATACGGCCCCGGGGCAGGCCGGCACGGTGGCGCTGGGCAGCAAGACGCTGAGCGTGGCCAACGCGTCGACGAGCTTCGGCGGGGTTCTGGCCGACGGCGGCATCGGCGGCGGCGCCGGTGGCGCGCTGACGCTGCAGGGCGGCACGCTGACGCTGAGCGGCGCGAGCACCTACACGGGCGGAACGACGGTGGCTGGCGGCACGCTTGCGCTGGGCAGCAGCGGCACCCTCGGTGCGCTCGGTGGGCAGTCGACGGTGCAGGCCGGCGGCACCCTCGACCTCGGCGGCACCGTACAGACGCAGGACGGCGGCGTGCTGCTGAACGGGGGCACCATCGCCAATGGCAGCCTGCGCAGCGCGGACGGAATCCGTTCGCAGGGCGGCACGCTGTCGTCGGTGACTGGCGGCGCGAACCTGACGACCACGGCCGGCACGACCACGTTGAGCGGCAGCGACGCGTTCGGCAACGTGGTCAACGGCGCGACGCTGGACAATGTCGGCACCGTGGTCGACAGCCTGAGCAACAGTGGCACGGTGCTCAACAGCGGCAGTTACACCGCCGACGTGCTGAGCAACACCGGCAGCATCACCAACGCCGTCGGTGCGCAGTGGAACGGCAACGTGGATCCGGGCGCGAACCAGGCCGGCGGCAGGATCACCAACCAGGGAATCTGGGTGGGCAATGGGATCAATTCCGGAGGCTTTCTGGACAACCGGAAGACCTGGACCGGGACGCTGAGCAACGAATCCGGAACCCTGAGCAACGAGGGCAGCGCGGGTGCGTTCCTCAACGCGGGCAGCGCGAGCAACAGCGGCAGCGTGGCGTCGCTGAGCAACACCGGAGGTACCTTCCAGAACACCGGGACGATCCTTGGGGACGTGCGCATCAGCGGCGGTACCGTCGACCTGGGCGGTACGACCCAGACTCTCAACGGCGGGGTGACGCTGGATGGTGGCGTGCTGCGCAACGGCACGCTGTTCACCGCGGCCGGCATCGATTCCAGCGGAGGCACGCTGTCGAACCTCGCGGGCGGTGCGGCGTTGACGGCCAGCGCCGGAACCACCACGCTCAGCGGCAACAACACCCTCGGGACGGTCGACGTCGCCAGCGGATCCACGCTGAGCAATGCAGGCACCACGACCAGCGGTGACCTGAGCAACGCGGGTTCGGTGACCAACTCCGGCAGTTACGACGCGAACCTGGCGTCGAACTCCGGAACCCTGCTCAACACCGCCGGCGCAAGCTGGATCGGAAACGTGGATGCCGGGGCGAACGTGGCGGGCGCAACCCTCACCAACAGCGGCTCCTGGATCGGCAACGGCAGCAACGCCGGCGGCCTGCTGGACAATCAAAAGGACTGGATCGGCACGCTGGACAACGTCTCGGGAGCCATGCGCAACGAGGGCACGGTCAGCGCCACGACCACGGCGGCCGGCGGTACGCTGGCCAACAGCGGCACGCTGGCGGCTCTCGATGTGCTGGGCGGCACGGTGACGAGCAGCGGCACCGTCGGCGGCAGCCTGACGACGGTCGATGCGGGCACCCTGGACGTCACCGCGGGCACGGTGGCCGCGCCGTCTGGCGCCTTGCAGATCGGCGGCGGCACCGTCGACCTGGGCGGCACGACGCAGACCCTTGGCGGCGGCGTGGTGCTGGCCGCGGGCACGCTGCAGAATGGTTCGCTGGCTGCGGCCATCTCGGCCAGCGGCGGGGTGGTCAGCAACCTGGGTGGATCCGCGATCCTGAACGTGGGTACCGGAACCACCGTGCTCGCCGGAAGCAACAGCTACAGCGGCGCGACGACCGTCGCCGCCGGTGCCACGCTGCGCGCGGCTGACAACGGCGCGCTGTCCGCCGCCAGCGCGCTGCGCGACGACGGCACGCTGGATCTGGCCGGCACCACGGACACCGTCGGCGCACTGTCGGGTGGCGGCGCGGTGGGCAATTCCGCGGCCACGGGCGCGGTGCTGAACGTCGACGAGACGCAATCGACCACCTTCTCGGGGGTCATCGCCGACGGCGCCCATGCGGCCACGGCGCTCGGCGTGGCCGACAGCAGCGGCGGCGGTCACGTGCTGACCCTGAGCGGCGCGAACACCTACAGCGGCGCCACGCAGGTCGGCGCCGGCGCGGTGCTGGGCACGGCCGGCGACCAGGTGCTGCCGGCAGCGACCTCGGTCACCGTGTCCAGCGGCGGCGCGCTGCGCACCGGCGGGGCCCAGACATTGGCATCGGTCGACGCCGCGGGCGCGGTCACCCTCGGCGGCAACCTGAGCACCACGGGCGCACAGACCTACGACGGAAGCCTGGACATCGTCGCCGGGGCGCCGGTGCTGCTCACCGCGACCACGTTGCAGGCGCCCGGCGCGGCCAACGCGCTGGGCGCGCAGCCGCTGTCGATCCACGCCGGCAGCGCGACGCTGAACGACACCCAGGCGCTGCGCCTGGGCGACGTCACTCTGGCCACCGGCGGCAGCATCGTGGCGCCGAGCCTGAGCCTGGAGGGGGCGCTGAACGTCGACGGCGGGACGCTGGACCTGAGCGCCACCGCGGTGTCGGCAGCGACCGCGGGCGGCGTGCTCGCCGGCGCCTTGGCACCGGTCGTCAACCTGCCGGTGGCGGTGCTGCCGGCGACCGTGACACAGTCCTCCGGCAGTACCATCGACGTGTCCGCGGGCGCCGCGCTCGACGTGCAGGCCACCGGCGGCGGCTCGATCACCCTGGCGCAGTCGGCCAACAACTTCGACGGCACGGTGGCCGTGCTCAGCGGCGCCGCCTACGGGACGCCGTGGTCGGCGAATGTGCAGACGAGTCCGGCAGGCGCTTCGGTGGCTGCGCAGTCGCAGGTGACCCTGGCTGGAACGCACATCAACGTCGGCGGTGCCGGCATCGAGGCCGACCTGGTCTCGGTGACGGCGGACAGCCTGGCCACCGTCGGCAACGCGGTGATTGCCGCACGCATGCCCTACGCCTCCGTGCTGGGCCCTGCACAGTCGGTGCCGGGCCTGGTGCTGGATCTGGCCAGCGGCGCGTTCACGACGCAGGGCAGCTTCGGCAAGCTCGGTTCGCATTCCGGCATCCAGGTGTCGGTGGGTTCGACCACGCTGGGCGGGCGCAGCTCCGGGCCGAACGCCGGCCTGGTGAGCGTGTTGCCGCATGGCGGGGAAGTGGTGCCAACCACGGTGTACCTGCTGGGCCCGGCGGTGGGCAGCGCCAGCAGCGGCTACCAGTTCAACGTCCTCGGGGGCGTGCTCTACCCGAACATCCCGGTCGTGTACAACGATCTGCAGGTGGCTCAGCCGCTGCCGTCGGCGGTGTTGTCGTCGACGGCAGCGCTGGCCGAAGCTGCGCGGCGGCATCTGGTCGGGCAGGCGATGCGCACGGCGTACGCGGCGGATCTCGGCCCGGGATTGCCCGGAGCGTCCGGCGGCGCCGCAGCCGCGAAGCCACCGATCTGCCGGATGCGGGATGGGCACTGCGCGCCCTGAGCAGCTGTTCAGCAACGCGCGCAGCCAGGATCTCCGGTGTCCCCTGGCGTGCGAACAGGCACGCGCTCAGACGCGGAACTCGTCGAAACGATGCTGAGCGCGGCCATCCGGCCGCTCGCCACCCGCAGTAGCCGCACCACCGTGCCTTCCGATCGGGGCGGCAGCTCAACGCGCGGGCGCCTGCACATGCGCGCGGAACCAGTCCCCGGCAAGGCGCGCAACTTCCTCGAGCGCGCCGGCCTCCTCGAACAGGTGCGTCGCACCGGGCACGATGCGCAGATCCCACGGCGCGCGCAATTGGCGCGCAGCCACCTCGTTCAGCGCCAGTACCTCGGGATCCAGCTCGCCGACGATCAGCAGTACCGGCGCGCGTACGCGTCCGAGCCAGTCCGATGCGAGATCGGGGCGGCCGCCGCGCGACACCACGGCACCGACGCTGCGCGGGCGCTGCGCGGCAACCTGCAGCGCGGCGGCCGCTCCGGTCGACGCTCCGAACAATCCGATGCGCTGGCCCGCAGTGCCCGCTTGCTCGCCCAGCCAGTCGACTACGTGGAGCAGGCGCAGCGCCAGCCCATCGATGTTGAAGCGCAGCGCACGCGTTCGAGCGTCGACCGCTTCCTCCTCCGGCGTGAGCAGATCGAACAGCAAGGTGCCCAGGCCCGCTGCGTGGAGCCTGCGCGCCACGTCACGGTTGCGCGGGCTCAGGCGACTGCTGCCACTGCCATGCGCGAAGACGACGATGCCGCTGCCCCCCCGAACCAGCGCGAGATCTCCGCGCAGGCGCTGGCCATCGACGGGAATCCAGACTGCTTCTTGGTGATCCATGGAACCTCGGGAGTCGACGAGCGCGACGCTGCCTCGCCGCAGGACGCCCATCCTGCTCTTCCCGCCGGCTTCCTGCCGTGCACCCGATCAACTGTGCAGTCGGCGCCAACAACTACAGCCAGCCCAGCCCGCGTGCCAGCATGCTCAGGGCGACCAGCAGGATCATCGGCACGAACACCTTTTTCAGGTGGACGTTGGAGAGTCGCTTCAGGGTCTTCGCGCCGAGCATGGAGCCGGCGAGCACGCCCAGCGCGACCGGTGCGGCGATCATCGGGTCGATGTCGCCGCGCTGGAAGAAGATGCCCGCGGAGGCCGCCGCCGTGACGCCGATCATGAAATTGCTGGTCGTCGTCGAGACCTTCATGGGCAGGCGCATCGCGGTATCCATCGCCAGCACCTTGAAGGTGCCGCTGCCGATGCCCAGCAGCCCGGAGATCAGCCCCGCCACGTACATCATGCCGAACCCGGCCGGGACATGCGCGACCTGGTATGCGATGTCCTGGCCCGTGCGCTGATCCGAGTAGGTTCCCGGAAGCTTCAGCCGCACCGCCCATGGGTCATTGCGCACGTTCCTCGGGAGTTCCTCGCCGAGGCGCAGCACGAGGGGGATGGCCGAGACCAGCAGGATGATGCCGAACACGACGAACAGCACGGTGCTGTCGAGCATGGAGGACAGCAGGGCGCCGCACACGGCGCCCGTCGTCGTGGCGATCTCCAGGAACATGCCCACCCGGAGGTTGGTCATGCGGTCGCGCACATAGGCCGCGGCGGCGCCCGACGAGGTGGCGATCACCGACACGATGGATGCGCCGATGGCGGAGGCGAAGGGAACATGGAAGAGCAGGGTCAGGATCGGGACGATGAACACCCCACCGCCGAGCCCGGCCAGCGCGCCGACGAAGCCGGCGAACAGGCTGCTGGCGGCGATGACCAGCAGCACGGCCAGCGAATCCCCGGGCATGATGGTCTGCGCGGGTCGCGCCATGCCCGCGCCGACGCCGAAGATGCTGAGCAGCAGGATCGCCAGCACGATGATCGTGATCAGGACGTAATGGCGATCCTTCTCGACGCCGAAGGCCACGATGGACACGGCCACGCGGATCACCGGAGTCGCCAGCAGGATGAGCAGACCCGCGGTGACGATCGCCATGGGCTGCGCCGCCTTCAGGCCGGAGAGGGTTCCCGACAGGCTGTCAGGGAAGGAAAGCGTCTGCGTGTGTCCGAGCAGGCCCAGCGCGTAGTAGTACAGGACGCCCGCGAGGATCACGCCGACACTGAGCAGCACACCCCCGCGCAGGACGCCGCTGATGAGGAGTTCGGTCTTGCGGACGATGGCGTCGTCGGCTTCACTGCGGGCGGGCATGTCGTGGATCATGGATTCGGGGGCTCTGCGGGCGGCCGGACGGGAGCCTGGTCGGGGGCCGCCGCAGGATGTCGTGATGCAGCGCACGATACGCTGTCTCTTCTATAAACACAAACGGTGAATATTGCTAGTACTTATCGCTTTTCTCTGTCGATTGCCTGGCCGCGGCGTCGCTGTTTCGCGCGCCGTGGATGTGGCGAGGGTACGGCAGGCGACACCGATGGCGCCGTCGCTGCGCATCCGAGCAACGCTGCCTGGGGTTTTTGCGGTGGCGGCGCCGCCTTATGTCGGAACGGAACCGAGAAATGTGGAATTTTTGTGCAATTCACCACAAAGATCACGCATACTGTCCGCTATGGTCGGAATCCAGTTCTGGATCCCTTCTGCACGACCCGTACTGCATGATCATCCTGCTCCATGAATGCGCCGTGCCCGCCGCGCGGGGTGGAGACTGCGGCACGCGCCCAGGCTTGCGCCCGGCAGCGGGCGCTTGGGAGGCCGGGAGATGACGCCCTCGGTGCGGCCCTTGCAGTGGAGCCCCTTGCTGGCCACCGGCATCGCCTCGGTCGACGAGCAGCATCAGCGCCTGCTGGGCATTTTCAACCAGGCCGCGGCGGCGCAGGCCGCCGGCCAGAGCCGCGAGCAGGCGATGAGCCTGGTCGAGTCGCTGTTCGATTACACCCGCTACCACTTCCTCGAAGAGGCGCAGCTGATGCGCAAGTGGGCGGTGGATGCGGCGCATCGAGCGACCCATCTGCAGGCGCATGAGCGCTTCATCGCCTTCCTCGAGCAGGTGCGGGGACTGGCGGACAGCCATCCGGCGGAGTTCACCGTCGATCTGCTGGCCTTCCTTGCGCAGTGGCTGCTGCACCACATCATGGGTCTGGACGCGAGCATGGCCCGCGAGATCCGCGCCCGGCAGGGTGCGTCGGCATCGCCGCCGCCGCACGACGCGGACGACGTTGCCGCGCAGCAGTACCTGGTCGACGTCATGGGCCAGCTCACCGATGCCCTGGGGCAGCGCACCTTCGACCTGCTCGACCAGCGGCAGAGGCTGCTCGAGCAGCGCCAGAAGCTGCTCGACCTGCAGGATCTCTACCGGGCGCTGCTGCGGTCGGCCGACGTGCTCATCCATAGCCGCAGCGAAGCGGAAATGCTGGACAGCCTGTGCGGCACACTGACCCGCGACACGCCGTTCCACACCGCGTGGATCGGTCGGCCTGAGGCCTCGCAGGTGTTCGACATCCTGGCGCTTGCCGGCACCGGCGGGCAGCAGGTGCGAGAGGCGCCACCACGCCTGGACGGAGCCGACGCGAGCTTGATGGTCGTGCGCGCATGGAACACCCGGCAGGTCGTGGTCTGCAACGATACCCAGGCCGACCCTGCTTTGCGACCCTGGCACGAGGGCCTCGGCGCGCATGGCTGGGCGAGCCTGCTGGCTGCGCCTGTGGAGCGCGCGCAGCGCACCTGGGCCATCCTGACCTTCGTGTCAGCGCGCCCCGGCGCCTTCGATGAAAGCACGGTGGCCCTGTGCACGCGCATCGCCAATCTGCTGGGCCACGGCCTGGATGAACTCGACCGCAAGTCCGCGCTGCAGGATCTGCGCGACGCGGAGAGCCGCCGCGCGCGCAGCGATGCCCTCACCGGATTGCCCAACCGGCTGGCGCTCGACGAATACCTGCCGGGGGCGCTGGCGCGTGCCGGGCGGCGCGGCGAGGTGGTCGCGGTGGGCGTGCTCGACCTCGACGATTTCAAACCGGTCAACGATCGCTTCGGGCATGCCGTGGGCGACGTGCTGCTGCAGCAACTCGCCGACGCGCTGCGCCCGCGGCTGCGCCGCAGCGACTTCCTGGCCCGCGTGGGAGGCGACGAACTGGTCGTGGTGTTCGAGGATCTCGACCCCGAACACCACGCCGAGCAACTCGGCGCCGCGCTGGAGCGCCTGCACGGGGCGGTGCAGGCGGAGTTCGACCTCGGGGATGGCCGAAGCGCGCAGGTGGGAATGACCATGGGCCTGGCGCTGTACCCGCGCGATGCCACCGAGCCCGACATTCTGCTGCGGCTGGCCGATGCCGCGATGTACGCCAACAAGATCCACAAGCTCGACCGCGCGCGCTGGTGGCGCATCGGCAACGCCGGCGACGCCGGCGACGAGCGCGCGCGCGAGGAGTCCTTCGAGCCCTTCGGTGAGCACGCCTCGTCCCTGCTGGAGTCCCTCGATGCGCAGATCCTGGACGACGTCGCCCGCGCCTTCGCTCCCGCGTTCTACGAGGAGTTGTGCAAGCGCGCCGAGCAGGCGCGCATCCTGCGCTGCCTCGGCGATTCCGAATTCGAGCACCTGAAGCAACTGCAGTCCGCGCATCTGCGTTTCCTGCTGCAACCCGGGACGACCCGCGAGCAGATCGTCGACAAGGCGCAGCGTCTGGGCTTCGTGCACGCCCTCATCGGCCTGTCGGGCACCGCCATGGCCGAGAGCTTCGGCTTGTACGAGGACCTGCTGCGCGCAAACCTCGAGAGGGCGCTGATCTCGTCGCGCCAGCGCTATCGCATCCTGCGCCTGGCCTCGGCCAGGCTGCGGCTGGACGTGCAGACGCAACTGGCTGCGATCGACCAGACACGCGCCGCCTATTTCGCGCTCCTCGAGTCGCATGCGCCGGCCGCCACATGCTGGGCCGATGCGCTGCCCGCCATGCTGCGGTCGCTCAGCGAGTTGCCGGGCATCCGCCATGCCATCCTCTTCCGGCCCGACGAACATGGGCTGCTGCACGACGAAGCCGGGGCCGGCGCGGGTTACGAGCAGATCGCGCGCGAACTGGCGCAGCAGGGGCTGTACCCCAGCCTTGTCGCCACCCCCGGCACGCAGCGCACGCCGATTCCCGTGGCCTGGTTCAGCCGCCAGACACAGGTCGTCGATGCCTATCTGCTGGATGAGCGCCTGGAGCGCTGGCACGCCATGGCGCGCGCGGCCGGCTGGCGCAGCGCGGCGGCCATTCCCATCGCCAGCAGCGACAGTACGGACAGCGTGCTGATGCTGTTCGGAGCCTATCCGCACCAGTTCTCGGCCAAGTGGGCGCGTTCCTGGCTCGAGTTGCTGCGCAACCGGCTGGACGCGCAGTTCGCCGCCAGCCTGCGGGGGCGCGATCTGGTGGATGCCTCCAAGGTGCGGGGCTTCCGCGAATTGCTCTATGCCCACCGTTTGCAGATGTGGGTGCAGCCGATCGTGGATCTGCACAGCGGAGCCACCGTCAAGGTGGAGGCGCTGGCTCGCCTGATCGATGCCGATGGCACGGTGGTCATGCCGGCGCAATTCATGCCTGCCTTCGGCGAGCAGGAATTCAACGCGCTGTTCCTGCAGGGGCTGGAGCAGGCGCTGGAGCATCTGCACCGCTGGCGCGAGGCGGGGCTTGATCTCGGCGTCACCGTGAACCTGTCGCCGTCGACGCTGGCGCATCCGGACTGCGCGGGCTGGATCGAACAGGCGCTGCGCCGGGCGCAGGTGGCGCCGGGCCACCTGACACTGGAGATCCTGGAGAGCGAGGATCTGGATCGTTCGAGCAGCGACCAGGCCCTCTACGCCATCGAGGCACTGGGCGTGCGGCTGGCGCTCGATGACCTGGGGGCCGGCTACGGCAGTCTGCGCAGGCTGGCGGCGTTGCCGATCGACACCGTGAAGATCGACCAGAGCCTGATTCGCGAACTGCCGAACGATCCGGTGAAGATCATCCGTCTGCTCGCCGCGCTGGTTCGCATCAGCCAGCAGTTCGCGCATGCCACCGTGGTCGAGGGCCTGGAGCATCCCGGCTACTGCGAGGCCGCGCGGCTGCTGGGTGCCCGGCTCGGGCAGGGCTTCGCCCTCGCGCGCCCGATGCCTGCCGCGGATCTGGCGCAATGGATACGCGACACCCCGCAGGCACCCCCGAGCAGCGCCGAACTGCAGACCTGGACGGGTGCGCTGGCCTACCACTGGGTGGCCATGCATGACGTGCTCCATCCGCGGCATCCGGGGCCGCTGCATGCTTGCCCGCTGACCCGGTTCCTGCAGGCGCAGGCCGTGCAGGATCCGCGGGCCCTGCGTTGGCACGACCAGGTGCACCACAGCCCCTACACGGCACAGATCGAGGTGGCCTCCGATTCCCTGCTGCAGTGGATCTCCGAGCGCGTCGCGCGAGGCGCAGGCTCGTCGGTGCCAGGCGGCTGAGTTTGCGCAGCGGCCGCGCGGTCGCTGCGGGATCGACCCGGGGCCAGGCGGTCGCAGGCCCGCAACCCCGGGAAATCCCGGATGGGCCGGGGCTGTCGATTGCCTACCATCGTGTGGACTTGTTCGCCGCGCAGGGACAACATGCGTCCCTGCGGCGAAGCCGGCAAAAGAGCCACACGCGCAGGAATGCGGCGTGTGGCTTTTTTTCTGGGAAAGGATCGAACGGAACCGCCTGCGTCGTGCCTTGGCCTGCGACCTGGCCGGATGCAGAGGACGGGCCTTGCACGTCGCCGGGGAACGTGCCGGGGCCAAGGCAAAAAAGCCGCGACCACCTTCGATGGTGGTGCGGCTTTTTGTTTGCGGGCGACGCCCTGTCGCCAGATCCTGGCTTTCAACACGAGGAGGAAGAACCATCATGAGCATCAGCTGGAAAGACGACGCTACCGCAATGGCCGAGGCCGTGCGCAGCAAGCAGGTATCGGCCACCGAGCTGGCCAAGGCCGCGATCGGCCGCGTCGAGGCGCTCGACTCCAGGCTGCACGCCTTCTGCACGCCGACACCGGAAGTGGCGATGGCCGAGGCCGCCGCGGTGGATCGCGCGATCGCCGCGGGCCAGTCGGTCGGCCCGCTGGCCGGGGTTCCCTATGGCATCAAGGATCTGATCTGCACCAAGGATGTGCGCACCATGTCGGGCGCAGTGGCCTTTGCCGACTTCGTTCCCGACGAGGATGACGTGGTGGTCGAGCGCATGCGCGATGCCGGCGCCGTCGCGATCGGCAAGACCAATGTGCCGGAGTTCGGCTACAGCGGCGTCGGCCACAACCCCATCGGCGAGACGACCCGCAACCCCTGGAATCCCGAGCGCACTCCCGGTGGCTCCAGCGCCGGCTCGGGTGCCGCGGTGGCCGCGGGCATGTGCCCGCTCGCGCTGGGCAGCGACGGAGGTGGCTCGGTGCGCATTCCGGCGTCCTTCTGCGGCCTGGTCGGCGTGAAGGCCTCGATGGGACGCGTGCCGCTGTACCCGGGCACCAAGGATGAACGCTACCCGGGCGTGTCGAGCTGGGAGTCGCTCGAGCACATCGGCCCGATGACCCGCACCGTGCGCGATGCGGCGCTGATGCTCTCGGTGATTGCCGGGCCGGATGATCGCGATCGCCGTACGATCCCCTGCAACGACATCGACTGGCTCGATGCCGCGAAGCCCCGTTCGTTGAAGGGACTGCGTGTTGCCTACAGCGCGGACTGGGGCTACGCCGCGGTCGACCCCGAGGTGCGAAGGGTCGTCGGCGAGGCCGTGCGCGTGTTCGAGCGCGACCTCGGCTGCATCGTCGAGGAGGCGCATCCGGGCTGGGAGGATCCCTATGGCGCGTTCTGGGGCGTGGTGGCCGCCGAGAGCGATCTGAAGGGGTTGCGCGAAATCACGGCCAGGCACGGCGGCAGGATGACGCCGCACATCGTCGATTTCATCAACCGCCCCTGGACCGCGGAGGAACTGACCACCGCCAACGTCGTGCGCAAGGCGGTGGCGAACAAGATGTGGCGCTTCATGCGCAACTACGACATCCTGCTGACGCCGACTCTGGCCGTTCCGCCGTTCGCCCTGCATATCCAGGGCCTGGAGAAGATCGAGGGACGCATGGTCGCCCCCTTCCAGTGGCTGGCCTTCACCTTCCCGCTGAACCTGACGGGCAACCCGGCGGCGAGCGTGCCGGCCGGTTTCACCGCTGAAGGCCTGCCGGTCGGCCTGCAGATCGTCGGCCGGCACCTGGACGACGCCGCCGTGCTGCGCGCCGCCGCTGCCTTCGAGGCGGCGAAGCCGTGGGCCAAGGCCTGGCCGTCCATGGCCGCCTGAGGCTTCTGTGCCAGGCGGCATCGCCGGGTGGGCGAAGCCGCCGAACCGCCCTTGCTTCCCGATGCGGGGCGGGCCCGCGCCGACCGGCGCGGGCCCGTGCATGGTTCAATGTCCGGGACACCGGATGGAAGAGCCCGAACATGCACGAAATCATCTGCCCGCATTGCGGCAAGGCGTTCAAGATCGACGAGGCCGGCTACGCCGACATCGTCAAGCAGGTGCGCGACCACGAGTTCGAACGACTGCTGCACGAGCGCCTCGAACTGGCCGAGAGGGACAAGCGCAGCGCGCTCGAACTGGCCGAGGCCCGGCTGGCCGGCGAGCTGCGCCAGGCCACGGCGGCCAAGGACATCGAGATCCAGGATCTGAAGTCCCGCCTCGATGCCGGCGACATGGCGCGCAGGCTGGCCGTGGCCGAGGCGCTGGCTCTGGTCGAGAAGGAGCGCGACGCGCTGGCCGGCGAGCTGCACCAGGCCCGCCAGGAGCAGGCCGCGGCCTCCAGGCTGGCCGAGGCCCGGCTGGACGCCGTGCAGGTGGAACACAGGCTGGCGCTCGCCGAGGCGCTCGGCGCGCTGCAGCAGGAGCGCGATGCCCTGGGCGGCCGCCTGCAGCACGCCCAGCTGGAGAAGCAGCTTGCCGAGGCCGCGCTGAAGGACAAGTACGAGACCCAGCTGAAGGATCGCGACGAGGCCATCGAGCGCCTGCGCGACATGAAGGCGCGGCTGTCGACCAAGATGGTCGGCGAGACCCTGGAGCAGCACTGCGAGACCGAGTTCAACCGCATCCGCGCCACCGCCTTCCCGCGCGCCTACTTCGAGAAGGACAACGATGCGCGATCGGGCAGCAAGGGAGACTACATCTTCCGCGACACCGACGACGGCGGCACCGAGATCGTTTCCATCATGTTCGAGATGAAGAACGAGAGCGACGGCACCGCGAGCAAGGGCCGCAACGAGGATTTCCTCAGGGAGCTCGACCGCGATCGCAAGGAGAAGGGCTGCGAGTATGCCGTGCTGGTTTCCCTGCTGGAACCCGAAAGCGAGCTCTACAACACCGGGATCGTCGATGTGTTCCACCGTTACCCGAAGATGTACGTGGTGCGTCCGCAGTTCTTCATCCCCATCATCACCCTGTTGCGCAACGCGGCGATGAACGCGCTGCGCTACAAGGCCGAACTGGCGCTCGTCAAGGCGCAGAACGTCGACATCAGCAACTTCGAGTCGCAGCTCGAGGCCTTCAAGTCCGCGTTCGGCAGGAACTACGAACTGGCTTCCCGGCGCTTCCAGACGGCGATCGACGAGATCGACAAGTCGATCGACCACCTGCAGAAGACCAAGGAGGCGCTGCTGGGCACTGACCGCAACCTGCGCCTGGCCAACGACAAGGCGCAGGACGTGACGATCAAGCGGCTGACGCGGGGCAACCCGACGATGGCGGCCAGGTTCGCCGCGCTCGGGGAGCAGGGTTCGTCGCAGCCGGAATGATCGTGCGCCGGCCGCGCTCGGGGCGCGGCCGGCGCATGGCTCAGCCGGGCAGGGCCTGGCCGCGGGTCTCCACCGCGAAGGGGATGACCAGCAGGCCGGCGACGAAGGCCAGCGCCGTCCAGGCCACCGGCGTGCCCAGCGTGCCCATGGTGCTGACCGCGGCGGCGAGCACGAAGTTCACCACGGCGCCGAGGAAGCGCCCGATCGACGTGTTGAAGGCGAAGGCCGTCGCGCGCACACGGGTCTCGTACTGCTCGGGCAGCCACAGGCTGAACATCGCGAAATTGCCTCCGAAGAAGCCCAGGAAGAACAGCGTGGCGATGAACACATCGAGTCCGTTGGGCACGTAGAAAGCCCAGCCGAAGCTGACCACGATGCACACCGCCATGCCGAGGAAATACAGCGACAGCGTGCTCCTGCGCCCGAAGCGCTCGGCCAGCACGGGAAGCGCCAGGCAGCCCAGGATGGTGCCGATGGACAGGATGCCGGTGCCGATCGAGGCCATGTGCACGGCCTGGATATGGGTCATGCCCTGGTGCAGCGCGCGCTGGATGATGGCCGCCGGCTCGTACACCGCGCCGGCCCACAGGCCGATGATGGCCACCGTCAGCAGCACCGAGTTGACCAGCGTGCGGCGGCGGTATTCGGCGCTGAAGATCTCCGACAGCGGGCTGCGCTGCACCGGCCGGCTGGCGTGCTCCCACTTCTCCGGTTCGCGCACCTTGAGCATGGCATAGATCGAGACCACGACCGGGAACAGGCCGCACAGGAACATGGCGCGCCAGCCGTAGTGCGCGCCGACCGTGAAGTTCAGTGCCGCGGCGATGAAAAAGCCCGCGTAGTAGCCCGTCTGCAGGTATCCGGCGCCCATCTTGCGCCGATCCTCGGGCCAGGCCTCGGCGACGTAGGTGCCGGCGAGCGCCCACTCGCCGCCGATGCCGATGCCGGCCAGCAGCCGAAAGATTCCCAGCTCCCAGACGTTCTGCGACATGGCCGCCAGCCCGGTGAACAGCGCGTAGCCGAAGATGGTCGCGGCCAGCACCCGCGTGCGTCCGTAGCGGTCGGCGATCGGCCCCCAGATGAACGACAGTCCCCAGCCGACGAGGAACAGCGCGAACAGGATCGAGCCGGCCAGGCCGATGTGCCCCGGGGTGACCGTGATCCCGGACTTGGGCAGCAGTTCGGTCAGCGCCGGCACCATCACCAGGGCGTAGATGATGGAGTCCATGCCGTCCAGCGTCCAGCCGAACCACGCGGCCCAGAAGCCGCGTATCTGATCGCTGTTGAGTGGCGTGCGCCGCGGCAGGGCCTGCGCGTCGTAGGTGCTTTGATTCATGGTCTGTCTCCTCGATCCGGGTGATCCCGGTTGTGTACGTGCGCACCGGGATCCGGATGCGCCTTGGCTGGCGGCTCGCGCCGCCGATGCAACGTCGGCTCAGCCGCCGACGCTCGACTCTCCCTGCGACCGCAGTCGCTCGATGCGCAGCACGAGTGCACGCAGGCTGCTGGTGCCGCTGGCCAGCGCCTGAACCTGGCAGTTCAGGTTGCGCAGGAAGGTGCTCAAGGCCTGCCCCGGGGGCATCTCGATCGCGCAGCGCGTGCCGCGTTCGAGCAACTGTCGGTTGGTGTCGTGCCACAGCACCGGGCGCATCACGCCCTCGGCCAGGTCGCGGGCGATGTCCCCCGCGGCGCGCAGCGCGCGCGCCGTGGTGTTGGCGATGTAGGGCATCGCGGCGTCGCGCAGGCGCAGCGCGGCCAGCGCGTCGGCCAGCTGCGCGGCGACCCCGGCGAGGGGCGGGCCATGCGAGGGCACGGCCACCGCCAGGCGCTCGACCTGGCGGGCGCCTGCACTGCGTGCCGCGTCGCGTACCGCATCGAGCACATCCTCGCGGCCGGCGACGACGAACTGCGAGGCGCTGTTGAGGTTGGCCAGCCATGCCTGCTCGCTCGCCCCGCCGCCTGATGCCTGGATGTCGCGCAGCACCTGCTCCAGCGCGCGCTGGCGCAATCCGGACACCGCCAGCATGCCGTAGCCTCCGGCGAAGGCGCCTTGCATGGCCTGTGCGCGCAGGCGCACCAGGGCCAGCGCGTCGCCGAAGTCCAGGCTGCCGCAGGCCACCGCGGCGCCGAAGGCGCCGACCGACAGGCCGGCCACCGCGTCGGGGCGAACGCCCTCGGCCTCCAGCGCGCGCGCCTGCGCGACGCCGGCCACCAGCAGGCCGAGCTGCACCGCCAGCGTCGACTGCAGCGCGGGCTCGCGGTCGAGATCCAGCGGATCCTGTCCGAGCACGGCGGCCGCCTCGTCCAGGGTCTGGCGCACGCGGGGGTGCGCGGGCAGGCGGTGGAGGTAGCCGGCTTCCTGGGCGCCCTGCCCGGGGAACAGGAAGGCCAGCATCAGGCAGCCTCCGGCTCGCGGCAGCGCTGCCGCAGCAGCACACCACCTTGCGCCTGGCGCAGCAGGTAGTCCCCACCAGCCGCATACTCGGCCAGCGCGGCCCCGCCCTCGGGCCATTCGAGCCGCACGTCGATGCGTGCCGGGGCGGACTGCGGCAAGGCCTGCAGCCAGCGGCCGGCGCGCGCTGGAGGCGGCGCGCAGGCGCAGCGCACGACAATGTCCAGGTCGCTGTGCGCGGTGGCCGTCGGCCGCCGGCTGGCCAGTTCGAAGCCCACGCTGCCGGCCGGGCCCCAATCGTGCGGCCCGTCGCCGATGCGCCAGGACAGGGTGAGCAGACGCAAGGCGTCGAAGGCGGGCAGCGTGGCGCGGCCGGCCGGGAGTTGCGCGTCCAGCCGCAGCAGATCCGCCGGGCGCAGCACGCGGCGCACCGCGGCGGTGTCGACCCATGCGGCGGCGCGCTGCGCGCGCAGCGCGCCGCGCACGCCCACCGCCAGGCAGTCCCGCCGCGGCGCGGCGCGACGCACGACGACCCACGGCGTCTGGCGCAGGGCCGGCAGCGCCCAGGCGGCGCAGGCGGCATCCTCCCACTGCGGTCGGGCGTCGTCGCGCAGCAGCAGCAGGTCATGCACCTGCGCCGGGAAGGCCGCCGGCGCGGGCGCTTGCCGCGGCGCAGGATTCATCGCGCGGTCGCCCATTGCGCGGCCAGCCGCGCGC
This sequence comes from Pseudomonadota bacterium, assembly GCA_021805825.1. Lineage (GTDB taxonomy): Bacteria > Pseudomonadota > Gammaproteobacteria > Burkholderiales > Burkholderiaceae_C > Thiomonas_A. Next base: position 16,724 of record JAJZEC010000008.1, read on the forward strand.
GTACCTCGGCCGACGCGGCACGCGCCTGGCGCGCCGCCGGCGTGCTCCAGCGCACGCGCAGGTCGCGCTCGTCGTCGCCGATGTCCTGCAGGGCCTCGAGCAGCGCCTGGCGCACCTGCTGCACCTGGGGCGGCGTCGGCGCTTCGGCATCGATGCCGCCGATCAGCCGGTGCAGCAGCCCCAGCTGCGCGTAGTCGGCGATGCGGTAGGACATCGGCGCCTGCGCGGCCCCGAGTTCGTCGAGTTCGGCCACGCTGCGCCGGGTCACGCGGGCCGCCGCCTCACGGCCCATCGCATGCACGACCACTCCGGGGTCGTCCAGCGCCAGCAGGCGGTGCGCCTGGTAGCCATGGGCCAGGAAGGCTCCCGACATGGCGCCGCCGACGAGCAGCGCCAGCACCCGATGGCCGGCCTGGCGCGCGCTGGCGTAGGCGTCCACCGCGGCAGCGCAGGCCAGGTGGATGCCCAGCATTTCCTCGCGGCGCCCATAGGCCTGGCCGGGCACGTCGACCACCGCCAGCAAGGCGCGGCGCGGCCCGTCGGCGTCGATCCGGCAGGCCTCGCGCACCACGTCGGCCAGCGCCCAGGCCTCGCGCAGGCCGACTTCCCCGCCGCGCGCACGCGCAAAGGGGCTGGCCGCATCGGGCACGACCGCCAGCACGCGAGCCGGCTGCTCCCCGATGAGGGCGTCGGCCGCCAGTACCGAGGGAGGCAGTCCCGGTACGCGGGTGCCGCCGGCTGCCAGCTGCTCGAACCAGATTCGTCCGCGGTTGCTCATCGCCCGTCTCCTGCCGGCTGCCCGGCGTTGCCGTTCCACAAGCCACGCAAGGCGCGCGCGTCGAGCACGGCATCGGCGGCAGCGGCCTCGATGCGCGCCCGCCAGAGCTGCACCTGGCTGCTGCGCGCCGCCGCCGGCGGGGCGCGCGTGCAGTCGAGCACGCGGGCGCGCACCTGCGCGGCATCGTCCTCGACCAGGACATCGGCCAGGCCGCAGGCCACGCGCTGCTCGCCGCCGATCAGGCCCCACACCAGGCGGCGGTCGCCGGCGTCGAGTTCCTCGAGGCCGGCTTCCTGCTCGATGACCTCGGGGCCATTCATGCCCAGTCGAGCCTGGCGGGTGAGCACGATGTGCGAGCACAGTCCGGCGACCAGGGACATGCCTCCGAAGCAGCCGACCATGCCGGCGACCACCGCGACGACCGGGACGTGCCGGCGCAGCGCGACCACCGCCGACTGGATCTCGGCGATCGCCGCCAGCCCCAGATTGGCCTCCTGCAGGCGCACGCCCCCGGTTTCCAGCAGCAGCACCGGCAGCACCGGGCGGCCTGCCTCGCAATCGAGCAGCGCCAGTTCCAGGCTGCCGGCGATCTTGGCGCCGCATACCTCACCGATGCTGCCGCCCTGGAAGCGACCCTCCACGGCGAGCACCACGGCCTCGCGCCCGTCGAGCTGTCCGCGCAGCACGATGACGCCGTCGTCGGCCTGCGCGACGATGCCCTGGCGGGGCAGCCAGGGCGAATACAGGGCGTCGAAGGGCCCCAGAAGTTCGCGCTGGCCCTCGGCGTCGAGCAGGCTGCGCGCACGTTCGCGCGCGTTCATCTCGATGAAGCTGTCGCGCGCCAGCACCTGCGCGCCGGGCAGGTCGGGGTTGGCGTCGGTGTTGGTGTTGGCGTGGGCGTTCATCGGCGGCTTGCCTCCAGGGCCTGCTCCAGGCGCAGCGCGACCACGCCCGGAGTGGCGCCGAAATCGTTGATGCGCACCGACGCGGCGGCGTCGTGACGCTCGAAGAATCGTTGCAGCACGAGTTGCCAGATGGCGCCGTAGCCCTCGACGCTGGTGCACACCTGCACCCGTGCGCGCGCCTCCGGGCCGGGTTCGACGAGGATCTCCAGGTCGCCGGATCCGACCACGCCGACATGTGCAGCGCGTGCGATCGGGATGGAGGCGGGAAAGTCGAATGCGAGGGTTTCCATGGTGCTCTTGTGGACAGGAATCAGGCGGCGGTGACGGCGTCCAGGAACAGGCTGGCCGCCAGCAGGTCGGCGCTGCCGCCGGGAGAAGCGCGGCGTGCCAGCAGGTCGCGGTCGAGGTCGAGCAGCGCCGCATGTCCGGCCGCGGTGGCCGCGCCGCCCAGTTCCAGCACGCGGCGTGCGCCCAGCTGGGCGGCGCGCAGCGCGGGCTCGCCGCCGCGGTGCAGCAGGCAGGTGTCGTCGAGTTCGGCCATGATGCTCATCAAGGCGTCCAGGCGCGCGTGCTCGGCGCGCGCGCCGTCCGCGCGTCGCCCCCGCAGCATCGGCAGCCCGCAGCGCAGCACATGCGGGAATCCGGCGCAGGCCTGGCCGCGCGCCCCGCGCGCGCCGAAGCGTCGCGCCACGTGCGCGCCGTGGCTGGTGCCGCTGTCGCGGTGGGCGCGATCCGGGTGGCGGGCGATGCGCGCCGCGGTGGCGCAGGTCGCCGCGGCGCTGGCCGCCTCGCCGAGCAGCGCGCGCGCGCCCAGCAGCAGCCCCAGCGCCCAGATCGCGCCGCGGTGCGCGTTGCTGCCCTCGGTGGCCAGCAGCATGCGCTGCTCGGCGACGCGTCCGATGCGCGCCAGTTCCTCGCGCAGGCCCGCGTCGGGCCGCGCGCGCGCGGCCGCCTGCGCCATGTCCGCGAAGGGCCGGCGCAAGGCCTGCGCCGAGCGCAGCATGCGCGCCAGGTCGAGGTCGGCATGGGCGCCGCTGCCGCGCGCATCGACCAGCGCCGGCTTCGGGCTCAGCCGGGCTTCGTCGCGCAGTGCGCGCACGGCGGCGTCGGCCAGCGCCTGCGCGCGCGCGCGGGCTGCCGGGGCATCGGCGCCACGCCGCTCCGGCAGCGCCGGAGCCCTCGCGAAGGGCAGCCGGGCGTCCATGCCGATCACCAGCTCAGGAAGCGTGCCGGGGGCCGGTACAGCCCTCCGGACCAGGCCACCAGATCCTCGATGCTGCGTGCCGCCAGCATCGAGCGCTTGGCCTGCAGCGGGCTGACTCCGAGATCGGAGGCGAAGGCCACCAGGCCGCGCGCGCGCAGTTGCTGCACCCGCGGCGCGTCGATCCGGCGGCCGATCGGGGTCACGCCGGCCACCGCGGCCAGCGCGTCGCGCCGCTCCTGCTCGCCTTGGGCCTTGTACAGGTAGGCGATGCCCTCCTCGGTGACGACATGGGTGACATCGTCGCCGTAGATCATCACCGGCGCGATGGGCATGCCGCTCCTTTCGCCGACGGTGACCGCGTCCAGCGATTCGACCAGCGCCGGCACGCCGCCCTGCTGGAAGGTTTCCACCAGCTGCACGACCAGCTTGCGCCCGCGCACCACCGGGCTGTCGGCGGTGATCAGCGACAGCCAGGCCGGGCTGGCGTGCCTGCGTCCGCGCGGATCGTGCCCCATGTTGGGAGCGCCCCCGAAGCCGGTCAGTCGCCCGAGGGTGACCGTCGAGGAATTGGCATCGCCGTCCATCTGCAGCGTAGAGCCGATGAACATGTCGACCCCGTATTGCCCGGCCAGCTGGCACAGCACGCGGTTCGAGCGCAGGCTGCCGTCGCGCCCGACGAAGAAGATGTCCGGCCGCGCGGCGATGTAGTCCTCCATGCCGACTTCGCTGCCGAAGCAGTGCACGCTCTCCACCCAGCCGCTCTCGATCGCCGGAATCAGCGTGGGGTGGGGGTTGAGCGCCCAGTTGCGGCAGATCCTGCCCTTGAGCCCGAGGGACGCGCCGTAGGTCGGCAGCAGCAGCTCGATGGCCGCGGTGTCGTAGCCGATGCCATGGTTCAGCGAGCGCACGCCGTAGCGCTCGTAGATGCCCCGGATGGCCATCATGCCCATCAGCACCTGCAGGTCGGTGATGTGGCGCGGGTCGCGGGTGAACAGCGGCTCGATGGCGAAGGGCCGGTCGGCGACGACCACGAAGTCCACCCACGAGCCGGGGATGTCCACGCGCGGCAGTTCCTCGCACAGTTCGTTGACCTGGGCGATCACGATGCCCTGGCGGAAGGCCGTGGCCTCGACGATGGTCGGCGTGTCCTCGGTATTCGCCCCGGTGTACAGGTTGCCGAGGGAATCGGCCTTCTGCGCGCACACCAGCGCCACGTTGGGCTGCAGATCGATGAGCATGCGCGCGTACAGCTCCACGTAGGTGTGGATGGCGCCGACCTCGAGCTTGCCGTCCTCGATCAGCTGCGCCACGCGCAGGCTCTGCGGCCCGGCGAAGGCGAAATCCAGCCGCCGTGCGATGCCCAGTTCGAACAGGTCGAGGTGCTCGGGCCGGCTGATGCTGGAGATCAGCAGATGGAGGTCGTGGATGCGCGCCGGGTCGAGGCGCGCCAGGCTGCGCGACAGGAAATCCGCCTGCTTCTGGTTGTTGCCTTCCAGCGCGACGCGATCCCCGGGGCGCAGCAGCAGCGCCAGCGCCTCGTCGATGCGCCGCGTCGGCAGCACGCAACCCTGCGCCAGCGCCGCCACCGAGGCCAGGCGCGACGCCTTCTCGGCGCCGCGTCGCGACCACTGCGCGGCATGCGGGTCGGATGTCGCTGCGGGGGGGCTGGGCATCGGCAGGATCTCCAAAAATACACAGACGGCGTTTTTGTATTGTGAGCGATGATAGACGTATGTCAAAAATAGGGTTTTCCTGTACACGAAGCTCGCGTGGATGCCAACAGTCGGCCCAGGCCCTACGATGCAGCCGATGAGCAGGAACATGTCCCTGGCCGACCAGTTGCGGGAAAGCATCGAGGAGTCGATCGCCACCGGAACGCTGGGCCCCGGCGCGCCGCTGGACGAGGCAGATCTGGCGCGTCAATACCAGGTGTCGCGCACTCCGGTGCGTGAAGCGCTGCTGCAGCTGGCGGCCACCGGCATGGTCGAGCTGCGCCATCGCCGCGGCGCGGCGGTGGCCGAAGTCGGCGCGACGCGCCTGGTCGAGATGTTCGAGGTCATGGCCGAGCTGGAGGCCATGTGCGGGCGCCATGCGGCCCGCCGCATGGCGGACGCCGAGCGCGCCGAGTTGATGGCCGCGCACCGCGCCTGCGAAGCCGCGCGCGCCGACGGCGACGCCGACCGCTACTACCACCTCAACGAACGCCTGCACCACCTGATCTACGCTGGCAGCCACAGCGAATTCCTGCGTGAGCAGGCCTTGGCGCTGCACCGCCGGCTGCGCCCCTACCGCCGTCTGCAGTTGCGCGTCAAGGGGCGCATGACGGCTTCTTTCGCGGAGCACCAGAGCGTGGTCGACGCCATCGTCGGCGGCGACGGCGAGGCCGCGGCGCAGGCGCTGCGCGCGCATGTGCTGGTGCAGGGCGAGCGCTTCGCCGATCTGGTGGCGGCGCTGGCCCAATGGCAGGCTCCCGGCCTGCCCGGACGAGCTCCGGCATAAACGGGCGGGAGTATCGGGCCGCAGTGGCCATTGAACGGCCGTTATCCACCTGCCGAAGGGCTGGCGCGGCGTGCTCCGAAGAACGAGCATGGTGACGGGCGACGCACGCGCACGGTGAGCCACCGGCGCGATCCGGCGAGCCTGCGGCGCGCCGCATGGCGCGCTGCCGCCTGGCGCGGGAGAGGATCATGGCGGATGGCACGGGGCGGATGCGCGCGGCGGTGCTGGCGTGCTGGATGCTGGTCGGCTGCGCGGTGCTGAGCGCATGTGGGGCGGGGCCCGGGGCCGGCGGCGGCGGCGTCTTGACCGGCACCGCGTCGACCGGGGCTGCGCTGGCCGATGCGAAGGTTCTGCTCATCGACCGCGCGGGTGCGGTGGCGGCCAGCGCCACCGCCGACGCGCACGGCAACTTCTCCCTGTCCGCCCCGAGCGGCAGTCCGCCCTACCTGCTGGTGGCGAGCTCCTCCGGCGGCTCCGCCGACTACCTGGCAATCGACTACGGCGCGCCGCAGGTGGCGACCATCAGCAATGTCAACCCGATTTCCAACCTGGTGGCGCGCATCGAGCTGCTCGGCGCCGGCATGCCGCAGCAGACCATCGACAGCATCACCGCGGGCGCGCCGCAGGCCGCGGCTTTCGCGGCGGTGGCCGGCCAGCTGCATGCAGCGGCCGATGCGCAGGCGCGGGCCTCGCTGGACAGCGTGCTGGCGCCCATCGTGTCGGCGATCGCCGGCAGCGACAAGGCGCTGTCCAGCCAGCTGTCGGGCGCTCATGGCGACATCGTCGGGCTGTTGCTCGACGGCTCGATCCAGGGCATGAGCCACACCGGGCTGGACAATGTGCTGGATCAGATCGCGGTGCACTACACCACGGGCTCCAGCGGCTCCGCCGAGGCCCAGCTGTCGCTGCCGGCGGCGCCGGACGTCGCCCCGGTGCAGCTATCCGTGGCTTCGGTGGCCGCGCTGGCCCGGGGCGCAAGCAGCAGCGCGGCCAACGCGGCCAGCGCCGCCCAGTCGGCAGCCGGCGCGCTGCAGCTGCCGCCGCCGACGGTCGTGCTGTCGGCCTCGTCGCAGTGGGGCAGCGCGAGCACTTCCTGGGCCGGCTACACGGGCTCGCTGGTGCTGTGGGTTCCGCAGGCGGTTTCCGGCGGATGGACTCTGTCGTTCCGTTCGCAGACGCTGGGTGCGCAGGCGCGCAGCGCCTCGTTCTGGGGTGCGAAGGCATCCTATGACCCGGCGACCCACACCTTCACCCTCAGCAACGCGCCGTACAACGCGACCCTGGCCGCCGGCTCCACGGTGGGCATCGGCTTCAGCGCCAGCGGCGTGCTGAGCTCCGCGGTCGACCTGCAGGATTGCCGTTTCAACGGCCAGTCCTGCGCGCTGGAGTTCGCGCGCCCGGCTGCCGGGCAGGCGACCATCGCGCAGCTGCTGGGCGATTTCGCGTCGGTTCCGGGCAGCCGGCTGGGCAGCATCTCGGGCAACGTGTCCAGCGCGCTGCAGGCCACGCAAGGCAGCGCCAACCAGAGCGCGGCCGCCGACGCCGGCGCCGGCCTGACCCGCATCGTGGCCGGCAGCCAGCCGGCCGGCAGCGGCGCGTCGGCCTCCGGCCTGCAGGTGGAATGGCAGGTGCCCAGCGCATGGTCGGGCGGCTACAGCGGCATGCTGGTCGTGCGCAATACCGGAACGGCCACGCTGGTCGCGCCCTGGCGGCTGCAGCTGAACTTCCCCTCGGCGGCGGATGCGCAGCAGGTCTTCAGCGGCGGCCCGTGGAACCTGCGGACATCGATCAGCGGCAGTACGGTGACCCTGGCTTCCGAGCCCTGGCAGGCTCCGATCCCTCCCCAGGGCCGGATGAGCAGCGGCTTCAATGGGGGGCAGGCGTCGACCCTGCTGCTGGCATCGAGCACCGATGCCAGCCTCGTGTTCGACCCCACGGTGCAGCTTGCCGCCGCCGGGCAGACGGGGGCCTTGCAGACTGCCTACGCCAGCGCGGTGTCTCCGGCATCGAGCACCGCTGCGTCGCCGGGCAGTCCGGCGGCCGCCATCATCCCCCCGGTGGTCACGGCGGGCGCCTCCGCGTCGCCCACTCCGTCCTCCACCACGCCCGCGGCCACCGGTAGCGCCGGATCCTTCCTGTTCAGCCCCTACAAGGATGCGACCATCGCGATGAACTGGAACAGCAATGTGCTGTCGACCCGGGTGACGGGCTCGCTGCAGCCGCTGCTCGCCGTGCTGCCTGCCGGACAGTCCGCGCTGACCCTGGCCTTCGCGACCGGCAGCTGCGGCTCCGAGAACTGGGGCGGGATCGGTGCCGAGGCCTTCGCGCAGGCCAATGTGCCCAGGCTGGCGGCGGCCAACGTCGACTACATCGTGTCCACCGGGGGCGCGGCCGGAGCCTTCACCTGCGGCAGCGACTCCGGCATGATCCAGTTCATCAACCGCTACGCCTCGAAGAACCTGGTGGGCATCGACTTCGACATCGAGGCGGGGCAGTCGGCTTCGGTCATCGAGTCGCTGGTGCAGCGTGTGAAGGACATGCAGCCGCTGTACCCGAAGCTGCGCTGGAGCTTCACGGTGGCCACGCTGGCGCCCTCGCAGGGCGGCAGCGTGGCGGCGAGCTGGGGGAGTTCGGCTCCCGACGGACTCAACATCTACGGCGACGAAGTGATGCAGGCCATCCGCAGCGTCGGGTTGACGAACTACAGCATCAACCTGATGGTGATGGACTACGGCGCCGCCCAGCTCGGCAATTGCGTGCTCAGCGGGTCGACCTGCGCGATGGGCCAGTCGGCGATCCAGGCCGCGATGAACCTGCACGACCATTGGGGGATTCCGTACGCCCAGATCGAGTTGACCCCGATGATCGGCGGCAACGACGTGGCCGGGGAGGTGTTCACCCTGGCCGACGTGGCGACGATGTCCTCGTGGGCGAAGGCCCAAGGGCTGGCCGGGGTGCATTTCTGGTCCTTCGACCGCGATGCCGACTGCGCGGTCGGCTCTTCGTCGCCGATCTGCAACAGCTACGTCGCGCCAGGCGGCAGCGGCGCCGGGGCCCTGGGCTTCGACAAGGCCTTCCTCAGCGCGCTGGGCTGAGGGCCGCCGCGCAGGCCCCGGCAGGCTGTGCGCGCGGTCCGCTACAGGGTGGATTTGCGGTTGCTTCCGCGCACCTGGTCGGCCGGGTACCTGCGGGCGTTGGCGCGCAACTTGTCGCGCACCGCGGCGTCGAGGTCGACACCGAGCACGTCGGCCAGTCGCACCAGGTAGATCAGCACGTCGGCGAGCTCGTCCCGTACCGCCTGCGCGGTCTCGGGATCGCGTGCCGCGGCCTGCGACTGCTCCGGGCTCATCCACTGGAAGATCTCGACCAGTTCGCCGACCTCGCCGGTCAGCGCCATGCTCAGGTTCTTCGGGCTGTGGAATTGCACCCAGTCGCGCTCGGTCGCGAAGGCGTCGACGGCCCGCGCCAGCGCATCGACGTCGAGCAGGCGCGGCGGGTCGGCAGGCGAGGGCTTCATCGCAGCCGCGGGTCGGTGAGCACCGCGACGAACACCCCGGCAAAACCCAGCGACAGCGCCATGCCCAGGCCGAGCAGCAGGCGCCAGCCGGCAGGCACGAACAGCCGGTCGGCCAGCAGCGCGGCGGCCACGCCGATCGCGGCAGCGCCGACATAGCGCCAGCCGCGGTGGGCCGTGCGGGCAGGGGAGTGCATGGTGGTGGGCGGTGCGCGGGCCGGGAACTTCCCGCAGTCTATAGCAGGCGCCCGACGCAGCGGATCGTCCGCCGTGGGAACGCGTGGCCGCGCCATGTCGCGAACACGGGGAAACCCGGATGGCGCCACGATGACACTCGCACAAGAATCTGCAACAAGAAAGCGCTTTCAAAGTGCAGATTGTCCGCAGGTCGGTGTGCGACGCGTCGGATCGCGGCAGCGACCAACGCGCCGCGCCGCCCTCTGGGATGGCATCGAACGCAACAGTATTCACGGGAGCCCAGAAGATGGCAGCAGATCGCAAGGCCTGGCGTCGCGGTGTGGTGGCGGCAGGCTGTTTCGCAGCGACCCTTGGCCTGGCCGGTTGCGGCGGCGGGGGCAGCACGGTGCCGGTGACCGGAGTGCTCAGCACCCCGCCGAGCACCGGCGGTGGCGGCACCTCGCTGGCGCAGTCGCCGTACCTGCTGTTCGCCAGCGACTACATCGCCTACCCCACGCAGACCAACGGCGCCTACCTGCATTCGATCCAGGCCGGCGATGTGTATGCGGGCGTGGGCAATGGTTTCCTCTACGGCCAGTACTCGTCGCCCCAGGCGGCCATGAACAGCACCGGCTACTACAGCTTCCAGATCCAGGCCGGCACCGCCGCCGCTCCCTTCAATTCGACCTCGTACGCCTACGTCGCGATGCTGGCTCCGAAGGACGCGACCTTCGACATCAGCCAGTCGAACACCCTGCTGATCACCATGGGCAACATCTACGCCCCGGCGAACAACAAGAACCTGCCGGGCGGCAACGCGAGCGTGCTCACGGTGGCGATCAACGACGGTGTCGGCTCCGGGAGCCCTGCCGACAGTTGCACCTACGACCAGACCGTGCCCACGCAAACGGGCACGACCACCGTAGTGCCCGAGGTGCGCAACTACGCGATTCCGCTGAGTTCCTTCACCTGTTCGAGCGGAAGCATGAGCAACCTGCTGGCCAATGGCATCACCACGGTGGGGGTGAATCTGGATGCCAACAAGAACCCGGCCCTGCAGCCTGGCGAGTACGACGTGATTTCGGTCGGATCCATCGGATTCACCAGCTGGGGCGATTCAGCGTCGGATCAGGCGGCGCTGGCCCAGTGATGCATCGGTCGCCGGTTCAGCCGGAGGCTTTTTTTGTCGATTTTGAAAGCGATTTCATGGATTGGCGGCACGATTCCCGAGCGGGCGAGTGCACATCCAGATCCGTCCGGACGCGACACAGGCACGCGGCCGGCGCGGCGAGCCCAGGCCTGTAGTACTGATAACGAGGAGATGGATCCATGTTGAAAACACAATCTGCGATGGGGCTGTTCAAGCTCAGTGTCCTGGCCGCCGCGGTGACCGTCGGCCTTTCCGCCTGTGGCGGCGGCACGGCGCCGCCGGCGACGGGCACGACCACCGGCACCAGCGCCGGTAGCACCTCGACCACCGGCGGCACGACCACCGGCGGCACGACCACCGGCGGCACGACGACGTCCAGCAGCTACACCATCGGCGGCACGGTCTCGGGGCTGGGAGCCACTCCGGTCGTGCTGGCGAACGGAACAGATACTCTGACTGTGAGCAATAATGGATCGTTCACCTTCGGCAACTCGGTGGCTAGTGGCGGAACTTACAACGTTACGGTACAGACCCAGCCGAGCGGGGAATATTGCAGCGTGAGCGCCGGCAGCGGGGCGGCAAGCGCCAATGTGAGCAATATTGTGGTGAGTTGCGCAGTTCCCAGTCCGGTGGCATTTTCCTCCGGCTTCACCGGCCCGGGTGGGAATGCGGCGCCGAGTTTCACGGGCCTGACTGCTGATGGAGGCGCTACGGGCGGCTTCAGCGGAAGCAATTTCGACACGAATTTCCAGTGCGCTGATACCTCGGGCGCTACCTGCGGTGGTGGCGTGGCTGCTAATGGCTCGAAGGCCACGAGCGGTGAATACCAGTACTACCAGACGGGCACACCGGCAACCGGAGAATTTGTCGGCCTGTACGTGTTTGCGCCCGGCGTTACGGCTTTCAGCACCTCCGGGAATACCGCTGGCATCACTTTGGCGGGCCAGACGCAGGTGAGCTTCGAGTTCAACGATAACCCCGAGTGGGCCACGCAGGGCGCGGCTGTCAACGGTGGCTCGGACGTGCTTGTGGAACTGGAAACGGGCAACCTGTACACCGTGTCGGGCCAGCCCTGCCACATCACGCTGGGAGACGTGTTCAATCCCACCGCAGGCGCCGCGGCGACGGTCTACACGCTCAACCTGTCGTCCTTCACCATGGTGAATTCCTGCGGCAACACTTCGATGACGGTGGCCCAGGCGCTGACGCAACCGATTTCCGAGTTCATCGTCGAGGGCGCTGGGGGTACCAATGGAGGCAAACCGGTGGCCGTGACCGCGGGTAATCCGTCTGCCACGAGCTCGTTCAACTCCACCGTGCCCAACACGGCGGCCCCTCCGGTCTATCCGACGACGGTGGCATTGACCGGCCCGATCACCTTCCAGTAAATCCTGGTGTAGTGCAGGACATGCGCGCGCGGCTGCTGCAACGGGTCGCGCGCGCATGCTGGTTGCTCTGTCTGAGCCTGGTCGCGTCGCGATGCTTCGGCGCCGCGCCTATGGTGGATCGGATGGTGCAGCGGCGGCTGGTGCTGCCGCTGCGGTTGCGGGGAACCCATGGCCGGGTCATTCGCAGCGAGATGCTGGTGGTGCTCGATGCGCCCGAACATGCGGGCCACGCTCCCTTCCTGCTGCTGCTGCACGGCCGCCCGATCGGCGCCGCGGCGCGCAGGCGCATGGGGCTGGTGCAGTTTCCGGCCGAGGCGGCGTATTTCGCCCAACTGGGCTATGTCGTGGTCGTTCCGACGCGGGTGGGCTACGGCATGAGCGGCGGCCCCGATGTCGAGGACACCGGGCCCTGCGGCGACAAGAACTATGCCCGCGGAATGCGCCCGGTAGTATCGGAAACGCGCCAACTGCTACAGTGGCTGCGCGTGCACCGGCCCGGTTTCGACTGGAATCGCGGGCTGGTGCTCGGCGATTCCTTCGGTGGCATCGCGGCGCTGGCGGTGGCTGCCGCGCGACTGCCGGGGGTGCTTGGGGTGGTGAACATCTCCGGAGGCGACGGAGGCGATTCGGTGCACCGCCTGGACGATCCCTGCAGCCCGTGGGCGATGGTGCGCGCCCTTGCCGGCTACGGTCGGCGGGCGCGGGTTCCGAGCCTGTGGATGTACAGCCGCAACGACTACTTCTGGGGCACGGTGTGGCCCCGGCGCTGGTTCGACGCCTACGCGCAGGCGGGCGGCCCGGCGCGTTTCGTGGAACTGCCGGCGGACAAGAACAATGGCCATTTCATCTTCACCCGCAACCCCCCGGACTGGCAGCCGGCGTTCGCCCGCTTTGCCGCCGGCCTGGGCCTGCCCTGAGCCCGCGCCGCTGCACGCATGAGCCCGCTCAACTCTCTGCGCTCGCCCGGTGCCGCCGCCGAGCCGGTGACCATCGAAATGGTGGCCCGCGCCGCCGGGGTGTCGGCGAGCACGGTGTCGCGCATCCTCAACGGCACCGCCACGGTCAGCGAGGCCAAGGCGCAGGCCGTGGCGCAGGCCATCGCCAGCCTCGGCTACGTGCCCAACCCGGTGGCGCGCGGCCTGGCCGGCGGGCGCACACTGAGCGTGGGCGTGGTCACGCAATCGCTGGACAGCCCGTTCTACGGCGCCGCCTTGCGCGGCGTGGAAATCGAGCTGCAGGCCGCCGGCTACAGCCCGCTGTTCATCAGCGGGCAATGGAACGAACGGGAAGAGCAGCGCTGCGCCTCCCTGCTGCGTTCGCGCCGCGTCGACGGCATCATCCTGCTCGACGCCCGCCTGAGCGACCCCGCGCTGCTCGAGTTGGCGCGGCGCCTGCCGGTGGTGGTGACCGGGCGCAAGCTCGAGGCGCCCGGGCTGGCCAGCCTGAGTTTCGACAACTTTCTCGGCGGCCGCCAGGCCACCGAGTACCTGTTGCGCCTGGGCCACCGGCGCATCGTGTTCATCGCCGGCGCCGCCGACCACCAGGACTCCAGCGAGCGCCTGCTCGGCTACCGCCATGCGCTGCGGGCGCATGGCCTGAGGATCGACGAACGACTGCTGGTGTTTGGCGACTATTCGGAGCGCAGTGGCGCCGAGGCGATCGAGGGACTGCTCGATGCACGCGTGGCCTTCAGCGCGGTGTTCGCGGCCAACGATCAGATGGCCCTGGGGGCCATGCTGGGCTTGCACCGGCGCGGCATGGCCGTGCCGCGGCAGGTGTCGGTGGTCGGCTTCGACGACCTGCAGGCCGGGCATTTCTGCATTCCGCCCCTGACCTCGATCCACCAGCCCAGCCATGAAATGGGGCAGCTCGCCGCGCAGGCGATGATCACCCTGCTCGCGGGCCGGCACCCCGACCTGCAGCTGCCGCTGCCGCGGCTGATCGAGCGCGAGTCGGCTGGCCCCTGCCGCGCCTGAGGGCGCGCGCCTACCGTAGATACCCTAGGTTGACACGACAGGCGAGGGATTCAAGAATCCTTGAAACCGCTTTCAAAAAACGATTCCGCCTGCCGCTTGCGCTCGTTGACGCAAGGGCGGCGTCCATGTGAGGCGTTGCGCAACGGCGCACCGCGAGCTGCTGAACCCTTCCACGTCGATGCTGCGCCGCCGGCAATTCCTTCATTCCCTGGGCTCGGGCTGCGCCGGCGCGCTGCTCGCCGGCTGCGCGCGCAGGCGTCCGGGGAATCGCCTGGTGGTGGCCGCCTATCCGTCGATCGACGAGGTGGCGCGCCACGCGCGCCCGGCCTGGAGCCGCCTGCATCCGAAGGTGCCGCTGCAGGTGGTGAGCCGCCAGGTGGGCGACCACCACACCGCGATGCTCACCGCGCTGGCCACGGGGGAAGGCCTGCCAGACGTCATGGCCATCGAGGTCGGCTACCTCGGGCGCTTCGCCCGCGGCGGCGGGCTGCAGGATCTGGCGCGCCCGCCCTTCGGCGCCGCGGCGCTGCGCCGGCGCTACACCCCCTACGCCTACGACGAGGCGCTGCAGCCGGACGGTCGCGTCGTCGCGCTGCCCTGCGACATCGGCCCGGGCACCATGCTCTACCGTGCCGACCTGCTGCAGGCGGCCGGGGTGGCGCTGCCCGACATGCAGGCTTCGTGGGCGGCGATGCTGCGCGCCGGGCAGTCCATCCGGCGCCGCACCGGGGCCTGGCTGGTGGCCGACGCCGGCGACGTGCTGGACATCGCGATGCGCGATGACCTGCCGGCCGGCAGCGGGCTGTATTTCGATGCGCAGGGTCAGCCGGCGCTGCAGCAGGAGCGCTTTCTGCGGGCCTTCGAACTGGCCGCGCAGGTGCGCCGCCTGGGCCTGGATGCGCGGGTGCGCGCGTGGTCGCCGGCATGGGCCAGCGCGATCCGCCGCGGCCGCATCGCGACCCTGATGTCGGGTGCCTGGCTGGTCGGCCACCTGGAGTCCTGGCTGGCTCCGCACAGCCGCGGCCTGTGGCGCGCGGCGCAACTGCCGGCGGCCTCCTGGGTCGCCTACGGCGGCAGCTTCCTGGCCGTGCCGGCGCGGCTGTCGCCGCAGCGCAAGGCCCTGGCCTGGGATTTCCTGCGCCTGCTCAGCCTCGACCCGCAGCGGCAGTTGTGGGCCTTCAAGCATGTCGATGCCTTCCCGGTGCTGCCGGCGACCTACGACGATGCCTTCTTCGACGCCCCGATCGGCTACCTGGGCGGCCAGCGCGCGCGCCGGCTGTGGCGCAGCGCGGCCTTGAACATCCGTGCCGTGCGCGTCGACGCGCAGGATGCCTTCGCGCAGGAGGTCGTCGGCAGCGCGCTCTACGACGTGCTGCACGAGGGCGTGCCGGCACCGCGCGCGCTGGCGCGCGCGCAGCGGCTGCTGCAGCAGCGGGTGGGGCAGGGCTGATGACCGGGCTCGCGCTGACGCCCGAGCTGTCCGCGGGGCCGCGGCAGCGGATCGCCCGGCGCCTGCGCGTGACGCCGCGCCTGGCGCCGTACCTGCTGCTCAGCCCCTTCGTCGTGCTGTTCCTGGTGTTCGGCCTGTTTCCGCTGGGCTTCTCGCTGTACCTGGCGTTCCAGTCCTGGCAGCCTGCCAGCGGGCTGGCGTCGATGCATTTCGTCGGCCTGCACAACTTCGCCTTCGCGCTGCACGATCCCTGGTTCTGGAAGTCGCTGGGCAACACCCTGTGGCTGGCGCTGGTGGCCGGGGTGCCGCAGCACCTGGTGGCGATTCCGCTGGCGGTGTTCCTGCAGTCCACCTCGCGGCGCCTGCGCGACTGGCTGTCGGCAGCCTACTTCATGCCCTACGTGACCTCGACGGTGGCTATCGCGGTGCTGTTCAGCGCCCTGTTCTCGGCCCACCACGGGCTGCTCGACCAGGCCCTGGGAGCGCTGGCGCGCCTGCCGCTGCTCGGCGCCTGGCTGCCGCGGCATGCGGTCGACTGGCTCGGCCGCCCCGACACCATCAAGCCGGCGATCGCCATTCTCGTGTTCTGGCGCTACGTGGGCTTCAACACCATGCTCTACCTGGCGGCCCTGCAGTCGATTCCGCGCGAACTCCACGAGGCCGCGGAAATGGACGGGGCCGGGCGCTGGAGCCGCTTCTGGCATGTCACCCTGCCGGGGCTGCGGCCGATGATGTATTTCGCCGTCACCCTGAGCGTGATCGGCGGCCTGCAGCTGTTCGACGAGGCTTTCATCCTCACCGGCGGACACGGCGGGGCCGACCAGGCCGGGCTGACCGCGGCGCTGTACTTCTATCGCGAGGCCTTCAACTTCGACGATTTCGGCGGTGCCAGCGCGATGTCCTGGCTGCTGTTCCTGGTCGTCGCGCTGGCCACCTGGGCCACCGGGCGGGCCTTCCGCGAGCGGGAGGGCGCCCGATGAGACTGTCGCAAGCCCGCGCGCAGGCGCGCATGGGGCGCACCGCGGCCTGGCTGGTGGTCGTCCTGGGCGCGCTGGTCATGGCCAGCCCGCTGTATTTCATGCTGGTGTTCGCGACCCAGGGCAGGGCGGCCATCTTCAGCGCGCCGCCACCGCTGTTCTTCGGCGACCATCTGCTGCGCAACGTGCACCTGCTGGTCGCCTCGGTGGCCTTCTGGCATGACTTCGGCCTCAGCCTGTACGTGGCCGCGGCCTCCACCGTGCTGACCCTGCTGTTCTGCTCGATGGGCGGCTACGCCTTCGCGATGTTCGAGTTCCCGGGCAAGCGCGCGCTGTTCCTGCTGCTGCTGGCGACCATGCTGGTGCCGCAGTTCATGAACATGATCCCGACCTTCATGGTGATGGACGCGCTGCGCTGGATCAACCGCCCGCGCGCGCTGTACGTCCCGGGGGCGGCCAGCGCCTTCGGCATCCTGCTCATGCGCCAGTACATCGGCTCGGCGGTGCCGCCCGAACTGATCAGCGCCGCCCGCCTGGATGGCTGCGGTGAACTGGGCATCTACTGGCGCATCGTGCTGCCGCTGATCGGCCCGGCGCTGGGCACCCTGGGGCTGATCAGCTTCATCGCCTCCTGGAACAACTTCCTGCTGCCGCTGATCGTCATGCGCACGCCGTCGATGTACACCCTGCCGCTGGCGCTGCGCAGCCTGCAGAACCCGGTCGACACCCAATGGGGCGCGCTGATGGCCGGCGCGGCCATCGCCACGCTGCCCCTGCTGGTGGTGTTCGCGGTGTCCTCGCGGCGGCTGGTCGACGGGCTCACGCAGGGGGCCGTGAAATGAGCACGCACCCGAACCCGAACCCGAACCCGACGCCGGCCGACGAGGGCCGGCATGCCGCGGCAGCCCCGGCTGCCTCCCGCAACCCAAGCCTGGAAACCGACAACGACATGACCCAACACCCTTCGATCGACTCCGCCGCGCTGGCCGCCCGGTTCCCCTCCGATTTCACCTGGGGGGTCGCGACCAGCGCGTTCCAGATCGAGGGCGCGGCCCGCGAAGACGGGCGGGGCGATTCCATCTGGGATGTGTTCTGCCGCCGCCCCGGCGCGATTGCCGACGCCAGCGACGGCGTCGTGGCCTGCGACCACTACCACCTCTGGCAGGGCGACCTCGACATCGTCGCCCGCCTGGGGGTCAATGCCTACCGCTTCTCGGTGTCCTGGCCGCGGGTGCAGCCGCAGGGCCGCGGCGCGTGGAACCCGAAGGGGCTGGACTTCTACGACCGCCTGGTCGACGGGCTGCTGCAGCGCGGCATCGCGCCGCACCTGACGCTCAACCACTGGGATCTGCCGCAGGCGCTGCAGGATGGCGGTGGCTGGGCGGCGCGTGACACCGTGCACCATTTCGTCGACTACGCGCTGGAGATGCACCGCCGGCTGGGCGACCGCGTGCGCTCGCTGACCACCCACAACGAGCCCTTCGTGCAGGCCGTGCTGGGCAACGAGACGGGAATCTTCGCGCCGGGCCTGCAGCAGCGCGGGGTGGCCACCCAGGTCGCGCACCACCTGCTGCTCAGCCACGGCATGGCGCTGCGCGCATTGCGCGCCGCCGGCGCGCAATGCGAACTGGGCATCGTGCTCAACCTGTCGCCGGTGCAGGCGGCCAGCGACAGCGAGCAGGATCGGGCACGCGCGCGCCTGGAGGACGGGCGCCTGGTGCGCTGGTACATGGATCCGCTGTTCCACGGCCGCTACCCGGACGACGTGCTGGCCGACCTCGGGCCCGACGCGCCGGTGGTCGCCGAAGGCGACCTCGGCATCATCGCCACGCCGATGGACTTCCTCGGGGTCAACTACTACTCGCGCAACGTGTTCAGCGCCGGAGGCATGGTCGAACCCCAGGCGCTGGGTGCCGAGACCACCGACATGGGCTGGGAGATCTACCCCGCGGGGCTGACCGAACTGCTCTGCCGCCTGCACCGCGACTACCCGGTGCCGGCGCTGTACGTGACCGAGAACGGCGCGGCCTTCCGCGACGAACTGCAGGGCGGCCGGGTGGACGACGCTCCGCGCGTGCGCTACGTCGCGGAACACATCGCGGCGGCCGGCGCCGCGCTGGCCGCGGGCGTGCCCCTCAAGGGATTCATGGTCTGGAGCCTGCTCGACAACTTCGAGTGGGCCAGCGGCTACGCCAAGCGCTTCGGCATCGTGCATGTGGACTACGCGACCCAGCAGCGCACGCCGAAGGCCAGCGCCAACTGGTACCGCGACTTCCTGCTCACCCACCGCGCGCGCGCCGCGGCCTGAGCCCGCGACCCATTCCCAGCGCTGCCCACGAACCCGAGCACCCGTGATCCTGCAACCCATCCTCAGCGCGCGCGACGGCGGTCTGCGGCTCAGCCCGCAGCCGGCGCTGCATCCTTCGCCGCGGGCCGCCGGCGTGCCCGTGCTGGCGGTCGACAGCGGTCGGCGCTTCCAGGTCATCGAGGGCTTCGGCGGCGCCTTCACGGAGGCCGCCGCGGTCAACTGGCTGGCGCTGTCGCCGGCGGCGCGCGAAGCCGCGCTGCATGCCTATTTCGGCGCGCCGCAGGACGGCGGGCATGGCTATAGTCTGTGTCGCATGCATATGGGAAGCTGCGATTTCTCGCTCGGCCACTACTCCCACGTCGAGGAGGAGGGCGATGTCGCGCTGCGCAGCTTCAGCATGCAGCGCGACGAGCAGGCGCTGCTGCCGCTGATCCACGCCGCGCGGCGCGTGGCCGCGCATCCGCTGCGGCTGCTGGTGTCGCCGTGGAGCCCGCCGGCGTGGATGAAAAGTTCGCGTCAGCGCAATGGCGGAGGCAGTCTGCTGCCCCAGTACCGCCAGGCCTGGGCCGACTATTTCGTGCGCTTCCTGCAGGCCTGCGTCGAGCAGGGCCTGGACATCTGGGGGGTCACGCCGCAGAACGAACCTCTGGCCGCGCAGCCCTGGGATTCCTGCATCTACAGCGCGCAGGAGGAGGCCGAGTTCATCGGCCTGCATCTCGGCCCGGCGCTGCGCCGCGCCGGGCTGGCGCAGGTGCGCATCGTTGGCTGGGACCACAACCGCGACCTGCTGCCCGAGCGCGCACGGGTGCTGTACGGCGACGCACGGGCGCGCGAGTACCTGTGGGGGCTGGGCTTCCACTGGTACGGCGAGCCGATGTTCGACAACGTGCGGCGGGTGCACGAGGCCTGGCCGGACAAGAAACTGCTGCTCACCGAGGCCTGCCAGGAAGGGGGCCCGCACCGCGACTCCTGGGACGTCGGCGAGCGCTACGCCGAGTCGATGCTGGCCGACCTCAATCACGGCAGCGCGGGCTGGATCGACTGGAACCTGTTCCTCGACCTGCAGGGCGGGCCCAACCACGTGGGCAACTACTGCAGCGCGCCGGTGCTCGTCGATGCCGCGGCCGACCGCTGGCTGGCCCAGCCCTCCTACGACTGCATCGGGCATTTCACGCGCTACATCCGGCCCGGGGCGCAGCGCGTGTTCTGCGCGCCGTCGAGCCAGCGCCTCGAGGCTACCGCCTTCGCCGGCGCCGACGGCACGCTCAGCGTCGTGGTGCGCAACCGCGCCGAGCAGCCCCTGCAATTCAGCCTGTGCCTCGATGGAGCCGACCACGCGGCGTCGCTGCCGCCGCGCTCCATCGCCACCTTTCTCGCCCAGCACGACAGCCATTGACAAGACCAAGGAGACGATCGTGAAACGCAAGCTGTACATCGCCCTGCTGCTCGGCAGCATGTCGGTCGCTGCCCAGGCGGCCCAGTTCGGTCCGCTGAGCCTGTCGGGCTTCTTCAAGTACGAGGAGGGTGTGGCCAACAACGTCGGCACCACCTACAACAACCACAGCATGCCGACGCAGTGCTACGGCGACTCGCGCGAGATCCTGCCCAACAAGGGCCAGGGCAAGGACTGCTGGCCGACCGGCGTCGGCACCGTGACCACGCCGTCGCCGATGCTGCAGGTCACCGCAGCGGTGCGCCACGAGTTCGACAACGCGGTGAAGATCGAGGGCGTGGTGACGCGGCGCATCCGCAACGGTTCGGAGGACGTGGTCGGCCAGAACTGGTACGAGAAGTACGTGGGGATTTCCTACCCCTCGCTGGGTTCGCTGAAGCTCGGCACCCAGATGGCCCGCGCCTGGTCGCGCCAGGACGGCTTCAGCTACCCCATCGGACTGTCGACCGCGTGGAGCGAGACCGGCGCTGGATTCGGCTTCTTTCCCGACGCCTTGCGCTACACCTCGCGCATGCTCTACCTGCCCTTCGGCAAGTTGACGCTGGAGGCGACCTACGCGACCGGCCATGCGAACAACATCGCCTATGACCCCGTGTCGAACGGACCGAACCAGTCGACGGTACCGCGCATGCTCGAACTGTTCGCCCAGTTCTCCAACCACAACAACCTGATCGAGTTCACCTACGAGAACAGCCATGGCGCCGGGCAGTCGTCGTGGGGCAAGAACGCCTTCGTCGGCGCCACGAACCTGCCGGCGCTGATCGTCAACGGCACTGACTACTACAGCAGCACGCCGCGGCAGAGCGTGGCGATCCTGGAAGGCGACCATTGGTTCAACCCGTTGTGGATGCTCACCTGGGGGGTGCGCCACAGCTACTGGTCCGGCTCGGCGATCCAGTGCGGCTACGACCCGGTGCATGGATACTGCACCTACCCGTCCGGGGGCTTCAACTACACCCAGATGACCTACAAGGGGCAGACGTACTGGCCCGGCTACTCGGCGTCGGAGAACGATTTCCTGCTCGGCCTCAGCCACTACCACGGCCTGTGGACCTACACCGCGGGCATGGTGTACCTGGGTCGCGCGCGCACCGACAACCCGAGCAACTGGGGGCAGGACAACTGGGCGGTGATCACCAACCTGGGCATCTACCGCAAGGTGCCGGAGATCTACCGCACCCTCAGCGTCTACGGAGGCCTCGGCTACGTGCATTTCGGCCATCTCGGGCCGGCGCCGATGAGCATGCCCAGCAACTCCCAGTTCTCCGGGATCAATTCGATGGTCAGCCGATCCGGCGAGACCTTCACCCTGGGCGCGCTGCTCACCTTCTGAATTTCCTTGCCCGCAATTCCCCTGCCCGGAATCCCCGGGCGACATGAACAGAACCAGGAGACAGCCATGGCGAAGATCACCAAGGCCCTGCTCGGCACGGCGGCGATGCTCGCGGCGCTGCCCGCGCTGGCAGCGACCGCCAACCCGCGCATTCCCGACGGGCTCGGCGGCTACTACGCAAGGCCCCATCGCGGGGGCTTTTTCAGTTCGGCCGGCGCCCAGCCGCCGATCGCCCTCTACCGCACGCCGCAGATGATGCGGCAGGCGGCCCCGACCAGCCAGTGGTATTCGTCGGTGATGTTCACCCGCTGGTCCTATCCTCTGTACGCGATTCCGGTGAGCTACCGCGCGGTTCCCGACGGCTGGCAGGTCGGCGTGCCCACGCAGCATGTGCAGACGGCGCGCGACGGCTACGCCCAGGTGGTGTGGCCGCACCGCGCGCAACTCACCGTGCAGCCCGATTTCAAGCCGTCGGCCGCGCTGCTCGCCGGGCACGGCGACTGGAGCGCCACGGTGGCCATGAACGGTGGCGGCCACAGCCTGCAGGCGACCGTGGTGCAGGGTTGCCCCTACAGCTACTACCGCACCGACACCACGCGCGTGGATCTGCGGCTGGCGGCGCCCGGCCAGGCGCTGGCGCAGGCCGGCGCCGACGGCAGCCAGGTGTTCCGCGTGGATGGCCAGGCCTACGCCGTGTACCCGGCGCAGGGAGCGAGCGCGCACTGGGTGTCGCCCACCGACCTGCAATTGCAGTTGCCGGCGGGCCATGGCTACTTCTCCATCGCCGCGCTGCCCGACACCAGCGCCGCGACCCTGGCGCTGTTCGCCGCCCACGCCTACGCCTTCGTCACCAACACCCGCGTGCACTGGAAGTACGACAGGGCGAGCAGCCAGGTGATCACCGACTTCGACTTCAGCACCCAGTCGATGCAGGGCGGGCAGAGCGTGCCCATCGTCGGGCTGTTCCCCAACCTGTGGTACGGGCAGCAGATCCCGGGTCTGCTGCAGGCCGGCTTCCCCAGCGTGCGCGGCCGCGTCAAGCTGCTCGTCGCCAGCCATTTCCAGACGCGCCTGACCTACCACGGCATCGTTCCCTTCTGGCCGCAGCTGCCCGCCGCCGCGGGGGGCAGCCGTGTCGACACCCTGCTCGGCGGCGACGTGGCCAAGATGCCCGAGGCCTTCGAACTGCAGGGCAACGGCACCTACTGGGTGGGCAAGGGACTGGGGCGCGCTGCGCAGCTGATGGACATCGCCTACGCGCAGCACCGGCTGTCGGACGCCAGGGATCTGGCGGGCATGCTGCAGCGGCACTTCGCGCAGTTCTTCTCCGGCAACAGCTCGACCAGCTACTTCGTGGTCAACCACTCGCTGGGAACGACGCTGGGCTATCCGTCGGAGTACGGGAGCGTCAGCCACATGAACGACCACCATTTCCACTATGGCTACTGGATCAACGCAGCCGCACAGCTGGCGCTGCACGATCCGCAGTGGGCCAGCCCCCAGCACTGGGGCGGCATGGTGCAGCTGCTGGTCGACGACATCGCCACCAGCCGCCACGGGCTGGCCAGCTACCCCTTCCTGCGCAACTTCGATCCCTATGAGGGCCATTCGTGGGCGAGCGGCGATGCGGCGATGAACGCCGGCAACAACCAGGAATCCTCGTCCGAGGCGGTCAACGCCTGGGCCGGGCTGATCTTCTGGGGCGCGGCCACCGGCAACACCCGCCTGGAGGATCAGGGCATCTACATGTACACCACCGAGGTGCACTCGATCGAGGACTACTGGTTCGACATCCACCACATCGTGTTCGCACCGCAGTACCACCGCGTGCTGGCGGCGCAGGTGTTCGGCGACAAGTACACCTACAACACCTGGTGGACGCAGAACCCGCGGGAGATCCAGGGCATCAACCTGCTGCCGATGACCACGGCGTCGACCTATCTCGGGCGGGATCCGCGCTACGTCACGAACTTCTTCCTCGCCATGGACAAGATGAGCCAGCGCTACGCCAACGCCGGCATGAGCGACGGTACCCCGGCGGACATCTGGCAGGATGTGTTCGCCGAGTACCGGGCGCTGGCGTCCCCCGCACAGGCCCGCGCCGCATGGAACTCCCAGGGTTCGACCGAAGGCGGCGACAGCCGCACGCATACCTACTACTGGATCCGCAGCCTGCAGTACATGGGGACGCCGGACTTCGACGTCACCGCCGACACCCCGCTGTACGCCGTGTTCCGCAAGCCGGACGGCGAGGTCACCCACGTCGCCTACAACGCCGGCGCGACGCCGCTGGCGGTGCGCTTCAGCGACGGCACCACGCTGAGCGTGGCCGCGCATGCACTGGGCGTGGCGCGCAGCAAATCCTGAATCCCCTGAAGGAGCAGCACATGTCCAAGACTCTACTCGCAAGCGTGCTGGCAGCACTGTTGCTGGCCGGCTGTGGCTCAAGCTCGATCCCCAGCACAGCTTCGAGCTCGGGCTCGAGCTCGAACACGGGCACCAACACGGGCACGACCAGCGTGCCCGGCACCACGGCCACCGGCGGCCTGGCCGCGAACTACAAGACCACGGTGTGGGAGGACAACTTCGCCAACGACGCGCCGGGTGCCCCCAGCAGCACCTACTGGGCGGCCGAGGTCGGCAACGGTGCCGGCGCGCCCTACAACAACCCCGGCTGGGGCAACAACGAGGCCGAGTACTACCTGGCCAGCAACGCCCAGGTGGTGGGAGGCTACCTCGACCTGCACGGGCAGGCCGACTCCACGGTGTCGGGCAACACCTGCAGCGGCGCGCCCTGCGCCTACTCGTCGGCCAAGCTCACCTCGGTGCAGACGGTCGACCTGAGCAAGCCGGGGTTCCTGGAGGTCAAGGCGTCGCTGCCGACGGTGTCGGGAGCCTGGCCGGCCATCTGGCTGTTGCCGGGGACGACTCCGGCGGGCAATCCGAACGCCACGCAGCCGGTGTGGCCGATCGGCGGCGAGATCGACATGGCGGAGTGGCTGGGCAAGTATTTCAGCGGCCAGGACTCGCTGGTGCAGAGCACCCTGCATCTGCCGTCGCCGGCAACCGGCGGCTACGCCGACAACTACGAGTACCAGAAGATCACCCTGTCGAGCCCGCTGTCGGGGAATTTCCACCTCTACCAGCTGGCCTGGACTCCCGGTCAGATCGAGTTCGCGGTGGACAACCAGACGGTCATGACCTGCACCGAGAGCAGCATGAGCTGCACGACCATCGCCGGCGGCAGCTATCCGGCGAACGCGATCTGGCCCTATGGAACCACCTACACGCAGTACTACCTGATCCTGAACCTGGCCATCGGCGGCAACCTGGGTGGCACGCCGGCGGCGAATTTCAACCAGACCATGCAGGTCGCCTACGTGCGCTACATGACGCCTTGAGCGAAAGGGAGACGGATCATGGAGGAGCAGGCGGAGGGGCAGGGGGGCATGCAGCGTGCGGGCTGGATCCTGCGCTGGCACGACGAATTCGACGGCGACCGCGTCGACACCACCAAGTGGCATTGCGAGCAGGGCAACGGTTTCCACGACCCCTACAGCGGGCAGTGGGTTCCCGGCTGGGGCAACGAGGAGCTGCAGTACTACACCGCCGATCCCGGCAACGTGTTCGTGCGCGACAGCGTGCTGCACATCCGCGCGTTGCAGGAGCAGCGCGAAGGCTGTGCCTACACCTCCGCGCGCCTGCGCAGCCGCGCCGCCGACGGCAGCGCGCTGTTCGCCCAGCGCTACGGCCGCTTCGAATTCCGCGCCCGCGTTCCGCAGGGCAAGGGGCTGTGGCCGGCGGTGTGGATGCTGCCGCTGGAGGAACAGTACGGGCGCTGGGCGGCCTCCGGGGAGATCGATGTCGTCGAGGTCTGCGGCGACGCCGGGCACGAGGCGCTGGGCAGCATCCATTTCGGCTGCTCCTTCCCGGAGCGCGAGCTGATCACCCACCGGCTGGCGCATGGCGGCAGCCTGGCGGACTGGCATTGCTACGCCGTCGAGTGGGATCCGGGTTGCATTTCCTGGGAGTTCGACGGCCGCAAGTGGGCGCAGGAGAATTTCTGGTGGAGTTGCAGCAAGACCCGCGACGGCGCCGGCGTGCGCCCGCAGGGCGAGCACGAGCTCAACGCCTGGCCGGCGCCCTTCGACCGCCCGTTCTACCTGGTGATGAACATTGCCGTGGGCGGCAATTTTCCCGGAACCCCCGACGCCTCGACCCCGTTCCCGGCCGAGCTGATGCTCGACTATGTGCGGGTGTACGAGCGCGCCGGGGGCTACGCAGACGCAGCGCCACGCGGCAAGGGCCGCCTGCCGTGGCAGGAGGAAGACCATGTCGCGTGAGCATGGTACCCACAACATGCTGGACGCGCAGGGCGTCCAGCGCTGGTGGCAGGCCCGAACGGTCGAGGACATCGCGGGAGCGATGTCCTGGCCGCCGCAGGCGCCCAGCCAGTTGCTGCAGTCGCGGGATCTGCCCGCGGCGTGGCGGCGCAGCCTGGAGGCCGGCTTGCACGGCCTGTGCTTCAGCCCCTATCGTCCGGGGCAGCGGCCCGGCATGCGGATCGACGAGGAGGCGATTTCCGAGCGCCTGCGGATCATCCGGCCTTATACGCAGTGGATCCGCAGCTTTTCCTGCACGCTGGGGCACGAGGCCACGCCGCTCCTGGCGCGCGACTCCGGGTTGAAGACCCTGGTCGGTGCGTGGCTGGGTATCGACGAGGAGCGCAACCGCGAGGAAATCGAAGGCCTGGTGGAACTCGCCCGCCAGGGGCTGGTGGACATCGCCGCGGTGGGCAATGAAGTGCTGCTGCGCGGCGACCTCGGCGAGGACGCGCTGCTGGGCTACATCGAAGAGGTACGGGCGCGTGCGCCCGGGGTTCCGGTGGGCTATGTCGATGCCTACTTCCTGTTCGAGAAGCATCCGCGCGTGACGGCGGCCTGCGACGTGGTGCTGGTCAATTGCTATCCCTTCTGGGAGAGCTGTCCGCGCGAGCAGGCGCTGCATGCCATGCAGGCCATGTACCTGCGCGCGGTGGGCGTCGCGGGAGGCAGGCCGGTGGTCATCGCCGAGACCGGCTGGCCCGACCGCGGCGCGCCGCAGGGCGCGGCCGTGCCTTCGGTCGACGATGCGCTGTGCTATTTCATCGACGCCCAGGATTGGGCGCGGCGCAACGGCGTGCCGATGTTCTATTTCTCCTCCTTCGACGAGGCCTGGAAGGTGGATGCGGAGGGCGATGTCGGCGTCGCCTGGGGCTTGTGGGACGAACAGGGCAGACTCAAGCATGCTTGACGACCAGGTGGTGCCGGTGCTTCCCTGCGCGCCGGCGATCTGCTATTCCGGCTACCGCGCCGGCCAGAGCCCGGCCACTGCGCAGTTTCCCTCGCGCGAGCAGATCCTCGAGGATCTGCTGCTGCTGCAGCGGCACTGGAGACTGATCCGGCTGTACGACTGCGGGCCGCACGCGCAGCGCGTGCTCGAGGTCATCCACCGCGAGGGGCTGCAGCTGCGCGTGCTGCTGGGGGCCTACCTGGAGGCCGAGATCGACAACCCGCGGTGCCCCTGGGGCGGCTGCCATGACGCGCAGACCCTGCGCGCCAACCGCCTGCGCAACGAGGCCGAAGTCGACGGCCTGATCGAGCTGGCGCGCCGCTACCCGCGGGAAGTCGTTGCCGGAGCGGTGGGCAACGAGGCCTGTGTGGACTGGACCGACCACCTGGTGGCGCCGTCGCGGGTGCGCGAACTGCTGCGCCGGGTGCGGCGCGGCGTCGAGCTCCCGTTGACGGTGTGCGACAACTACGTGCCGTGGCTGGGCGAGCTCGGCGCCGAAGTCGGCGCGGAGGTCGATTTCGTGTCGCTGCACACCTACCCGGTGTGGGAGAACAAGAGCATCGAGCACGCCCTCGACCACACGCAGGCCAACTACCAGGAGGTGGCGCGGGCCTTCGCCGGCAAGCAGGTGGTGATCACCGAGGCCGGCTGGCCGAGCGCGGCCAACGGGCGCGGTTTTCCCGCGGTGCATGCCTCCGAGGGTCTGCAGCGACTGTACCTGCATGCCCTGCTCGACTGGACGCAGCGCGCCGGCATCACCTGCTTCGTGTTCGAGGCCTTCGACGAAAAGTGGAAGGGCTCGGACGACCCGCTGGAGCCGGAGAAGCACTGGGGCATCTACACCGAGGCCCGTCTGCCCAAGCGCTTCGTGGCCGGCGCACAGGCGCGGGGCTAGGCCATGAGCCAGGTGCTCCTGCGGGCATTGTGCAAGGACTATGGCGCGCGCCAGGTCATCCGGGGCATCGATCTGGAGGTACGCAGCGGCGAGTTCATGGTGTTCGTCGGCCCCTCCGGCTGCGGCAAGACCACCACCCTGCGCATGATCGCCGGGCTGGAGTCGATCAGTTCCGGCGATCTGCTGATCGACGGCGTGCGGGCGAACGACCAGGGGCCGTTGCAGCGTGGCGCGGCGATGGTGTTCCAGAGCTACGCCCTGTACCCGCACATGACCGTCGAGGAGAACATGGCCTTTCCGCTGCGCATGGCCGGCGTGCCGCGCGCGCAGCGCCGCCTGCGCGTGGCGGAGGTCGCGCGCACCCTGGGTCTGGAGCGTCACCTCGGGCACCTGCCGCGCCAGCTCTCCGGCGGCGAGCGCCAGCGGGTGGCGATCGGGCGCGCCATCGTGCGCCGACCGAAGGTCTTCCTGTTCGACGAACCCTTGTCGAACCTGGACGCATCGCTGCGCGTGGACATGCGCATCGAACTTGCGCGCCTGCACCGCGAGATCGGAACGACCATGATCTACGTCACCCACGACCAGGTGGAGGCGATGACCATGGGGCAGCGCATTGCCGTGTTCCGTGCGGGGCGCATCGAGCAGGTCGGCCCTCCGATGGAGTTGTTCGACACCCCGGCGACCGAATTCGTCGCCAGGTTCCTCGGCACCCCGCCGATGAACATGCTGGAGCAGCCTGCCGACGACGCGGCCGAGGCCTGCCGAGGGCTCTGGCAGGCGCTGGCCGCCGCGGCCGCGCAGGGGGCGCAGCGCATCGGCGTGCGTCCGCAGCATCTGCTGGTCGACGCGGCCGGGGAGGGGGTTGCAGCGCGCGTGGATTTTGTCGAGCATCTGGGGGATTCGTCGATCCTGCACCTGCGCCTGCAGGGTGTCGACACGGTCTGGCGGGCCCAGCTGCGCGGCGCGCAGGCGCGCAGCCACGCGGCAGGGCAGATGGTCGGACTGCGGGTGGGCGGGCCGGTGCACGCCTTCGATGCCGAGGGACGGCGCATCGATGGCGGGGCGCCTGCCTGAACCAGCCCGAGGCACGCTGGGGAATTCCCTAGAGGCGCGCGCCGACGTCTCCGGCTAGGCTTCGCATGCAGATATGAAAGCGCTTTCAAAAACACTGCGGCCGCATGCGCAACCGGCCGTGCCCGAGGACGACAGCTGATGACCACGACAAGCTCGCGCCTTTCGATTTCGGAGAAGATCGGCTACGGATTCGGGGACTTTGCCTCGAACCTGTTCTGGCAGATGTTCTCGATCTTCATCGCCAAGTACTACACCGACGTCTTCCTGCTCAGCGCCGCCCAGATGGGGACGATGATGTTCGTCACCCGACTCGGCGACGCCTTCATCGACCCGGCGGTCGGGGCCATCGCCGACCGCACGCACACGCGCTGGGGGCATTTCCGCCCCTACCTGCTGTGGATGGCCATCCCGATGGCGGTGGCCGCGGTGGCGGCCTTCACCGTGCCCGACCTCAGCGGCACCTCGAAGGTGGTGTATGCCTATGTCACCCTCAGCCTGATGATGATCGCCTATTCGGCGATCAACATTCCCTACTCGGGACTGCTGGGGGTGCTCACTCCGAGTTCGACCGAGCGCACCAGCGTGTGCTCCTACCGTTTCGTCATGGCGCTGCTGCCGGTGTTCATCATCGTCAACACCGCGCTGCCGCTGGCCAAGTATTTCGGTGGCTCGGAGAATTCCCCGCGCGGCTGGCAGATGACCATGATCATCTTCGCCTCCCTCGCCGTGGTTCTCTACTGGGTGACCTTCGCGATGACCAAGGAGCGCGTGCGCCCGGAGCCGCGCGGCGAAGGCTCGTTCCGGCGGGATCTGCAGGATCTCAAGCGCAACCGTCCGTGGCTGGCCCTGTGCGTGGTGGGCGTGGCGGCGCTGACCTTCTCCAACATCCGCAACACGGTGGCGATCTACTACTTCCAGAACGTCGTCCCCCACGGCGGGCACTATTTCGGCTACGTGATGACCAGCGGCGCGCTGGCCTTCATCCTCGGTGTGATGGCCACCTCGCCGCTGTCGCGTCGCTTCGGCAAGCGCAACTTCTACATGGTCTCCATGACCATGGCCGGGCTGGCCTCGCTGGCCTTCTATTTCGTGCCGCCGTCGAACATCCCGCTGGTGTGGATCGTGCAGACCCTGATCAGCCTGTTCGCGGCGCCCACGGCCCCGCTGATCTGGGCGATGTATGCCGACACGGCCGATTTCTCGGAGTGGAAGAACGGTCGCCGCGCCACCGGCCTGGTGTTCTCGGCGGCTTCCTTCGCGCAGAAGTTCGGCTGGGCGCTCGGCGGAGCGGGGACCGGCTACCTGCTGTCCTTCTTCGGCTACAAGCCGGACGTGGCGCAGAGCGCCTACACCATGCATGGGATGGTGCTGATGGCCAGCGTGATCCCCGCCTGCGGCGCGGCGCTGGCCGTGGTGGCGCTGTTCTTCTACGAAATCGACGAACCCACGGTGCGCACGATGGGCACCGAACTCGAAGCCATGCGCCACGCCCGCGAGCAGGCGCGCGAGCAGTCCGCCAAGCCCCGGACGTCGAGTGCGACCGCGGTTGCCGGCGCCCCGGCGGGCGCGCCGCTGCAGCTCGACCCGGCGCAGCGCGAACGCTTGCGTGGCGAATTGCAGGGGCTGCTGGAGCAGGGCATCCACGGCATGTGCTTCGGCCCCTACGTGGGCGGGCAGTCGCCGGGTCAGCGCATCGATGCCGAGCGCATCGCCCAGCGCCTGGGGCAACTGCGGCGCAATGCGCGCTGGGTGCGGCTTTTCTCCTGCACTCAGGGCAACGCACAGGTCGTGCGCGCGGCGCGTTCGATGGGTCTGCGCACGATGGCCGGGGCCTGGCTGAGCGGCGATGCCCGGCGTGACGCCGAGGAACTCGACGCCCTCGTCGAACTCGCGCGCGACGGCCAGGTCGACCTCGCGATGCTGGGCAACGAGGCCCTGCTGCGCGGCGAACTCGACGAGCAGCAACTGCTCGAGGCGCTGCAGCAGTTCCGCAGCCGCGCGCCCGGGGTGACGGCCGGCGTGGTCGATGCCTATTCCTCCTTCCCCGGACGCCAGCGCCTGCTGCAGGCGGTCGACGTGGTCGGGGTGAACTGCTACCCCTTCTGGGAAGGATGCCCGGTCGATCAGGCGCTGGATCGCCTGCGCTCGATGATCGACCAGACGCGCGCGCATCTGGGAGACAAGCCGCTGGTGGTCACCGAAACCGGCTGGCCCACCGCGGGTTCGGCGCATGGACTGGCCCATCCGGGCAGCGACGCGGCGCTGCGCTACGCCGTCGATGCCTTGCGCTGGGCGGCCGCCGAAGGCCTGGAGCTGTTCTATTTCGAGGCCTTCGACGAATCCTGGAAGACCTCGCAGGAGGGCGACGTCGGCGCGCACTGGGGGCTGTGGGACAGCCGCGAGCAGTTCAAGTTCGCCTGAACCGGAGCGACCGGCCGGCGGCCCGCCGGCCGGCGCCGCCCCTGCTCAGGCGCGGCCCGTGCGCAGGCCGTCGAGCAGGCGCGTGGCGGTGGCGACATTGGTCGCGCAGGCCACGTCGTGCACGTCGCAGGCGCGCAGCAGCGCGCTGATGTCCGGCTCGTGCGGCTGCGCGGTCATCGGGTCGCGCAGGAACACCACGAGGTCGATGGCGCCGTCGGCCAGGCGCGCGCCGATCTGCAGGTCGCCACCCAGCGGGCCGCTGCGCAGGCACTCGACCTCCAGGCCGAGTTGCTCGCGCAGGCGGGTGCCGGTGGTTCCGGTGGCCACCAGGCGGTGCGCGGCCAGGGTCGGGCGGAAGGCCCGTGCCAGTTCGATCATGCGGTCTTTTTGCGCGTCATGGGCAATCAGGGCGATGTTCATCGGGAAGGCCTCGGCTCCGGGAAATGTAGGAAGACAACATAGCGTTTGTATAAGGCAGGAAAAACGCGGTGTTAGTTGGCTTTCGGGAATGTAGTAATGCTACAATGCAAAGGTCACGGCATGTCTCGGGGCATGCCCCGGCGCGCAAGGTGCGTCGCCGTGACAGCCTTGGCTCCTTCACCGGCACGGCCCCAGCGGACGTGCCGGTTTTTCTTGCGCGCAGCGCAGCCACCATCTGCGCTCAGGCCTGCGGCTGGCGCTGTCCGCGGTACAGCGCGATCAGCCGCGCGGTCGAGGCGTCGTGCGGGGACGCAGCCACTCCGTCGCGCAGTTCGCCCAGGATGGCGTGGGCCAGTTGCTTGCCCAGTTCCACGCCCCATTGGTCGAAGGAGTTCAGTCCCCAGACCAGGCCCTGCACGAAGATCTTGTGTTCGTACAGAGCGATCAGCGAACCCAGGCAGAAGGGATCCAGGCGATCGAGGAGCAAGGTGTTGCTCGGACGGTTGCCGTCGAAGGTCTTGAAGGGCAGCAGGCGCGCGATGTCGGCGTCGTCCACGCCCTGGGCCGCCAGTTCGGCGCGCGCCTCGAGTTCATCGCGCCCGCGCATGAAGGCCTCGGCCTGGGCGAACATGTTGGCCATCAGGATGGCATGGTGGCCGGGCAGGGAGCCGCGGTTGTCGAGGGATGCGATGAAGTCGATGGGGGAGATATGCGTTCCCTGGTGCAGCAGCTGGAAGAAGGCGTGCTGGCCGTTGATTCCGCTGTCGCCCCAGATGATCGGCGCCGTCTCGTAGTCGACGAGCTGACCGGAACGGGTCGTGCGCTTGCCGTTGGACTCCATGTCCAGCTGCTGGATGTACGCCGGCAGCCGGTGCAGGAACTGGTCGTAGGGGGCGATGACGTGGCTGCCGGCGCCGAAGAAGTTGATGTACCAGATCCCCAGCAGTGCCAGCACCACCGGCATGTTTTGCTCGAGCGGCGCATCGCGGAAATGCAGATCCATGCTGTGCGCGCCGTCGAGCAGCTGCAGGAAGTTGCGCTCACCGATCGACAGCATGATCGGCAGCCCGATGGCCGACCACAGGCTGAAGCGTCCCCCCACCCAGTCCCAGAACTCGAACATGTTGCTGGGATCGATCCCGAAGGCGCTGACCGCCTTCAGGTTCGTCGACACCGCCACGAAGTGGCGGGCCACTGCCGTCGCGTCCTGTGCGCGGTGCAGGAACCAGTCGCGCGCGGTGTGCGCGTTGGTCAGTGTCTCCTGGGTGGTGAAGGTCTTCGACTCGACGATGAACAGCGTCGTTTCCGCATGCACCCGGCGCAGGGTCTCCTTGAGCTGGGCGCTGTCCACGTTGGACACGAAATGCATGTTCAGCCGCGGATGGGCGTGCGCGCGCAGCGCCTGGCAGACCATCAGCGAGCCGAGATCCGATCCGCCGATGCCGATGTTGACCACGTCGGTGATCGGCTGGTTGTTGTAGCCCAGCCATTCACCGTTGCGTACCTTCGAGGCGAAGGCCGCCATGCGCTGCAGCACTCCGAGCACCTTGGGCATGACGTCCTCGCCGTCGATGCGCATGGGCTGCGCCGATCGGTTGCGCAGGGCCACGTGCAGCGCCGCGCGCTGCTCGGTGGTGTTGATGCGCTGGCCGTCGAACATCGCGGCGATGCCCTCGGGAACCCCGGCCTCGCGCGCCAGCTGCAGCAGCAGCGTGAGGGTCTGGGTGGTGATGCGGTTCTTCGAGTAGTCCAGGTGCAGACCGCCATGTTCCAGCCAGAAGGTCCGGGCCCGCTGCGGGTCGGCCTCGAAGAGCTTGCGCATGTGCCAGTCGCGCGCGCGCGTGAAGTGGCCCCAGAGCGCCTTCCACGCGGGGAGTTCGGTCAGGTGCATGCGCGATCCTCAGCCAGGGTTGTGCGCCTTGTCGGCGTCGTCTACGTCGTCGGCCGCGCGGCGCCGATGCCCGCGCAGGCTCTGCTTGGTGCGTTCCAGTGGCGCGATGGCCTCGGGGCCGCGCCGCAGCGCCACGCCCACGGCCAGGGCGTCGATCAACGCCAGGTGCACCAGGCGCGATGTCATCGGGCTGTACACGTCGCCGTCCTCGCCGGCATCGGCCAGGATGGCCAGCGTGGCCAGCCGTGCCAGAGGCGTGCCGGGCGAGGTGATGGCCAGCACGCGGCAGCCGTTGCGCAGCGCGATGCCTACGGCGTCGAGCAGTTCGTTGGTACGTCCGGAATGCGAGATCGCCACCAGCACGTCGCGCGGACCGAGCAGCGCGGCGGCCATCGACTGGGTATGCGCGTCGGCGTAGGCCACGGTGGCGATGTCGAAACGGAAGAACTTGTGCTGGGCGTCGGCGGCGACGATGCCCGAGTTGCCCAGGCCGTAGAACTCGACCCTGCGCGCAGCGGCCAGCCATTCGACCGCTCGCTGCATGTTCGGCGCGCTGATCTCGTTGCGGCAGCGGATCAGTGCCGAGATCGCGTTGTCCAGCACCTTGGCCGAGACCTCGGCCATGCCGTCGCCCGGCGTCACCGCGGCATGCACGTAGGGCACGCCGCCGACCAGGCTGGCGGCCAGCTTGAGCTTGAGTTCCTGCAGTCCGCTGAGCCCCAGCGAGCGCGCAAAGCGGATCACCGTCGGCTGGCTGACCCCGGACTCGCGCGCGATGTCGGCCACCGCGGCGCGCGCGAATTCGTTCGGGCGGCGCAGCAGTTCGTCGGCCACGCGGCGCTCGGCCGCCGAGAGCTGGGCGTATTCCGCCTGCACGCGGTCAAGCATCGCGGCTTTCCCGCGGCGGCTGCTGCAGTGCGGCGCCGGCGCCGATCAGCCCGGGCCACGCGCTGTGGATGACGTGCACCGGGATCGCCGCCAGCGCGGAGGCGAAGCGCCCCTTGTCCTCGAAGCGGCGACGGAACGGGGACGCAGCGAACCACTCCCCCAGGCGCGGCACGATGCCGCCGCCGATGTACACCCCGCCGCGCGCGTCCAGCGTGAGGGCGACGTTGCCGGCCAGGGTGCCGAGCATGCCGCAGAACATCTCCAGCACCTTGCGGCAGCGCGCATCCTCCCCTTGCAGGCCGCGTCGGGTGATCGCGGCGGCGTCGAGCGCGAAGTCACCGACGCCGTCGCGGCAGCACAGCCATTCGTGGATCAGTTCCAGCCCGCGCCCGCACAGCAGGCGCTCGGCCGAGACATGGCCGTGGCGCGTCCGCGCGTGGCGCCACAGTTCGACTTCCTCCTCGTCGGAGGGGCTGAAGCTGACATGCCCGCCCTCGCCGGCCAGCGGCTGCCAGCTGCCGTCGCCCTGCGGCAGCAGGGCGCCGACGCCCAGGCCGGTGCCGGCACCGACCACCGCGCGCGTGGCGCCGGCCACCGCGGAGCCACCGCCCACGCGCTGCAGTTCCTGCGCGGGCAGCAAGGGCAGCGCCAGCGCCTGCGCGGCGAAGTCGTTGATCACCAGCAGCCGCTGCAGGCCGAGTTCGCTGCGCACCTCGGAAATGGAGAATTCCCAGTGGTGGTTGGTCATGCGCAGGCGATCGGAGTGCACCGGGTTGGCGATGCCCAGCGCGGCTTCTCGCACCTGCACGCGCTGTTGTTCCAGGTAATGAGCCATCGCCCGCTGCAGGGTCGGGAAGTCGGCGCAGCGCAGCACCTGCACCCGGCCGATGCCCGCTTCGTCCTGCAGGGCGAAACGCGCATTGGTGCCGCCGATGTCGCCCAGCAGGCGCGGGAAGGGGGGAGCGTTCACGGCGACCAGTAGCTTGGCAGTTGCGCTCGACGCGCGTGGAGGAGGCGGGCGATCGGCAGCACGCTGCCCGGCTCCGCGCAGGCGGAAGCGAACAGCATGCGCTTGTGCTCGCCCTCGATGGACAGCAGCAGATCCGGCACCTCCAGCAAGGCGCGCAGGCTCAGGCTGATGCGCGGGTGCGGGGCCTGCGGCGGCACCAGACCGACGTAGGTGCGCGGGCATTGCGGATCCATCGCCTGCTCGTAGCCGGCGGCGCCGGCGAACAGCGACGCCGTGTGGCCGTCGTCGCCCATGCCCAGGATCGCGACATCGGCGCGCAGTGCCTGCCGGTCGGCTTCCTCGGCGCAGCGCTCGAGTCCCGCGGCGGGGTCTCCGGCCAGGCCCTGCAGACGCGCCGCGGCGGCTCGGTCCTGCAGCAGGTGGCGACGCACCAGCCCCTCGTTGCTGTCCGGGTGGTCGGCGGCGACCAGTCGCTCGTCGACCAGGGTGACTCGGATGTTCGACCACGGCAGCGGCTGCATGCGCAGCGCCTCGAACAGCGGCACCGGAGAGCGGCCGCCGGAGACCGCAAGCACCGCATGGCCCTTGCGTGCGCAGGCCGTGCGCAGGAGTTCGTCGAGCCGCGCCACCAGCGCGGCCACCCTTGTGGCCGCGTCGGGGAAGCTCAGCAGGCCGGCCGGCGCCGCGGTCTCAGAGTTCTTCATGCCACGCAACCCCGTCGCGCGACAGCAGCGCGCTGGAGGCGGCCGGGCCCCAGGTGCCGGCCGTGTAGCTTCTGGGCTCGCTGGTGTCGGCGGCCCAGGCCTCGAGAATCGGCTCCACCCAGCGCCAGGCCGCGGTCAGCTCGTCGCGGCGCATGAACAGGCCGAGCTGGCCGCGGATGACGTCGAGCAGCAGGCGCTCGTAGGCGTCGGCCCGACGCCCGCTGGAGGTCGACAGCAGATCCAGATCCAGCGAGGTGGGCTGCAGGCGCATGCCGTCGCCGGCCTGCTTGGCCAGGAAGTGCAGGCTGATGCGCTCCTCGGGCTGCAAGCGGATGACCATGCGGTTGACACCCTGCAGGCTGGCGGGCATGCCGAACAGGTTCAGCGGCACCGGGCGGAAGTTGATCACGATCTCGGCCAGGCGATCGGCCAGTCGCTTGCCGGTGCGCAGGAAGAACGGCACCCCGGACCAGCGCCAGTTGGCGATTTCCGCGCGCACCGCGACGAAGGTCTCGGTGCGGCTGTTCGGCGAGACATCGGATTCCTGCCGATAGCCCACCACCGGCTTGCCTCCGGAGGCGCCGGCCCGGTACTGCCCGCGCACCGTGCAGCGCGGCACGTCGTCCTCGCGCATCGGCTTGAGCGCCTTCAGCACCTTGAGCTTCTCGTCCCGGATGGCGTCGGCGTCCAGGCTCGCCGGGGGTTCCATGGCCACCATGCACAGCAGCTGCAGCAGGTGGTTCTGCAGCATGTCGCGCAGCGCACCGGTCTTCTCGTAGAACTCGCCGCGGCTTTCCACGCCGAGATCCTCGGCGATGGTGATCTGCACATGGTCGATCCATTCACGGCGCCACAAGGGTTCGAACAGCACGTTGCCGAACCGGATGGCCATCAGGTTCTGCACCGACTCCTTGCCGAGGTAGTGGTCGATGCGATAGATCTGCTGTTCCTGGAAATGCCTCGCCACCTCGGCGTTGATCTCCTCGGAGGATCGCAGGTCGTTGCCCAGGGGCTTCTCCAGCACCACCCGCACGTTGTCGTGGTTGAGCCCGCAGGCGGCCAGCTGGGCGCAGATGGGGGCGAACAAGCGTGGCGCGGTGGCCAGGTAGCACACCACGACCCGTTGCTGCGGGACGTCGCGCAGGCGCGCGGCCAGGCTGCGGAAATCCTCGGCCTTCTCAGCGTCGAGTTGCAGGAAATCGATGCGTCGCAGGAAATCCTGCCAATGCGGGTCGTCGGCAGCGACGCGCACGTGTGCGCGCGACTGCCGCTCCACCTGCGCGAGGTAGTCGTCGCGCGCCCCGGCGGCCCGCCCCAGGGCGAGGATGCGGCCGTCGGGATGCAGGGTGCCGTCGCGGTGTGCCTCGAACAGCGCGGGCAGGATCTTGCGCATCGCCAGATCGCCGGTGCCGCCGAACAGCACCATGTCAAAGGCCGGGGTCGTGGACATGGGTTTCCTGAAGTGCCCGAGGCGGGTGAGGGTTGGGAGTGGTGTTGCGCAGTGTATGTAGGAAAACTACAGTCGGTCAATCGGCAAAGCCCGACTTCTGTGCTAGGCTGGTCGCAACCAGCTCGTCGCAGGCCCGCCGCAGTCGGACGGCGCAGACCCTGCCCCGGAAAGTTGTCAAACTACAAACTGGAGACGTGATGAAACCCAGTTCCGAACTGCATCCCGTGTTGGCCGAGGTCACGCAGCGGGTGCGCCGGCGCAGCGCGCCCACGCGGGACGCCTATCTGGCGCGGGTGCGCAGCGACGGCGCCGTCCAGGTGCAGCGCGGCCGGCTGTCGTGCACCAATCTGGCGCACGCGATGGCCGCGATGCCGCGCCAGGCCAAGATTCTCCTGGCCGAGTTGCGCGAGCGGCCGGCGCCGAATCTGGCGATCGTGTCGGCCTACAACGACATGCTGTCGGCGCACCAGCCGCTGCAGGACTACCCGGCGTGGATCAGGGAGGCGGCGGCGCAATGCGGCGCCACCGCGCAGTTCGCGGGGGGCGTGCCGGCGATGTGCGACGGCATCACCCAGGGCCAGCCGTCGATGGAACTGTCGCTGTTCTCGCGCGATGTCATCGCGATGGCGGCCGCGGTGGCACTGACCCACAACGCCTTCGACGCCGCGCTGTACCTCGGAGTCTGCGACAAGATCGTCCCCGGCCTGCTGATCGCCGCGCTGAGCTTCG
The DNA here is from genome assembly GCA_021805825.1 of Pseudomonadota bacterium. GTDB lineage: Bacteria > Pseudomonadota > Gammaproteobacteria > Burkholderiales > Burkholderiaceae_C > Thiomonas_A. The sequence continues at coordinate 54,609 of JAJZEC010000008.1, forward strand.
GCCACTTGCCCGCGGTATTCGTGCCGGCCGGCCCGATGCCCAGCGGGCTGCCCAACGACGAGAAATCCCGCGTGCGTCAGCAGTACGCGGCCGGGCTGATCGGTCGCGAGGAGTTGCTGCAGGCCGAGACGCGCTCCTACCACGCTGCCGGCACCTGCACCTTCTACGGCACCGCCAACTCCAATCAGATGCTCATGGAGATCATGGGCCTGCACCTGCCGGGATCGGCCTTCGTGCCCCCGGGAACCGAGTTGCGCAAGGCCCTGACCATGCAGGCCGCGCGGCGGGCCGCGGCGCTGTGCGCGGGATCCGAGGCCTTCACCCCGGTCGGCGAGATGATCGACGAGCGCTCGATCATCAACGGCATCGTCGGGCTGCTGGCCACCGGCGGGTCGACCAACCACACCATCCACCTGGTGGCGATCGCGCGTGCCGCCGGCATCGTGATCGACTGGAACGATTTCGACGATCTGTCGCGGGTGGTTCCGCTGCTCACCCGCATCTACCCCAACGGCAGCGCCGACGTCAACCAGTTCCATGCCGCCGGAGGCGTCGCGCTGGTCATTCGCGAACTGCTCGATGCCGGACTGCTGCACCCCGACGTGCGCACCGTCGCCGAAGGCGGGCTGCGCGCCTACACCCGCGAGCCGTGGCTCGATTCCGGCCGCCTGGCCTGGCGCGACGCGCCCGCCCGCTCGGCCGACGAACAGGTGTTGCGCGGTGCCGCCGAACCCTTCAGCCCGGAAGGCGGGCTGCGCCTGCTGACCGGCAAGCTGGGGCGGGCGGTGATCAAGGTGTCGGCGGTCAAGCCCGAACACCGCGTGGTGCGCGCCCCGGCGCGCATCTTCGACAGCCAGGAGGACATGCTGGCGGCCTTCGGCCGCGGCGAGCTCGATCGCGATGTGGTCGTCGTCGTTCGCTTCCAGGGGCCGCGCGCCAACGGCATGCCCGAGCTGCACAAGCTCACGCCCGCGCTGGGTGTGCTGCAGGATCGCGGTCTGCATGTCGCCCTCGTCACCGATGGCCGCATGTCGGGCGCCTCGGGCAAGGTTCCGGCGGCCATCCATGTCACGCCGGAGGCGATCGCCGGCGGCGCGCTGGCCCGCCTGCGCGATGGCGACATGCTGATCGTGGACGCGCCGCACGGGATGCTGGAAGTCGAGATGGACGCGCAGGAATGGCAGGCCCGCGAGCCGGCGCTGCCGGCCGTCGGTGATCATGCCCACGGATGGGGCCGCGAATTGTTCGGGGTCTTCCGCCAGGCGGCCGAGGGCGCCGAACAGGGTGCGGCCTCGTTCCGTCACCCCGACTTCCCCACGCAGACCGCCGCGGCGGTCATGGAGACCAGCCGATGAACGCCCTCGACATCCTTCGCATGGCGCCGGTGATGCCGGTGCTGGTCGTGCCCGACGCCGGGCTGGCCGAGGATCTCGCGCACACCCTGGTCGGAGCCGGCCTGCCCGTGCTGGAGATCACGCTGCGCACCCCGCAGGCGCTGCAGGTGCTGCGGCGCATACGCGACGCGGTGCCGCAGGCGGTGGTCGGCGCCGGTACCGTGCTCGACGGCGCGCAGTGGGATCAGGCGCTGGATCACGGCGCGATGTTCGGGGTCAGCCCCGGGCTGACCCCGGATCTGGCCGCCTCGGCGCAGCGGCGCGGCGAGCCCTTTCTTCCCGGTGTGGCGACCGCCTCGGAGGCGATGTACGCGGCCGCGCAGGGTCTGCACACCCTGAAGCTGTTTCCCGCCGAGGCGGTGGGCGGCAGAACCTTGCTGCGCGCGCTGCACGGTCCGCTGCCGCATCTGATGTTCTGCCCCACCGGAGGCATCGACAGCGCGCTGGCGCCCCAGTACCTGGCGCTGCCCAACGTGGCCTGCGTCGGCGGCTCGTGGATCACCCCGCCGGCCGCGCTGGCCGCGCGCGACTGGCCGGCGATTGCCGCGCTGGCGGCGCAGGCCGCGACCCTGCGCGCCTGAGGCCCGGAACGCTTCAGGCCTGCGCCGGCAGGTCGGGGATGCCGCGGCGCAGGCGCATGGCGCGGCCGATGCGCCGCAACAGCTCGTCGTCGAGCAGACGCTCGGCCATCGGCAGCACCTCGGCCTGCTCGTAGTCGATGTGGTCGCGGTAGGCGGCGATGAAGGTCTCGACCAGCAGCGGCTGCAAGGCCTGCGCATCGCCTGCCTGCACTTCCTGCAGCGCCTTGCGCAGGCTCTGCCACTGCTGCTCCAGGGCGCGGTGCTCGCGGCCCAGGCGGGCGATGATGTCGCGTATGCAGACCGCGTCGGATCCCGCCATCGCTTCCAGCAGCGCGGGCAGCAGATCCTCCTCTTCGTCGCAGTGGTGGTCGCGCGCCGCGGTGTCGAAGTAGCGCTGGATGCGCGCGCAGGCGTCCAGCGCCTGCACGTCGGCGCCTTGCTGCTGCAGATGCTGCAGCAGGCGTTGCAGCAGATCGAACTGCAGGCGCATGCGTTCGTGGCAGGCAGCAAGCATTTCCAGCGGTGCCTCGCAGCTGGCGGCGGGGCCGGCCGCGCCCCGGGCGGAGATTTCCATCGCGCGTTCCTCCGGCGGAGCCTTGCCCACCCGGCAGGCCCGCATCCGATGTTCAGAACCGGAATTATATATGCCGATTCAGGGGCGCCGGCCTGCTTCCGTCGGCGACGTTGCGCGCGACACACTGTAGGCCAGCAGCCCGTGGCCGGTCTGCATGGCCTCGATGCGAACCCGCGAGCCGTCGTGCAGTTGCGCGCTGCGCAGGCCGCCGAACACCGCATCGGAGGCCAGGGTGACCATGCAGGCGGTGGTCACCCCCGAGTCGTCCCAGCGCAGCACCAGGGTGCCGCGGGAAGGGTCGTACTGGCTCACGCGGCCGTGCAGGTCGACGAGGGCTCCTCGCGGGGCCATCGGCATGCTGCGCAGGCGCAGGGCGAGCACGGTGTCGGGGGCGGCCGGGTCGACGCGGCCCGCCAGTTGCACGAAACTGCCGTCGCGCAGCCGCTCGCCGGCGAGCAGCGCGGAGGCATCGACCGGCACCGAGCGAACCCGGAAATGCCCGTCCGCGCGGTAGTCGCTGACGGTGCCCCGCAGCTGCACGGGTGCCGCGCCACCACGGTAGGGGCGGATGCTGCGCGCCAGCACCCGGTCGGCGGCGACGGCGCGACCGCGCACCACCACGTAGGCACCATCGCGCAAGGCTCTGAGCCGCGCCGCGGCGCGGGCGTTTGTCGCGGTGATGGCGATGCCGGCCACGTGCGGCATGCCCCCGATGCCCCGACTCAGCAGGCCGCCGATGCGCACCGCGCCGGAGGCGCCCAGCAGGCTGCGCACGCGTACCACGGTGGCGTGCAGCACATGACCCTGCAAGGGCCGCGGGCTCCAGACGTTGACCAGTTCGCCATCGTGCAAGGCGGTACCCGCCGGATAGACCTGGGTGGTCGCATCGGTGCGCACACGAACGGCACCGAGGTGGAAGGATCCAGCGGCCTGCTCCAGCCCAGACACCACGCCGATCAGCCGCACGTGCCGCGTGGTCGTCGGCAATGGCTCGATCCGCGTGGCCAGGATGTAGGGCTGTCCCTGCGCGTCCACCGCAAAGGGGCCGTCGACGCGCAACACCATGGATCCCGGGCGCAGCGCGGCGAAACCCTTCAGCCCGCTGTAGAAGGTGACCGGTGCGCGCTCGGGGTCGGTGTTCACGCGGATCTGCAGGCCATCGATGACAAAGCTCCTGCCGTCGGGCGCCACGGCCTGCAGGCGTCCGACGACGGCCGCCGCGACCAGCGCGGCGCCGCCGGCGGCGCCTTCGTCGATCCACTCCAGCCGCTGTCCGAGTCTGACGGCGTCGGCCGGCAGCGCGGCTCCCGGGTCGTCGTCGTTGAACGCGTGCGGGGGTGGGCCCGCGAAGGCATGGCCGTCGAGCACGGTAGCGCCGTAGCCGGTCACCGTGCCGAGCACCAGCGAGCTGCTCGGTCCCACGCTGCGGTTCGCCGGCCGCAGGCCGCTGCCGCAGGCAGCAAGCGCAGCCAGCAGCAGTGCGCCGCACAGCACGAGCAGGGGCCGCCTCATGCTGCGTCCTCCTCGTCGTGCCGCGCTGCATCGGGCGTCTGCACGCGTTCCGCCTGCTCCCAGTAGTAGGCGCCGAAGCGCATGCGCCGGTTGGCATCGGCACGCCCGCGGTCGCTTTCGTACAGCCGGCTGGCTTCGCTGATCATCTGCCGCCTGGCCTGCACCCACAGGCGGCGCGCGAGTTCGGACAGTTGCGCCGTCGACTGCGCACTCAGCCCGCTGGCGAATACGCTCTGTTCCATCAGCGGGCCTTCGCCGAGCAGGTTGCCCACCGCGGTGCGCGCATGGTCGGCGACGTTGGCGCCGAACAGTTCGATCAGTTCCCGCGAGCCCGGAGCGGGAACGAAGCCCTCGGGGTTGGGTACCACCCAGTCCTGCCCGTCGCGCGGCTCGATGCCCACCAGGCCCAGCCGCAGCAGTTCTCCCAGCAGGGTGAAGGGGTGCACGTCCTGCGTCACCATGCGCGCCAGGGCTTCGAAGGAGTCGACGCTGCCCAGCCTGGGCAGCGCACGCGGCGCGCCCTGCGCGTCACACAGCGTGGGGCTGGCAAGCCAGCGCGCGAACAACTGCGCGGCGGGGGAGACCTCCTGCGCGATGCGCTGACCCAGGCCTCCCTTGCGCCATGCCCGCACGTCCTTGCGGTGCACACCGCTGAGCACGCTGATCGCCGAATCCGTCAGGCGCTGGCCGTGACGGTGCAACTCGAGGCAGGCCTGTTCGATGAACAGGGGCTTGAGCTCGGCACTCAGGCGGCTGTAGTCGGCCCCGCTGGCCAGCAACAGCCGCAGCAGCGGCGCCATGACCTGCGCCAGCGCCTGCAGCACATCCTGTGCGGCGGGCGCCGGGCCGCTGGCTGGCGCGGCAGGGGTGCTGCCTGGGGGGCGAAGGGGCTGACGTCCCATGGGCGCGGTGCAAGGCCGCTAGGCGGCGCGTCGGTGTCCGGAATGCGCCATGGTACTCCAGGCCAGGTTTGCCTGGAAAAATTTCCCATTTTGTTGCCGCCCCGGGGGCCCCCGGGTGGCCTCAGGTGCCGTCAGCGCGGGCTCAGCGAACCGTTGGGGTGCAGCAGAACCTGCTGCCCCACGGGCGGTGGGCTGGCCAGCGTCAGGGCATGCATGCTGCCGTCCTGCATCCGCACTTCGACCCGGTAGACGGTTTTGGCGTCCATGCGCTTCTGCACCTCGTTGCCAGCCAGGCCGCCGCCGACGGCGCCGATCAGCGTGGCCGCGGTTTGCCCGTTGCCACCGCCGACCTGATGCCCGAGCAGTCCGCCGACCAGTCCGCCGACCACCGCGCCGACACCATTGGCCTGGCCAGCTTCCTGCACCGGGGTGACCGCGACCACGGTGCCGCAGGCGCTGCACACCGGGGGCTGCGGCTGCGCTTGCGGCGCGAAGGTCTGCGGCGCGAAGGTCTGCGGCGCGCGCATCGACTGCGCCTGCGCTGCCCGCGAGGCGCTGTCCTGCCGGGCATCGGCATCGCGTTGCAGCGGCCTGCGCTGCGGCGGTGGGAAGCGCGAAGGCGCGCCTTGCGTCGGCAGGCTGCCGGTGACGGCGACGGCCGAGCGGGCGCCCGGCGCTGCCGCGGTACCCGCCGATGCCGGCGGCGCGGCAGCCGTCGCCGGCGCCGAGGCGTCGGTCGCCAGTGCCGGCGCCGGCGCGCTGAGCTTGTACAGCACGGCGGCCAGCAACACGACGATCAGCACGCCGATGATGCCGAAAGCGATCCACACGGCCTTGGGAACCATGGGTCCGCCGTTGGGGGAGGAGTTCGGAGCTTGCATGAAGGAACTCGGGAAAGGGGCCATAGCTTGTTGCGACGAGCGACCCTGGCATCGGGTCGACCGTCTCGCGCCGACATTATCCATCGGCGGCAGCTTCGCGTGGCGCAGTCGGCCGTCGCCGGGGGCACGGATCCCCGGGTGAAACCCCGACCGGTATATCGGTGATCCACCGATGGGACTTGTAGCCAAACGTTACTAGCATCGTTGTCCATGGCTTCGCGCTGGAGGCAAGGATCGGCGCCGCCGCAGCACCATTCCGGGAGATCACCATGAACCACGCTCCTCGACTCCTTCCATCGCCCCACGCCGGGGCGCGCGGGAGGCGGCCATGAACGCCCCGCTGTCCGTGCGCGTGCTGACGCAGCCGCAAGGCGCCGCGGCGGATCCCTCCGACGCCTGCGCGATGTGCTTCCACCGTCGCAACTGCCTACCCGGGGTGCTCGGCGAGCAGTCGGCGCAGGTGCTGGGCGAACTGGTGGGCACTCCCCAGCGGGTAGCCAAGGGGGCGCGCCTGGTGCGTGCCGGACAGGCCGCGACCCGCGTGTTCGTCGTGCACAACGGCGCCTTCAAGTCCCTTGTCGGCCTGGCCGACGGACGCCAGCGCATCGTAGGTTTCCACGAGGCCGGCGAACTCCTCGGGCTGGAGGGGCTGGGTGGTGTGTACCGGGCGGACGTGGTGGCACTCGAGCCCTCGCAGGTCTGCGAAATCGAGACCCAGCGCATGGAACAGATCTGCGGCCGCTTTCTGTCCATGCAGCGCCACCTGTGCCGCGCCATGGCGCAGGCACTGGTGCAGTCGCAGGGCCAGCAGTTCGCTCTCGGCAGCATGCATGTGCGCGAGCGCCTGATCCGCTTCCTGCTGGAATTGTCCCAGCGCTACGTGCAACGCGGACTGGCCGGCGACGAATTCACGCTGCGCATGAGCCGCGAGGACATCGGCGAATACCTCGGCTTCCGCCTGGAGACGGTCAGCCGGGTGTTCACCGAACTGCACCGCGCCGGGCTGATCGCGCTGGCGCGCAGGCGGGTGCGCATCGTCGACCGCCAGGCCTTGCTCGACCTGCTCGACAGCAGCGAGCCGCGGCTGGCCGCGCGCCCGCCCATGCCGGCGGTGCGCGCCGCGCAGGCGCATATCGCGGCCGCCGCCTGATGCCGGGGCGCCAGCGGCCCGCGGGCCAGCGCTTGGCAGGTGTACCCGAATGCGCTAGCCTGTGCCCGCCGGATGGTCGCCCGCGCGTCGGCGCACCGCGCGTCCGGCGAGGCCGAGGTCTGTCATGAACCGACCCACGGGGTCTTGCGCGCCCGGCGAGGCCCAGGCGCGCCGCTGGCGCGTGCTGATCGTCGATGACCACCCGCTGGTGCGCATGGGCTTGCGCGGGCTGCTCGAAGGCGAGCCGGATCTGCTGGTCTGTGGCGAGGCATCGAGCCTCGCCGAGGCCTTGCTCGGCGTGCGCGCGCTGCAGCCCGATCTGGTGGTCACCGACCTGTCGCTTGGAGACGGCAACGGACTGGAACTGATCAAGCGCCTGCTCGCGCAGCACCCGCAGGTCAAGGTGCTGGTGTGCTCGATGCACGACGAGCGATTGTTCGCCCTGCGTGCGCTGGGCGCCGGTGCCTGCGGCTACGTGAGCAAGGAAGAAGCCGGACGCCACGTCGTCGACGCCGTGCGCTCCTGCCTGCGTGGCGGCGTCTGGCTCAGCCCGGCGATGACCGAGCAGGCCGTGCACGGAATGCGCGGTGGCGTCGTCGCGCCGGCGCCGACCATTGCCTGCCTGACGGCGCGCGAACTGGCGGTGTTCGAGCTCATCGGCCGCGGCCAGAAGCCCTCGCAGATCGCCGCGCAGTTGCACCTGAGCGTGAAGACGGTCGAATCCCACCGCGAGAAAGCCAAGCGCAAGCTGAACCTGCGCAGCGGCAGCGAGCTCACGCGCAGCGCGATGCAATGGGTCGAGGAGCAGGATCACCCGGCCTGACCCCGCGTGGCGGCAAAAAAAACGGGAGCCTGCGCTCCCGTTCTTCTGCTCGAGGCGATGCCGTCGATCGCGGTCGGCCAGGCCGCCGCGCGGATATCCCCTCTACGCCGGCATCACTTCTTCTTCAGGCTCAGGATCCACTGCACCAGTTCCTTGGCCTGCGCCGGGGTGACCTGCGGGTTCGCGGGCATCGGCACCGGGCCCCAGACGCCCGACACGCCATGCAGCACGGCATCGACCAGCTTGGCTTCGGCTCCGGGCTTGCCCGCGTACTTGGCGGCCACGTCCTCGTAGGAGGGGCCCACCAGCTTCTTGTTGATGGCGTGGCAGGCCAGGCAGTTCTTCGACTGGGCCAGCGACATCATGTCGGCCGCGTAGACCTGCGACATCGCGGCGGCGGCGAGCGCCACACCAATGACAATCCTTTTCATTCTCGAATCTCCAAGGTTGAGCGAAGCGTCGGCACAGTGTTTCTGAGCACGATAACGCGGCTGCGCGCGGATTCGTTGACCAGGGTGCAAACAAATCCCCTTGCGGCTACGGCAACGGATATGCTACCCGACACGGCAGCGCCGCAGGCAGGCATTTCTGCAACATCTTGTGGCCGCTGCCGCGCCAACGCCAGGAGAGCTTCGATGTGGATTCTGCTTGTCGCCGTGGTGCTGCTGGGACTGAAGCTGGAGGCCGTCGGGCCCTTCGCCACGCTGTCCTGGTGGTGGATTTTCATTCCCCTCGGGGTGTTGTTCCTGTGGTGGGAAATCATCGACCCGATGTTCGGGGTTTCGCAGCGGCGCGCGATGCGCAAGCTGGAGCAGCGCCAGGGCGAGCGCGCGCAGCGCGCGCGCCATCGCCTGGGCCTGCGCGCGCCGGCCGCGCAGGATCGCAGCAAACGCTGAGCCGCCGCCGGCGCTGCCGCGCATGCGGGGATGCCTGCCCCCGCGCGATTGGGATACACTGCGCGCGGTCAGGAGAGTGCCTGGCGCAGGCGCAGATGCCGCGCGTCAGGCCGCCGAAGGCGTAAGCAGGCGGTGCGGCGCTGAGGCCGGATCGCCGGGCGTATCGCGCAGGCAACAGGACTGACGGGATCCCGCATCGGGATTCACCTCACTGGAGAGCGGCGCCGCGCTGCGGCGTCCACCGAAGGGGCAAGCCCGGCGCAGGCCGGGTCAATCTCTCAGGTACCAAGGACAGCGGGGGCCGGGGCAGCGGACATGGGGACGCTGCGTTCTTTGGTCCAGGGAGCCTCGCGTGTCCGATCCAACCTCCGCCACCACGGCCGAACTGCAGCGCACGCCGCTGCACGATCTGCACCTGAGCCTCGGCGCCCGCATGGTGCCTTTCGCCGGCTACTCGATGCCCCTGCAATATGGCGCGGGGATCGTCGCCGAGCACCGGCACACCCGCGCCGCGGCCTCGCTGTTCGACGTATCCCACATGGGCCAGCTGTGGCTGCGCGGTGCGCAGGCGGCGCAGGCGCTGGAAAGCCTGCTGCCGATCGACGTGCAGGGGCTGGCCTCGGGGCGCCAGCGCTATGGCCTGCTGCTCGACGCCGGTGGGGGCATCCTCGACGATCTGATGCTGTCGCATCGCCCGCGCAGCGGCGAGGTCGGTGCGCCCGACGAATACTTCCTGGTCGTCAATGCCGCGCGCAAGCAGCACGACCTCGACTGGCTGCGGGGACACCTGGGCGCGCGCTGCACCGTCGAGCCGCTGCAGCGCCAGGCCCTGCTGGCGCTGCAGGGCCCGCAGGCGGCGCAGGCCCTGCAGCAGCTGCTGCCCGGGGTGGCGGGCATGCGCTTCATGGACACGGCCTGGACCCAGCTGCCGGCCAGCGTCGGTTCCGCCTGGGTGTTCCTCAGCCGCAGCGGGTACACCGGCGAGGACGGTTTCGAGATCTCGGTTCCAGGCGCCCATGCCGCGGCGCTGGCGCGCGCGCTGCTCGAGCTGCCCGGGGTCGCGCCGGCCGGGCTGGGCGCGCGCGACACCTTGCGCCTGGAGGCAGGTCTGTGCCTATACGGCCACGATATCGACACCACGACGACTCCGGTGCAGGCGGGCCTGCAATGGTCGATCCAGACGGTGCGCAGGCGCGGCGGCGCGCGCGCCGGGGGTTTTCCCGGCGCCGAGGTCGTGCTGGCCCAGCTCGACGACCCTTCCGGCCTCGGGCGCGTGCGCGTCGGGCTGCGCGGCCTGCAGCGCGCCCCCGTGCGCGAAGGCACGGAGCTGCGCGACGCCGCGGGCCTAGCGATCGGCAGCGTGACCAGCGGCGCGCTGACTCCGAGCGCCGACGCGGCGATCGCGATGGGCTACGTCGAGCCCCGGCTGAGCGCCGCGGGCAGTGAACTGCTGGCCGTCGTGCGCGGCAAGCTGCTTGCGATGCAGGTGGTGTCGATGCCTTTCGTCGCCCACCGCTACGCCCGTGCCTGAAGGCGCCCCGGCGCAAGCGCCCCATTCTCCATCTCCCTCCACCCCGATCCGGAGTTCCGCCATGAGCACCAAGTACACCCCCGACCACGAATGGGTTCGCCAGGAAGACGACGGCACCCTGACCGTGGGCATCACCGCGCATGCGCAGGATGCGCTGGGCGACGTCGTGTTCGTCGAGCTCCCGGCGCCGGGGCGCGACATCGCGGCGCGCGAAGCCGCCGCGGTGGTGGAGTCGGTGAAGGCCGCCGCCGATGTGTACATGCCGATGGGCGGGCAGATCGTTGCCGTCAACGATGCGCTGGTCGCCGATCCGGCGCTGGCCAATACCGACCCGCAGGGCGCCGGCTGGTTCTTCCGGCTGCGTCCGTCGAGCGCTGCCGATTTCGACTCCCTGCTCGACCAGGCCGCCTACGACCAGCTGCTCGCCGGCGCCTGAGGCGCCGCGGCCCGAATTTCCCGACGCACCTTGCCATCGGCAGGCCGGCCGGCGCCTCGGCGCGGCCGCCGAACCCGGAGCCCGCGCACCATGTCCCAACCCCCATTTCCAGGCCTGGCCGAGCTCGAGGATGCCGCGGAATTCCGCAGGCGCCACATCGGCCCCGACTCCACGCAGCAGCAGCAGATGCTGCGCACGCTCGGCGCGCGCAGCCTGGAGGACATGCTGCAGGCCGTGATCCCGGATTCCATCCGACGTTCCGCGCAGATGCAGCTGCCCGCCGCCTGCGGCGAGCAGCAGGCCCTGCAGGAACTGCGGGGCATCGCCACGCAGAACCAGGTGCTGCGCAGCTTCATCGGCCAGGGCTACTCCGGCACGCGCATGCCCGGGGTGATCCGCCGCAACGTGCTGGAGAATCCGGCCTGGTATACCGCCTACACCCCCTATCAGCCGGAGATCAGCCAGGGCCGGCTGGAGGCGCTGCTGACCTTTCAGACGATGGTCGCCGATCTCACCGGGCTCGACGTGGCCAATGCCTCGATGCTCGATGAAGCCACCGCGGCGGCCGAGGCCGTGACCCTGGCGCGGCGGGTTTCCAGGCACGCCAGCGACGTCGTCTACGTGGCCGACGACGTGCTGCCGCAGACCCTGGAGGTGCTGCGCACGCGCGCCGAGCCCATCGGCCTGCGCGTCATCGAGGGGCCGGCTGCGCGGGCCGCGGAGGTCGATGGCTTTGCCCTGCTGCTGCAGTATCCGGGGGTCGACGGCGGGGTGCACGACCTGCGCCAGACCATCGCCGCGGCGCATGCGCGCGGCAGCCTGGTGATCATTGCGGCCGACATCCTGGCGCTCACCGTGCTGCGCCCGCCGGGGGAACTGGGAGCCGACATCGCCGTCGGCTCGACGCAGCGCTTCGGCTTGCCATTGGGCGGCGGCGGACCGCATGCCGCCTACATGGCGGTGCGTGATGCCCTCAAGCGCCAGCTCCCGGGGCGCCTGGTCGGCGCCAGCGTGGATGCGCGTGGCAACCCCGGGTTGCGGCTCGCGCTGCAGACGCGCGAACAGCACATCCGGCGGGAGAAGGCGACCAGCAACATCTGCACCGCGCAGGTGCTGCCCGCGGTGCTGGCGGCGATGTACGCGGTCTACCACGGCCCCGATGGGCTGCGCCGCATCGCGCAGCGTGTGCACGCCTACGCCGCGGCACTCGCCGACGCCCTGCGCGCGCAGGGCTGGGAGCTGCGCCACGAGCACTTCTTCGACACCCTGTGCGTGCGCACCGGCGAGCACACCGATGCCGTGCACGCTGCCAGCGTCGCCGCCGGCATCAACCTGCGGCGCGCCGGGGCGCAGGAGGTGGGCATCAGTCTGGACGAGACCGTCGAGCGCGCCGACGTGCTGGCGCTGCTCGGCGTGTTCGCGTCGGCACGCGGCATGCAGGCGGCCGTCGCCGGGGTGTTCGAGGACGTGGTGGCGGGCGCGGTGGCGCGCTGGCCGGCACAGCTTGCACGCGAAGGCGCCTACCTCGGCCATGAAGTGTTCCACGCCTACCACGGCGAGACACAGATGCTGCGCTATCTGCGCCGCCTGGCCGACAAGGACATCGCCCTCGATCGCGCGATGATCCCGCTGGGCTCGTGCACGATGAAGCTCAACGCGACCAGCGAGATGGAGCCCATCGGCTGGCCGGAGTTCGCCGACCTGCACCCCTTCGCGCCGGCCGGGCAGCTGCGCGGCTACCAGCGCCTGGCCGAGGATCTGCAGCAGTGGCTGGCGCAGGCCACCGGCTACGACGCCGTGAGCCTGCAGCCCAACGCCGGCTCGCAGGGTGAATATGCCGGCTTGCTGGCCATCCGCGCCTGGCATCGCAGCCGCGGCGAGGCGGCGCGCGATGTGTGCCTGATCCCTTCGTCGGCGCACGGCACCAATCCGGCCTCGGCGCACATGGCCGGCATGCAGGTGGTGGTGGTGGCCTGCGACAGCCAGGGCAGCGTCGACCTCGACGATCTGCGCGCGAAGGCGCGCGAGCACGCGCCGCGGCTGGCTGCCTGCATGATCACCTACCCGTCGACACATGGCGTGTTCGAGCCGCAGGTGCGCGACATCTGCGACATCGTCCACCAGCATGGAGGCCAGGTGTATGTCGACGGCGCCAACATGAATGCGATGGTCGGGCTGGTGAGTCCGCCGGAGTTCGGCGCCGATGTGTCGCACCTGAACCTGCACAAGACCTTCTGCATTCCGCATGGCGGCGGCGGCCCCGGCGTCGGCCCGGTGGCCGTGCGCGCGCATCTGGCCCCGTTCCTGCCCGGGCACGGCGCCGGCAGCGGCGGCGCGGGGGCGGTCGGCGCGGTCAGCGCGGCGCCGCTGGGCAATGCCGGCGTGCTGCCCATTGCGTGGATGTACATACGCATGATGGGCGCCGAGGGCCTGCGCCAGGCCAGTGCGGTGGCCATGCTCGGCGCGAACTACCTGGCGCGGCGCCTGGCTCCGCATTTTCCGGTGCTGTACAGCGGTGCCGGCGGCTGGGTGGCACACGAGTGCATCATCGACCTGCGCGCGCTGAAGGAGTCGAGCGGCATCAGCAACGAGGACGTCGCCAAGCGCCTGATCGACTACGGCTTCCACGCGCCGACGATGAGCTTTCCGGTGCCGGGCACGCTGATGATCGAGCCCACCGAGAGCGAACCCCTGTCGGAGCTCGACCGCTTCGTCGAAGCCATGGTCGCCATCCGCGAGGAGATCACCCGCGTCGAGCGCGGCGAGTGGCCGCGCGACGACAACCCGTTGAAGGCCGCCCCGTTCACCGCCGAGTCCCTGCTCGAGGCCACCTGGAACCATCCTTACAGCCGCGAGCAGGCGGCGTACCCGCTGCCGGCGCTGCGCGCGGGCAAGTACTGGGTTCCGGTGGGGCGGGTGGACAACGTCTGGGGCGACCGCAACCTGCAGTGCGCCTGCGGGCCTTTGCCGGCGGTCGCACCTGCGCGCCAGGCCGCCTGAAGGTGGGCCGGGGCGGCCCGGCCCCGGGGGCGGGCCATGACCGGCAGTCCGCTACTCCACGACGATGCCCGGCGCGCCCCGCTGCAGGCGGCCGATGGGCGCGGCGTCGGCGAAGCCCTCGGCGGCGAACACCTCGAGCACCCGCGGCAGCGCCGCAGGGTCGCAGCTCACGAGCAGGCCGCCGGAGGTCTGCGGGTCGGTCAGCAGGCTCTGCGCCAGATCGTCGGCGCACTCGAGCCGAACCTCCGCGCCGTAGCTTTCCCAGTTGCGCCGCGAGGCCCCGGTGAGCAGGCCGGCGGCGGCCAGTTCGCGCACCCCCGGCAGCAAGGGCACGGCGTCGGCGCGGATGCGCGCGGCCAGACCCGAACCGCGGCAGACCTCGAGGGCGTGGCCGAGCAGGCCGAATCCGGTGACATCGGTGAGTGCGTGCACGCCGTCGATCTGTGCCAGCAGCGGGCCCGGAGTATTCAGGCGGGTGGTGCTGGCTACCAGGGCGCGGTAGCCGGCGGCGTCCAGGCGATCCTTCTTCAGCGCCGCCGAATAGATGCCCACGCCCAGCGGCTTGCCCAGCACCAGCAGATCGCCATCGCGCGCGTCGCGGTTGCGACGGATGCGCGCGGGCGCACCGAGGCCGATCACGGCCAGGCCGTAGATCGGTTCCACCGAATCGATCGAATGCCCGCCGGCGACCACCACGCCGGCGCGCGCGCAGGCCTGCTGGCCGCCGCGCAGGATGTCGCCGATGGTCTGCGGCGGCAGCACGCCCACCGGCATGCCGACGATGGCCAGCGCCAGCACCGGGCGCGCGCCCATCGCGTAGACATCGGAAATCGCATTGGTCGCCGCGATCATCCCGAAGTCGACCGGGTCATCGACGATGGGCATGAAGAAGTCGGTGGTGGCGACCAGCGCCTGGTGTTCGTCGAGCTGCCAGACCGCGGCGTCGTCGGCGGTCTCGGTGCCCACCAGCAGCTGCGGGGGGACGGTCTGCGCGAGCTGCTGGCGCAGGATGTCCTGCAGCAACGCGGGGGCGATCTTGCAGCCGCAGCCTCCGCCGTGCGAAAGCGAGGTCAGGCGGGGCACGGTCGCGGGTTTGTGCTCGGGGGATTCGGACATGGCAGTGGATGGGGTGCGGGGTGCAAGCGGACACCGGGACGATGCCCACGCGTGCTCAGCGCCATTGTTCGCAATGGTCGAGGAAACGCTGCAGGCCCGGAGAAAGAACCTTGCGGCGGGGGAGAATGCGGAACAGCATGCGGCGCAGGCGGGGTAGGGCGCTATCGACCCGCAGCAGGCGGCCGCTGTCCAGCCAGTCCTGCACCACGCGCAACGACAGGCAGCTCAGGCCCATGCCCTCGGCGACCGCGCGCTTGATGCCTTCGGAATTCCCCAGGTGCATGGTCGAGCCGAAGGCTCCCAGGTGCGGCAGCAGCAGGGAGTCCACGGTTTCGCGGGTTCCCGAACCGGGCTCGCGCAGGATCCAGCGCGCAGCGGCCAGCGCGCCGACGCTGGTTGGCTGCCGCGCCAGCGGATGGCCTGGGGCGGCGACCACGCACAGCTCGTCTTCCAGCCACGGGCGCACCTCGAGCTCGGGATGGTGGCAGGAGCCTTCGATGAAACCCACGTCGACGCGGTAGGTGGCCACGGCCTCGACGACCTCGCGGGTATTTTCCACCTCGAGTTCGAGTTGCGCCAGCGGCCAGCGGCGCTGGAAGGCGCCGAGCAGCGCAGGCATCATGTAGCTGCCGACGGTCGTGCTGGCGCCCACGCGCAACGCGCTGGCGCCGTCATCGAAGAGATGCTCGATCTCGCGCAGCTGGTCGAGCACCGCGCGCGCGCTCGGCAGCAGCAGCCGGCCGCTGTCGTTGAGCACCACGCGCTTGCCGACGCGGTCGAAGACCTTGGTGCCGAGCTGGCTCTCCAGTTCGCCCAGTGCGGCGCTGACCGCCGATTGCGACATCGACAGATCCCGGCCCGCCTCGGTCGTGCTGCCGGTGCGTGCGACAGCGACCATCACATCGAGTTGGCGAAGGGTCAGTCTCATTGGTTTTTCAGATTGATCAGATTCTAAGCGACTGAATCGTCGTTTGATCAGCGAGGGATCCCGTTGCGCGGATCTGCAAAAAACCTCGATATACCAATAACTTGTCACTCCACTGTGGTCTTTGGGGAACCAAGCCACGCGGCGCGACTCTTATCGACTCGAGGCCCTGTTTGTGACAGAAAGCGACGATATGTTGCCGTATGCACGAACAGGGAAGTTGACGAAATCAGTCGGGTTTTCTAAAATCCCGACTGAATTCGTCAGGTATTGCGCGGCGCGGCCCGCGGCCTGGGCGACACCCGTCCGAGGCTTCTGCAGGCGGCTGCGCTCGCACACTTGGAGAGCACCATGAGACTGACGACCAAAGGAAGATTTGCCGTCACTGCAATGATCGACGTGGCGATGCGCCAGCACCTGGGTCCGGTGACCCTCGCCAGCATCAGCCAGCGCCAGCGCATCTCCCTTTCGTACCTGGAGCAGTTGTTCGGCAAGCTCCGCCGGCACGAACTGGTGGAGTCGGTGCGCGGGCCCGGCGGTGGTTACAGCCTGGCGCGGCGGCCGGAGGACATCTCGATCGCCGATGTGATCATCGCGGTGGACGAGCCTCTGGACGCCACGCAGTGCGGTGGCAAGTCGAATTGCCAGGGGGAAGGGGTCGATGGCCGCTGCATGACCCACGATCTCTGGGCTGCGTTGAACACCCGGATGGTCGAGTTCCTCGATTCGGTGAACCTCAAGGCGATGGTCGAGCAGAACCTTGCGCAGGGGGTGTCGATCGAGCAGACCGCGGTCATCCGCAAGCCGGTGTCGCCGTTGCCCGCGGTCAAGCCGGCCAAGGTGCGGGCGCCGAACTCGGTGTTCAACCTGGCGCAGAACCTGGCCTGAGTGTTTTCGGGGCTGCTTGCAGGGCGCGAGCCCCGCGGGCAGCTCCGGATGGCTGCTTGGCCTGCAGTCCGTGCGATCGTGATAACCACGTTGCGTCCAAGGGTGTTCAGTTAGCACACAATGAGTGCCCGGGTAGCGCAAGATGGAAGCAAATGAAAGCGGATAGAAGAAGATAGATCCTGGTAGACCCAGGCAAAGCCACAGATAGCGAGAGCCGAAAGCGTACTTGTCCTCGATCATGCCCACCACACCTCATTTCCCGATCTACATGGACTACGGAGCGACCACCCCGGTCGATCCGCGCGTCGTCGAAGCCATGATTCCCTGGCTGTATGAGCACTTCGGCAATCCCGCGTCGCGCAGCCATGCCTGGGGATGGGAGGCCGAGGAGGCCGTCGAGCGCGCGCGCTTCCAGGTCGCCGAACTGGTGCACTGCGACCCCCGTGAACTGGTATGGACCTCCGGCGCCACCGAGTCGATCAACCTCGCGCTGAAGGGCGCGGCGCATTTCTACCAGGGCCGTGGGAAGCACATCATCACCTTGCGCACCGAGCACAAAGCCACGCTCGATACCTGCCGCGAGCTCGAGCGCCAGGGTTTCGAAGTCAGCTATCTCGATGTCGAGGCGGACGGCCTGCTCGACCTCGACCGCTTCCGCAAGGCGCTGCGCCCGGACACCATCCTGGCCTCGATCCTGCTGGTGAACAACGAAATCGGGGTGATCCAGGACGTCGGCGCGATCGGTGCGGTGTGCCGCGAGCGTGGCATCCTGCTGCATGTCGATGGCGCGCAGGCCACCGGGAAGGTCGCGATCGACCTGCGGGACAGCCCGATCGACCTGATGAGCCTGGCTTCGCACAAGACCTATGGCCCGAAGGGCATTGGCGCGCTGTTCGTGCGCCGCAGGCCCCGCGTGCGCATCGAGGCGCAGATGCACGGCGGCGGGCACGAGCGCGGCATGCGCTCGGGAACGCTGCCCACCCACCAGATCGTCGGCATGGGCGAGGCCTACCGCATCGCCCGGCTGGAGATGGGCAGCGAGATCGAACGCGTGCGGATGCTGCAGGCGCGACTGCTCGACGGCCTGGCGGGAATCGAAGAGGTCTATATCAACGGCAGCCTGGAGCGCCGGGTGCCGCACAATGTGAACGCAAGCTTCAATTTCGTCGAGGGGGAGTCCCTGATCATGGCGCTGAAGGGCATTGCCGTATCGAGCGGATCGGCCTGCACCTCGGCCAGTCTGGAGCCGTCCTACGTGCTTCGGGCGCTGGGGCGCAGCGACGAACTCGCGCACTCCTCGCTGCGCATGACCATCGGACGTTTCAGCACGGTCGAGCAGATCGATCAGGCAGTGGCCCTGCTGAAGGAAAAGGTCGGCAAGCTGCGTGAACTGTCTCCGTTGTGGGAGATGCACCAGGACGGAGTCGATCTGAACACCATCCAGTGGGCCGCGCACTGAGCGATCCGGGCAGCGGTTTGACCATCAGCTATCAGGAGAGAACATCATGGCATACAGCGACAAGGTCATCGACCACTACGAGAACCCGCGCAACGTCGGTTCCTTTGCGAAGGACGACCCCTCGGTGGGCACCGGCATGGTCGGTGCGCCGGCCTGCGGCGATGTGATGAAGCTGCAGATCAAGGTCAACGAGCAGGGAATCATCGAGGACGCCCGCTTCAAGACCTACGGCTGCGGCTCGGCGATCGCGTCGTCCTCGCTGGTCACCGAGTGGGTCAAGGGCAAGTCCCTGGACGATGCGCTGCAGATTCGCAACACCCACATCGCCGAGGAACTGGCGCTGCCGCCGGTGAAGATCCATTGTTCGATCCTTGCCGAGGACGCGATCAAGGCCGCTGTCGAGGACTACCGCAAGCACCACGCGGGAGCCGCAGCGCAGGTCGAGACCGTGCAGGCAGCCCAGGCCGCTGCCTGAGGCGACGGACGCAAGCGGAGCGATTGGCAATGTCGGTTACCCTGACGGAAAGCGCTGCAAGGCATGTGTCCAAATACCTCGGCCAGCGTGGCAAGGGCGTTGGCGTGCGCCTTGGGGTCAGAACCAGCGGTTGTTCGGGCCTGGCCTACAAGCTCGAATACGCCGACGAGGTCGCCCCCGAGGATCAGGTGTTCGAAAGCCATGGCGTGAAGGTACTGATCGATCCCCAGAGTCTGAGCTACCTGGACGGCACTGAGTTGGATTTCGTGCGGGAAGGCCTCCAGCAGGGATTCAAGTTCAACAACCCGAACGAACGCGACCGCTGTGGCTGTGGTGAGTCGTTCAGGATCTGAATTGCGCGCCGACCGTACCTTCCCGCCGGGCGGCGGGCTGGCTCGTCGCCTGGCCATCGAGCCCGAGCCCGATCTGGCCTGCGCCAAGCTTCCCTGCGGCGCGCCGTCCTGCGGCGATCTCGCCTGCCCGGATCTGGCCGCAGACTATTTCGCCCTGTTCGACCTGCCGCAGCGTTTCGCGATCGACTCCGAGATGCTGGCCGCGGCATGGCGCAGGCTGCAGACCCTGGTGCACCCGGATCGTTTCGCAGGCGGCGGTGCGGCGCAGGCGCGGCTGGCGATGCAGTGGTCGACGCTGGTCAACACCGCCTACCGCACGCTGCGCGACCCGCTGGAACGCGCCGCGTACCTGTGCGCGTTGCGTGGCGCCTCGGTCGACGCCGAGCGCAACACGGCGATGCCGGCGGCCTTCCTCGGCGAGCAGATGCAGTGGCGCGAGCAGCTCGAAGAGGCGCGCGACGGCGGCGATGCCGGACAACTGCAGGCCTTGCAGGAAGAGGTCGACGAGCGTCGGGCCCAGGTTCTGGCGCGCCTGGCGCAACTGCTCGACGCTTCCACCGACCTTGCGCAGGCGGCGCACCAGGCCGCGGCCGAGGTGCGAGTCCTGATGTTCATCGACAAGTTCCGGCGCGACCTCGCCGCGCAATGCGCGCGCACGCCCTCGGGAGCGGCCGCCTGAGGCGATCTCGCCCCCGTCCGCCGCCGCCTTCGCCTCCACCTTTCGCATGCGCGCCACGGGGTGCGCAGAACCCAGCATGGCCTTGCTCCAGATTTCCGAACCCGGACAGTCCGCCGAACCGCACCAGCGACGGGTGGCCATCGGCATCGACCTGGGAACCACCCATTCCCTGGTTGCCGTGGTGCGCAGTTCGGTCGCCGAATGCCTTCCCGATACCTCCGGGCGGGTGTTGCTGCCTTCGGCGGTGCGCTACGGCGCGGGTACGCAGCCGATCGTGGGCTGGCAGGCACTGGCCGACAAGACCAGCGATCCGCGCAATACCGTGGTGTCCGTCAAGCGTCTGATGGGCCGCGAACTCGGTGACCTGGAAGCGCCGCAGCGCAGCGCATACGACTACGAGGATCGGCCCGGCATGGTCGCGCTGCGCACGGTGGCCGGGGTGCGCAGCCCGGTGGAAGTGTCGGCCGACATCCTGCGCGTGCTCGCCGAGCGCGCGCGCCAGACGCTGCAGGTCGAGCCGGTGGGCGCGGTGATCACCGTGCCCGCCTATTTCGACGACGCCCAGCGCCAGGCGACCAAGGACGCCGCCCGCCTGGCGGGCCTGCAGGTGCTGCGCCTGATCAACGAGCCCACCGCGGCGGCGCTGGCCTACGGCCTGGATCGTTCGGCCTCCGGCGTGTGGGCGGTGTACGACCTGGGGGGCGGCACCTTCGACGTGTCGCTGCTGCGCCTGAGCCGAGGCGTGTTCGAGGTGCTGGCCACCGCCGGCGACACCGCGCTCGGGGGCGACGACTACGACCAGCGCTTGGCCTCCGAACTCGCGCGCCGCGGCGCGCTGGGCGAACGCGACGCGGCGGGGCAGGCGGAGTTGCTGCGCGTCGCGCGCCAGGCCAAGGAGGCGCTGAGCGCGCGCGACACCGTGCAGGTGCGCCTCGATCTGGGCCCGGCCGGGCGCATCGACACCACGCTGCACCAGCAGGATCTGGCCGCCTGTACCGCCGACCTGACCGCGCGCACGGTGGACATCCTGCGGCAGGTGCTCGACGACGCGGGCATCGGGGTCGCGCAGGCCTCCGGGGTCATCCTGGTCGGCGGGGCCACACGCATGCCTGCGGTGCGTGATGCGGTGCGCGCCTTCTTCGGCCGCGAGCCGATGCTCGACCTCGATCCCGACCAGGTCGTGGCGCTGGGCGCTGCGCGCCAGGCGCATGCCCTAGCGGGCAACGGCGGGGACGACACCCTGCTGCTCGACGTGATCGCGCTGTCGCTCGGGCTGGAGACCATGGGTGGGCTGGTGGAGCGGGTGATCCCGCGCAACAGCACCATCCCGACCGCGCGCGCACAGGAATTCACCACCTTCAAGGACGGGCAGACGGCGATGTCCATCCATGTCGTGCAGGGCGAACGCGAACTCGTGGCCGACTGTCGGTCGCTGGCGCGCTTCGAGTTGCGCGGCATCCCGCCGATGCCGGCCGGCGCGGCGCGCGTGCTGGTGACCTTTCAGGTCGATGCCGACGGCTTGCTGCAGGTCAGCGCGCGCGAATCCACCAGCGGAGTGCAGGCGCAGGTCGAGGTACGGCCCAGCTATGGTCTGGACGACCGCCAGATCGCCGACATGCTGCGCTCGGCCTTCCACAGCGCCGACGCCGACGCCGTGGCGCGCAACCTGAGGGAACGCCAGGTCGAGGCCGAACGACTGCTCGATGCCACGCGCGGCGCCATGCAGGCCGATGCCGACCTCCTCGACCCGCCGTCGCGCGCGTCCATCCATGAGGCCATGGCCGCGCTGGCGCAGGCCGTGCGCGGCGAGGATGCGCAGGCCATCGGCGAGGCCACCCAGCACCTGGCGCGGGCCACCGAGGGCTTTGCCGCGCAACGCATGAACCGCAGCATCCGGCGCGCGCTGGCCGGCCGCAGCGTAGACAGCCTGGGTTCGGCAGGAGATTGAATCGATGCCCGTGATCACCGTCCTGCCCCATCCCGAATATTGCCCGCAGGGCGCCCGCGTCGAGGCCGAGCGCGGCACCTCGCTGTGCGAAGCCTTGCTGGAACACGGCATCGAGATCGAGCATGCCTGCGAGATGTCCTGCGCCTGCACGACCTGCCATGTGGTCGTGCGCAAGGGCTACGATGACCTGGGTGAACCCGATGAAAGCGAGGAGGATCTGCTCGATCGCGCCTGGGGCCTGGAGCCCACCTCGCGGCTATCCTGCCAGGCCATCCTGCACGAGCAGGACGTGACCATCGAAATTCCCAGGTATTCGATCAACCACGCGAAGGAGAAGTGAAATGGACGTTCCGACGATCGACCAGGCCTACTCCCAGCTGCAGGCCCAGGATCAAGGCATCGCGCAGCAGTTGCAGGCCCTGGCCGGCAAGCTGCAGGCGGCTGCCCAGTCGGGCAATACAGAGGCCCGCGAATGGCAGCTCGACCTGCGCGAACTCGCGCTGGCCGTACAGGCGCAGCAGCAGCAGACCAACGCCTTGCTGCAGGCCATCCACGGCATGTGGCAGTCCGAGCACGAGCGTCTGCAGAACAGCCCGCCGATGCAGCCGCAGGTTGTGCAGCAGCAACCGGCCTACGCGCCGGGCTACCCGCAGGCGGCCGCATACCCCCAGCAGGGTGGAATGGGTTCGGCGCTGCGCGGCTTCCTCGGCTCGGGCTTCGGCCAGGCGATCGCGATGGGCGCCGGCATCGGCCTGGGCGAGGACCTGATCAACAGCATCTTCTAAGGCCTGCGCGGTTCCGCGCGACCGCACGGGCTTCAGGCCAAAGCTTCGAAGGGCAGGAAATCCAGCCAGTCTCCGGCGGCCACGTCGCCCTGCTCGGGAGCCAGCACCAGCAGGCCGTCGGCCTGGCTCATCGAGTGCAGGATTCCGGAGCCCTGGTTGCCGGTGCTGCGCGCCTGCCAGCTGCCGTCTTCGAGGCGCTGCAGGGTGGCGCGCTGGTACTCGGTGCGTCCGCGGCGCTTGCGCAGCGGCTGTGCGCTGCGCACCCGCAGCGTCGGCATCGGCGCAACCCGGGCTCCCATCAGGCGCAGCAGCAGTTCGCGCACCAGCACATAGAAGGCCACCATGACCGCCACCGGGTTGCCCGGCAGGCCCACGAGCACGACCGGCCGCGGCGCGTGGTGCAGGGTGCCGCAGGCCAGCGGGCGACCCGGACGCATCTCGACCTGGCAGAAGCTGATGCTGCCCAGCCGGGCCAGGGTGCGCGAAAGGTGGTCGGCCTCACCCATGCCCATGCCGCCGGAGGTGATGATCACGTCGGCTGCCTCCGACCCGCGCAGCAGCGCGGCCTCGATGCGCTGAGGGTCGTCGGGAACCAACCCGAGATCCAGCGCCTCGCAGCCCAGGCGGTTAAGCATCGCCCACAGGGTGTGGCGGTTGCTGTCGTACAGGGTTCCGGGGTCGAGCGCCTGGCCGATCGAGCGCAGCTCGTCTCCGCTGGACAGGTAGCCCACCCGCAGGCGTCGCAGCACCGGGAGCCGTCCGATGCCCAGTGAGGCGGCCAGGCCGAGGTCGGCCGCGCGCAGCAGTCGCCCCGCGCGCAGCGCCGCGCTACCGGCCTGCAGATCCTCGCCCCGGCGGCGCACGTTGGATCCGGCAGCCACGACGCCCGCATCGACTTCGATCGCGCCATCGCCCACCCGGCACTGCTCCTGCGGCACCACGCAGTCGCAGTCGGCCGGAAGCACGGCGCCGGTGGTGATGCGTACGCAGCCGCCCGCCGGCAGCCGGCCGCCGAAGGAGTGGCCGGCCAGCGCGTGGCCTGCCAGGAGCAGGCGGGTGGTCTGCCCGGCCAGCAGGTCGGCGCTGCGCAGCGCGTAGCCGTCCATCGCCGCGTTGTCGTGCGGTGGCACGTCGAAAGGGGCGACAAGGTCGGCGGCGAGCACCCGTTGCAGGCCTTCGTGCAGCCCGATCTCCACGGGATCCAGCGCGGGCGCGGCAAGCCCCGCCAGCAGCTGCCGGGCCTGCGCCACGGGGATCGGGGAGGGCGGCGCCGTCGAGGCGCTGCCCGGGACGTGGCGAAGCGTGGGGTTGGTAGGCATCGGCAAGGCGTTCGGCAGGCGGGCTTCGGGCGCGCAGGGCTCAGGCCCGTGGGTCGGGCCCGCCGCGCAGCGCCTGCAGTTGCTGCGGCAGGTTGATATTGTCGAAGCAGCCTGGATCCTCGAAGGGCACGCGGACATATCCCACGTCGTCGAGCCAGGATTCGACCTTGCGTCCGCCGGCCTCCAGGTAGCGCTGCAGGCTGTCGAGCAGATCGCTGCGCAGCAGCGCGAACACGGGTTGCAGGCGTCCGGCAGCGCAGGCCACCGCGGCACGCCGGCCGTCGGCCAGCGCGGCCGCGCCCAGGCGCGACGCCAGATCCGCCGGCAGCCGTGGCGCATCGCAGGGCACGCTGAGCAGCCACGGCGTCGCGCAGGCGCGCAGCCCGCTGGCGATGCCGGCCAGCGGGCCGGCGAAGGCCTGGGCATCGGCGTCGCGCAGCACGCGCGCGCCCAGGATCGCGTACTGCTCCAGGTTGCGGTTGGCGCTGATCAGCAGCGCGCCCACCTGCGCGTCCAGGCGCTGCAGCACGTGCGCTGCCAGCGGCCGACCATGCAGGTCGAGCAGGCCCTTGTCCACCCCGCCCATGCGCGCGCCCCGGCCGCCGGCCAGCAGCAGCCCGGTGATCTCTTCGCGCGGGATGCGGGTGGCGGGTATGCGGGTGGCGGGCATGCGGGTGGCGCGCGTCGGCGCTCAACCTCCGATATAGGACATTTCCACCCGCCGCTGCGCGGGTGCGCCGGTATCGGGAGCTGCGCGTCCGCGCAGCTCGGAATAACGGTCGCTGCGCGCGCTCCACACCTGGGCGATGGCGGCGCGCAGCTGGGCGTCGTCGACCGCTGCCAGGCCGCGCTGCGCATCGCCGCGCAGCAGCGCGCGCAGGTCATGTCCGTGGCTGGCGAACAGGCACAGGTAGAGCTTGCCCTCCATCGAAAGACGCGCGCGGTTGCAGTCGCGGCAGAAGGCGCGGGTGACGCTGGAGATGAGGCCGATTTCCAGGCTGCCGTCATCGAGCATCCAGCGCTCGGCCGTCTCGCCGAGCACCGTCGGGTCGAGCGCGTGCAGCGCGTGCCGCTCGCCGATGCGTTGCAGCAATTCGGCTGCCGGCACGACCTGATCCATGCGCCAGCCGTTGGTGGTTCCGACGTCCATGAACTCGATGAAGCGCAGCACCACCCCGCTGCCGCGGAAATGCTCGATCATCGGCAGCACCTGGTGGTCGTTGACCCCGCGCTGCACGACCATGTTGACCTTCACCGGGCTGAGCCCGGCGCGCTGCGCGGCCTCGATGCCGGCGAGCACCGTGGCCACCGGAAAGTCGACATCGTTCATGCGCCGGAACACTGCGTCGTCGACCGCGTCCAGGCTCACGGTCACGCGCTGCAGGCCGGCGTCGCGCAGCGCCTGCGCCTTGCGCGCCAGCGCCGAGGCGTTGCTGGTCATCGTCAGCTCCACCGCGCGGCCCTGGCTGTCGCGCAGCCGGGCCAGCATGGCCACCAGCTGCTCGATGCCGCGGCGCAGCAGCGGCTCGCCCCCGGTGATGCGCAGCTTGCGCACCCCGAGTTCGACGAACACCCGCGCCACGCGCTCGATTTCCTCGAAGCGCAGCAATTCGTCGTGGCGCAGGAATTCGTAGCCGTTGTCGAAGATCTCCTTCGGCATGCAGTAGGTGCAGCGGAAGTTGCAGCGGTCGGTCACCGAGATGCGCAGGTCGTGCAGCGGGCGCCCGAGGCGATCGAGCGCCTGGCTGCCGGGAGCGACCGCGGTCGCCGGCACCGCGGGCACGCTGGCCGCGTAGCGGTGGTCGATCAGGGGGACGACGGTTCGTTCGGACATTCCTCCATTATCGGTAAATCCCTCACCACTTGCGCCGATGTCTGCGCGCGCGCCGTTGTTGGCATGCCGCGTCGCGGGTAGCATGCCCAGGCGGCGGGCGTGCGTGCCCGCGGCGAACCGGACGAACCATGGCCTACAGCATCGATCTATCAGGGCGCGTCGCGCTCGTCACCGGAGCCTCCAGCGGGCTGGGCCGGCAGTTCGCGCGCACGCTGGCGCGCGCCGGGGCGGCAGTCGTGCTGGCCAGTCGGCGGGCCTCGCGCCTCAAGGAGTTGCGTGCCCTCATCGAGGGCGAGGACGGCGATGCGCATGTCGTGGCGCTCGACGTCGACGATCCGGCGAGCATCCGCGCGGCCATCGCGCATGCCGAGACCGAGGTCGGCAACATCGACATCCTGGTCAACAACGCCGGGGTGTCGATGGTGTCCCGGCTGCTCGACGTGCAGCCGGCCGAATTCGACCGCCTGTTCCAGACCAACGTGCGCGGAGCCTTCTTCGTCGCCCAGGAAGTGGCGCGGCGCATGATCGCGCGGTCCCAGGGCACCGCGCCCGGCACCTGGACCGGTGGCAGGGTGATCAACATCGCCTCGATGGCCGGCTTGCGGGTGGTGCCGCAGCTGGGCGCCTACGCGATGAGCAAGGCCGCGGTGGTGCACATGACCCGCGCCATGGCCCTCGAGTGGGGGCGCTACGGCATCAACGTCAACGCCATCTGCCCCGGCTACGTGGACACCGAGATGAACCACGAGCACTGGGCCAGCGACAGCGGACGCAAGCTGATCGAAAGCCTGCCGCGCAAGCGCATCGCGCAGCCGCAGGATCTGGATCCCGTGCTGCTGATGCTGGCCAGCGGGCAGAGCCACCTGGTCAACGGCGCGGTGATCGCAGCCGACGATGGTTTCGGAGTGTGAACGCAAGCATGGAACTGACCCTGCCCGAACAACGCAAGCTGGTGCACGAGTGCCTGGTGCCCATTCGCTGGGGCGATATGGACATCATGGGCCACGTGAACAACACGGTGTATTTCCGTTATTGGGAAATCGCGCGCCTGGAATGGCTCGAGAAGCTGGAGCGGCAGGCCAGGCAGGGTGGCCAGCCGCAGCCGGCCGGGCAGGGCCCAGTGGTGGTCAACGCCTTCTGCAATTTCCTGCGCGAACTGCGCTACCCGGGGACGGTGCGGGTGCTGCTGTACGCAGGCGCTCCCGGGCGCAGCAGCTTCGACACCTTCTATGAATTGCGCCGGCAGGACGAGCCCGAGGTGGTGGTGGCCAACGGCGGTGCGAAGGTGGTGTGGATCGACCACGGGCTGCGGCGCAGTGTCGAGTTGCCCGCGCCGCTGCGGGCGCTGCTGCAGGCTGCTTGAGGCGGGGGGCGCGCCGCCTCAGATCCACCAGCCGGAGCGCCACGCGGCCCACAGCAGGCGCAGCGGAGGCAGGCCGATGCGCTGCTGCAGCAGCGGATAGTCGGCGGCCTCGAACTCGTCGAGCAGCGCGTGCCCCATGCGGCTGAGCGAGGCGCTCATGCGCCCGGCGCGCGCCATGCCGCGCGGGCGCAGTGCGTCGGCTGCGCGCAGGCGCTGGCGCACCTGTTGACCGGTGTCGCGCAGCGCGGCGCGCAACTGCGGGGTGTCGTGCAGATCCAGCAATTGCTGCTCCTCGATCGCGTGCGCACGCAGCAGGCAGCGCGGCAGGCGCACCTGCTGGCGGCGGGCGTCGCGCCCGACGTCGCGCAGCAGCCGCAGCAGATCCAGCGCGGCGCCCAGTTCGGCAGCGTGTTCCAGTGCCCGCGGCTGCTCGCAGCCGGCCAGGCGCAGCGCCAGCCGCGCCAGGTTGCCGCTGCCGCGCAGCGCATCGGCATGCAACTGTTCCCAGTCCTCGCGCAGCGGCGGAGCGGTGGTCGGCACGCTGTCCAGCGCCGCGCGCAGCAGCGCGCCGGCCCCCGGCAGGTCGCGCAGCGCCGGCTGCAGTTCGCGCAGCAGCGGGTGCTCGACCGCCTGCTCGTCCAGGCGCAGCAATTGGGTCTGCCACCAGCCGAGCTTGGCCGCGGCCACCAACGGGTCCGAGACCGTGCCCGGAATCGCCTGTACCGCGCGCCACCAGGCCTGCAGCAGCAGCAAGTGCCGGCGCCGCGGGGCGCGCAGGTGCAAGGTGGCATAGAACCACGCGCTGCCGCGCGGTGCGAGTTCAGCTTGCAGGGGGTCGGTCGCGGGCATGGAATGCGCAGGTCGAGGGCTTCGCTGCGGCACTTGCCGCAGCGGCTTCGGCGCAAAGGATAGAATGCTTTTTTCGCCGACGCCGGCCGCGACCTCCGCGTGGGAAAGATGGGCCCGGTTCGTCCGGGGATTGGCCCGGTTCGTCCGGGCTCGTGCCGAGGCTGCTCCGCGCTCCGGGGTAGGTTGCGGGCACGGCCCGTACCGCCCCGGGTCGGGGCGGCTCCTGCCACGGCAGCACCGCGGGTGGCCTCGGGGATCGGAGCGAGGGTGGCGAAATCGGTAGACGCACCAGGTTTAGGTCCTGACGCCCCCACGGGCGTGGGGGTTCGAGTCCCCCCCCTCGCACCAGCCTCGAAGCCTGCCGGAGCCTTGATCGATGAACGGATTCCTTCCATGACAGCCGTAGAAACCCTGGACAAGCTGCAACGCCGCATCACCGTGTCGGTGCCCAAGAACGACTTGCAGGGCGAAGTCCTGGCACGCTTGAAGAACATGTCCCGCACCGCGCGGGTTGCCGGTTTTCGCCCCGGCAAGGTACCGCTGACGGTGCTGCAGAAGCGCTACGGCCCGTCGGTCGAGGCCGAAGTGCTGCAGGACAAGGTCGGCCAGGTGTTCTTCGAGGCCGTGCGCGCCGCCCATGTTCGGGTGGCCGGCATGCCGCGCTTCACCCCGCACGACGCGGCCGACGGCGCCGAGGCCTTCTCCTTCGACGCCGAGTTCGAGGTCTATCCCGACATCGCGCTCGGCGACCTGTCGGGGGTCGAGGTCGAGCGGGCGCAATGCGTGGTCGACGCCGCGGCGGTGGACAAGACGCTGGATGTGCTGCGCCGTCAGCGCCGCACCTTCAGCGACCGCGACGCCGCCGACGCCACCGCCCGCGACGGCGACCGCGTGACCGTGGATTTCGTCGGGCGCATCGATGGTGAGGCCTTCGCCGGCGGGAGTGCCGAGGGCTTTGCCTTCGTGCTCGGCGAGGGCCGCATGCTGCCCGAATTCGAGACCGGTGTGAGCGGCCGCAAGCCCGGCGAGCAGGTCGAGTTCGACCTGCACTTCCCCGACGACTACCAGGGGCGCGAAGTCGCCGGCAAGACGGCGCGCTTCGAGGTCACGCTGCACAAGGTCGAAGCGCCGCAGTTGCCCGAACCCGGGCCCGAACTGGCCCGCGAACTCGGGGTTGCCGATGGCGACATGGACAAGCTGCGCGAGGACATCCGGCGCAACCTGGAGCGCGAGGTCGGCGCACGCCTGAGCGCGCGCAACCGCAATGCGGCGATGCAGGCCCTGCTGCAGGTCAACCCGGTGGATCTGCCGTCCGGCGTGGTGCAGGAGGAGATCGAGCAACTGATCCAGGGTGCCCGCCAGGATCTGCAGGCGCGTGGCATGAAGGACGTCGACAAGCTGCCGATCGCCCCCGACATGTTCCGTGAGCAGGCCGAGCGCCGCGTGCGCCTGGGGCTGATCGTGGCCGAACTCGTCAAGGAGCACGAACTGCACGCCAAACCCGAGCAGATCCGCGCCCATGTCGAGGAACTGGCCTCGAGCTACGAGGATCCGCAGGAGGTTGTGCGCTGGTACTACGGCGAGCCGCAGCGTTTGTCGCAGGTGGAATCGATCGTCATCGAGAACAACGTGGCCGAGCATGTATTCGCCCAGGCACGCACCACCGAAACGACCTTGAGCTTCGACGAGTTGATGCAGTCCGCCTGAGACGGCACGTCCCTCGACCGCCCGCACGGCGCCCCGTTTCGGGGTGATCGTTGCGGGCGCTTTGCATGGCCGACGCGCGTCGGCGCACGCCGCGGCGGGGGCGTGCTACTCTTGAAGCCTTCCCAAGCGAACCACTGTCATGAGTGCCCTGCAAACCCAGAATCTCGGCATGGTGCCGATCGTCATCGAGCAAAGCGGGCGCGGCGAGCGCGCCTACGACATCTACTCGCGCCTGCTGCGCGAGCGTGTGATCTTCCTCGTCGGCCCGATCAACGACCAGACGGCCAACCTGGTGGTGGCGCAATTGCTGTTCCTGGAATCGGAGAATCCCGACAAGGATATTTCCCTCTACATCAATTCCCCGGGCGGTTCGGTATCCGCGGGGATGGCGATTTTCGACACCATGCAGTTCATCAAGCCCGACGTGTCGACGCTGTGCACCGGGCTGGCGGCCAGCATGGGTGCCTTCCTGCTCGCCGCCGGCGCGAAGGGCAAGCGCTACTCGCTGCCGAACTCGCGGGTGATGATCCACCAGCCGCTGGGCGGTGCGCAGGGCCAGGCCACCGACATCGAGATCCAGGCGCGGGAGATCCTGTACCTGCGCGAGCGCCTGAACCATATCCTGGCCGAGCGCACGGGCCAGCCCCTGCAGAAGATCGCCCAGGATACCGAGCGGGACTTTTTCATGTCCGCCGACCAGGCCAAGGAGTATGGCCTGCTCGACGAGGTGATCGCCAACCGCGGCTGATGCCGTCTGCGGCGCCCTGGCCCGGGGTCAGGTAAGCTAGTGGCGCCTGGGCGAGGGCGATCGTCGCGCGGCGTCCCGGAGAGCGTTTCGAGTAGCGACCATGGCTGACAAAAAGACCCCTGCTGGCGAAAAGATCCTGTATTGCTCCTTCTGCGGCAAGAGCCAGCACGAGGTCAAGAAGCTGATCGCCGGACCGTCGGTGTTCATCTGCGATGAATGCATCGACCTGTGCAACGAAATCATCCGTGACGAGGCGGTGGCGGCCGACAAGGCCGAACGCCAGGGCCGCGGCGAGCTGCCGATCCCGCAGGAGATCAAGGACGTACTCGACCAGTACGTGATCGGCCAGGAAGCCGCCAAGCGCATCCTGTCGGTGGCGGTGTACAACCATTACAAGCGCCTGGGGCACGTGGCCAAGCCCGGGGACGTCGAATTGAGCAAGAGCAACATCCTGCTCATCGGGCCCACCGGCTCGGGCAAGACGCTGCTGGCGCAGACGCTGGCGCGGGTGCTCAACGTGCCCTTCGTGATCGCCGACGCCACCACGCTGACTGAGGCGGGCTATGTCGGCGAGGATGTGGAAAACATCATCCAGAAGCTGCTGCAGAGCTGCAACTACGAAATCGACAAGGCGCAGCGGGGCATCGTCTACATCGACGAAATCGACAAGATTTCGCGCAAGTCGGAAAACCCGTCGATCACCCGCGACGTGTCGGGCGAGGGTGTGCAGCAGGCGCTGCTCAAGCTGATCGAGGGAACCATGGCCTCGGTGCCGCCTCAAGGCGGTCGCAAGCACCCGAACCAGGATTTCATTCAGGTAGACACGACGAATATCCTGTTCATCTGCGGCGGTGCTTTCGACGGTCTGGAGAAGATCATCCAGAATCGATCGGAGAAGTCGGGTATCGGTTTCTCGGCCACGGTGCGCAGCAAATCCGAGCAGAGCCTTTCGGAGACCTTTTCCCAGGTCGAGCCCGAGGATCTGATCAAGTTCGGGCTGATTCCCGAACTGGTCGGGCGCCTGCCGGTGTCGGCCACGCTGTCCGAGCTCGACGAGGACGCGCTGGTGCAGATCCTGACCGAACCGCGCAACGCGCTGGTCAAGCAGTACCAGAAACTGTTCGAAATGGACGGCGTCCAGCTGGAGTTCCGGGGCTCTGCGCTGGCGGCCATCGCGCGCAAGGCGCTGCAACGGCGCACCGGGGCGCGCGGGCTGCGCTCGATCGTCGAGGAAGCGCTGCTGGAAATCATGTTCGAGATCCCCAACATGAAGGCGGTGGCGGCAGTGACGGTGGACGAGAACACCATCACCAGCGGCAGCAAGCCCCTGCTGACCTTCGAGGACAAGGCGCAGGCGGCCGGCGCCTGACGATCGGGCGGTACGGTGCGGCCGGCGCGCGGCGCCGGTCTTTCCGGCCATCGTCGCGGCCAGGCGGCGCGGGCTTGCAATTCCAGGCGCGCGCCCAATCTATGCCCAATGACCATTCAGGGAGCCAACATGGCTGAATCCCAACTCACTGCCCAGGCGGAGCCTTCCGCGACCACCGGGGTGCCCTTGCTGCCCCTGCGGGATGTCGTGGTCTTCCCGCACATGGTGATCCCGCTGTTCGTCGGCAGGCCGAAATCCATCCGCGCCCTCGAGTCGGCGATGGAGGCGGGCAAGCAGATCATGCTGGTGGCGCAGAAGACCGCCGCCAAGGACGAGCCCAAGCCCGAGGATCTGTTCGAGATGGGCTGCATGTCCACGATCCTGCAGATGCTCAAGCTGCCCGACGGTACGGTCAAGGTGCTGGTCGAGGGCGTGCAGCGCGCGAAGGCCTCGCAGGTGCAGGACAACGGCGACTACTTCGTGTGCGACGTGGAACTCGTGGACGGCGGCGCGGAGGCCTCGGCCGAGTCCGAGGCGCTGCGTCGGGCGGTCGTCACCCAGTTCGACCAGTACGTCAAGCTGAACAAGAAGATCCCGCCGGAGATCCTCACGTCGATCTCGGGCATCGACCATCCCGGCCGCCTGGCCGACACCATCGCCGCGCACCTGCCGCTCAAGCTCGAGCACAAGCAGGCGGTGCTCGAACTGTCGGACGTGCATGCCCGCCTGGAGAACCTGCTCGAGCAACTCGAACGCGAGGTCGACATCCTGCAGGTGGAGAAGCGCATCCGCGGGCGCGTCAAGCGCCAGATGGAGAAGAGCCAGCGCGAGTACTACCTGAACGAGCAGGTCAAGGCGATCCAGAAGGAACTCGGCGAAGGCGAGGAAGGCGCCGACATCGAGGAGCTGGAGAAGAAGATCAAGGCCGCGCACATGCCCAGGGATGCGCGCAAGAAGGCCGACGGCGAGCTCAAGAAGCTCAAGCTGATGTCGCCGATGTCGGCCGAGGCGACCGTGGTGCGCAACTACCTCGACACGCTCATCGGGCTGCCATGGGCGAAGAAGTCGAAGGTGCGGCACGATCTCGGTTTTGCCGAGAACGTGCTCGACGAGGATCACTACGGCCTGGAGAAGGTCAAGGAGCGCATCCTCGAGTACCTGGCCGTGCAGCAACGCGTGGACAAGGTCAAGGCACCGATCCTGTGCCTGGTCGGCCCGCCCGGGGTGGGCAAGACCTCGCTGGGGCAGAGCGTGGCGCGCGCCACGGGGCGCAAGTTCGTGCGCATGGCGCTGGGCGGCGTGCGCGACGAGGCCGAGATCCGCGGCCATCGGCGCACCTACATCGGCTCGATGCCGGGCAAGATCCTGCAGAGCCTGACCAAGGTCGGCGTGCGCAACCCCCTGTTCCTGCTCGACGAGGTCGACAAGCTGGGCATGGATTTCCGTGGCGATCCATCGTCGGCGCTGCTGGAGGTGCTGGATCCCGAGCAGAACCACACCTTCAGCGACCACTATGTCGAGGTCGATTTCGACCTTTCGGACGTGATGTTCGTGGCCACCAGCAACTCGCTGAACATCCCTCCGGCGCTGCTCGACCGCATGGAAGTCATCCGCCTGTCCGGGTACACCGAGGATGAGAAGGTCAACATCGCCACGCGCTACCTGCTGCCCAAGCAGATGCGCAACAACGGGGTGAAGGACGAGGAGCTCGAGGTCACCGAGGGCGCCATCCGGGGCATCGTGCGCTACTACACGCGGGAGGCCGGGGTGCGTTCCCTGGAGCGCGAGATCTCCAAGATCTGCCGCAAGGCGGTGAAGGGCCAGCTGCTGCGCAAGTACGCCGGCAAGGTGGTCGTGACTGCCGAAAACCTCAGCGAGTTCCTGTCGGTGCGCAGGTTCAACTTCGGGCTGGCCGGGCGCGAGAACCAGGTCGGCCAGGTCGTCGGTCTGGCGTGGACCGAGGTGGGCGGCGAACTGCTCACCGTCGAGGCCACGCGCATGCCCGGCAAGGGCAACATCATCCGCACCGGGTCGCTGGGCGACGTGATGAAGGAATCGGTGGAGGCCGCGCGCACGGTGGCCCGGGTGCGTGCCAAGCGCCTGGGGATCAAGGACGAGTCCTTCGACAAGAGCGACCTGCACGTGCACGTTCCCGAGGGGGCGACCCCGAAGGACGGGCCGAGCGCCGGCATCGCGATGACGACGGCCATCGTTTCCGCGCTGACGGGCATTCCGGTGCGCGCCGACGTGGCGATGACCGGGGAGATCACCCTGCGCGGCGAGGTGCTGGAGATCGGCGGCCTGAAGGAAAAGCTGCTGGCCGCACACCGCGGCGGCATCAAGACCGTGCTGATCCCGGAGGAGAACGTCAAGGACCTGCAGGAGTTGCCCGAGAACATCAAGAGCAGCCTGGAGATCATCCCGGTGCGCTGGATCGACAAGGTGCTCGAGATCGCCCTCGAACGCGCTCCGCAGCCCTTGCCCGAAGACGCGCCGGTGGCGCCTGCGCCGGCCGCCGCCGGCGGCGAGGCTGCAGCCGCGCAGGAGGCCACGACCCGGCATTGAGCAGGGTCGATGCGCGTGCCGCGCGGCCTTGCCGCCGGCACGCGCCTCTTGTGCTCGATTGCGCGGATAGGTTAAGATATTGGTCTTTGCTTGCCGGGGGTATAGCTCAGCTGGGAGAGCGCTTGCATGGCATGCAAGAGGTCAGCGGTTCGATCCCGCTTACCTCCACCAACCAGGCAAAGGCGGCGGCAGATGCTGCACGAAGCAGAAGCACCGCGCGATGTTTTGTCCTGTCCCCTTCGTCTAGAGGCCTAGGACACCGCCCTTTCACGGCGATAACAGGGGTTCGAATCCCCTAGGGGACGCCAGTTTCAAGGCCCGAGTGGTTCACGCCACTCGGGCTTTTTGGCGTCTGGGGCCGGCATGACCCCGATCGAATCGCTCGCCCGTCCCCGCAAGAATCGCATCCCGCCAGCGAACGCAAGCCGCCTCACGGCGCCCAGCGGGCAACACCGCGCTGCATAGCGGTGATTTCAATGGATTCGCGGAGTACGTCAAACAAATCCCGCAGCCCCTGCTCGCCACTGCCGAGGCGATGCCCGAGCAGCGAGCAGGCGTCACGATCGAATGCGTCCGGCACGGCGCATCGCGCAACCTGCCACGCGCCGAGGATCTCAGGGCGGCGTGACGCAAGCAGATTCGCCGCGGGCAGGAGGTCGGACTTGGCGCGGTTGACCGCCGGGGCCACCGGCACCAGGTTCCACAGCGCGTTGTTGCCCCACAGAGCAAACGGGATGATGTGGTCGGCTTCGAAGCGTCGTGCCAGCGCCTTGCCGCTCCAGACGCAATGGTCGATTCCGCTGTCCCGATAGATCTGCCGTGCCAGTGCGGTGGCGCGCTCGGGGGCCGGGCGCGCCAGCAGCAAGGGCAGAACGGCTCCCGCGCTCAGGCCCTGACGCTGGGCGAAGCGCGCGGTCAACGCGGCCCAGCGCACGATCACGGCGTCGACGATCCAGTGGCCGAGCAGGCTCAGTTCTCGCCACATCTCGGCCGACAGGGTCACGGCCTTCAGCCCTGCGTCCCAGCCGAACACGCGCCCGGTATCGAGCGCGCCGCCCGAGTAGGCCACCGGGCCTGTACGGATCGCGACCGCGATGTCTCGCAGCGCCGCCTGCAGCCGCGCCTGAACCTCGGCCGTCATCCGTCCGGCCATGCGGTCGAGGTGCCAAGCGGACAATCCGCCGTACTCCCCTGCGTGGCGATAGGCGTCGATCAGCGCGGTCAGCGAAGCGCGAAAGCGCAGCGGGTTGCGGCTGCCGGCGCCTTCGTCCTGCGATTGCGGAACATGGCCCGCGGCGATGATCGGCCAGTAGTACAGCAACCAGCGCTCGGCGATGCGCTGCAACGGCACCGCAACCGCGCCGCCCGCCAGCCAACGCACGGCATGCGGCTCCTGCATCGCGATCTCGGCCAGGGCTCGGAACAGCGCCAGTTTGTAGGTGGCAACCTTGCGATCGCGGTTCAGGATGCCCTCGATCTGATCCGCGGCGCGCAACGTGCCCGCAGCGCGCAGTTCGAACAACAGCGTCGACCAGCGCGTGCCGTCGCGCTGCAGTGCATCGCCGGAGTCCCAGCGCCCGATCAGTGGCAGCCCGATGCGCTCGAACAGCAGCTGCAAGGCTTCCGGAACCAGCGGTGTGAACAGCCGTCCGTTGGCGTCGCGGTCGTGCTGCAGGGGCTCGCCGCGGCTCAGCGGCACCGAGACCAGCAATCGCCCGTGGGGGCGCAGCAGGGCGCGCAGCGCGAACGCGGCGTCGAACAACTCGGCTTGCGGCAGATGCATCAGCACGGCGCTGCACAGCACGCCGTCGAAGTCGCCGCCGAACGGCACACCAACGGCGGGCAGGGCGCCCGTGGCGATGCGCCCGCCGAGCTCGGGGTGCAGGCGAAAGGCCTGCGCGCGTAGCGCATCGACCGGCTCCACACCGAAGGCGTCGAAGCCCGCCGCGCGCAGTGCTGTCAGGTCGCGGCCGGAGCCGCAGCCGACATCGAGCACGCGGCTGCCCGCCGCGAACGCCGTCGCGAAATGGCCCGCAAGGGGGCTCGGTACCTGCTCGTAGCGCCCTGCGACCTCGGCCGCGTGTTCCGCGTAGTAGGCGCAGGTGGCGGAGTCCATTCAGGCCTCCTGATGGGCTGCCCGAACGGAGGGCGGCATCCTCTCGGCGGGCCACGGACGCCGCGGGTGAGGCAGGAGCGTCATCACGCAGGCCGGGTTCCGCGGCATTCGGGGTAGCGCTCGCAGCCCCAGAAGGCCTTGCCCGCGTTCGCTCCTTTCCTTGCCGTGCGCCGGACCATGCCCGACCCGCAGACCGGGCAAGCCGGTACACCGGTCTCCGGTCCATGGTCCGGGCTCAAGGCGCTTCCCGGCGTCGTCGCATGCGTGTTGGCGCCGACGCAATTTTGACCACCCGCGCCGATCCAATTTTGACCAGGGAAGGAAGGCCGGCCTGAGACCGGCCAGTTGTGGATAAGTGTACGGTCTACGGCATGGCGTCTGCGGTCAGAAC
>JAJZEC010000057.1 GCA_021805825.1 Pseudomonadota bacterium
CCGGCGCCGGCGAGGCGGTGCGCGGGCGTGCGGCAGCCGCGCGCATCGACCCGCTGATCGACGCCATCGCCAGCTTCGTGTTCGAGCAGGCGCTGCCCGGCGAGGCGCTGCAGCAGCGCCTGCCGCGCAGCGCCCGCGCCGGTACCAAGCCGCTGCTGTTCGAGGGCTGCAACGCGGCCAGCGGGGCGTGGGAGCCGCTGCAGCCCGGGCAGCGCTACGGCGAGCTGCAGGCCGCCGTGCAACTGGCCAGTCGCGCCGGCGCGCTGAACGCCATCGAGTTCTCCGAATTCGTCACCAAGTGCCATGCGCTGGCCGAGGCGCTGGGCGTGCCCGCCGACCTGCCGGACATGGCCGAGGTTCTGGAGCAGGCGCGCGAGCTCGACACCTTCGCCGCCGCCAACGACGCCCAGTTGTCGATCAACCTGCAGGCGCAGGGGGTCGCGTGGGGCCTGGACTACCTGCGTCAGCAGGCGCAGGGCTGCGGCTTCAGCGCCAACCTGGCGGCCGGACGCCTGGCCTTGCCCCAGGCCCTGCCGGAGGCCGAGGATGGCGCGGCGCGGCGCTACGCGGTGCTGCAACTGCAGTTCGACGCGCATGCGGAGCTGGCCGGCGATCCGGCGATGCCGGTGGCGCGCGCCACCCTGCTGCTCGACGTGCCGCAGGTGCCGCAGGCGCTGCAGCCCTTCGCGCGCATGCGCGAGGTCGCGCAGCAGCTGGCCTCGGCGCTGGGCGCGCGCCAGGTCGACGACAACGGCGCGCCCCTGTCGGCGGCCGCGCTGGATCAGATCGACGCCCAGTTGCAACGCCTGTACGCCTCGCTGGACGCGCGCGGCCTGGCTGCCGGCAGCCCCGCCGCGCAGCGCCTGTTCGCCTGACACCGCGGCCGCCGGCGGCGCCTGGCGGCGCGCCCGCGGCCGGCTTCGCACCATGCCACCGCCCCCTTCCCCCCAGGCTCCCGCGGACGTCGCGCAGCGGGTGCGCGCGCTGCGCGAGGACATCGCCCGCTACGACCACGCCTACTACGTGCTCGACGCGCCGCTGCTTCCCGATGCCGACTACGACGCCCTGTACGCCGAATTGCAGCGCCTGGAGCAGGACTGGCCGGATCTGCGCAGCGCGGAGTCTCCGACGCAGCGCGTGGGCGGCAGCGCGCTGCCCGGCTTCGCCGCGGTGCGCCATGCCCTGCCGATGCTTTCGATACGCACCGAGACCGACACCACGCCGCAGGGGGCGCGCGCCTTCGACCAGCGGCTGCGCCACCGGCTCGGGCTCGACGAGGATGCGCCGGCGCTGCAGTACCAGGCGGAGCTGAAGTTCGACGGCCTGGCGATCAGCCTGCGCTACGAGCAGGGCG
Source organism: Pseudomonadota bacterium (assembly GCA_021805825.1). Taxonomy (GTDB): domain Bacteria; phylum Pseudomonadota; class Gammaproteobacteria; order Burkholderiales; family Burkholderiaceae_C; genus Thiomonas_A. The sequence continues at coordinate 1,355 of JAJZEC010000057.1, forward strand.
TGCTGGTGCTGGGGGCCACGCGTGGCGATGGCGAGACCGGGGAGGACGTGACGCAGAACGTGCGCACCATCCGCAACCTGCCGCTGCGCCTGCGCGGATCGGTGCCGCCGGTGCTGGAAGTGCGTGGCGAGGTCGTGATGCGACGGGCCGACTTCCTGCGCTACAACGAGCAGCAGCGGGCGCGCGGGCTGGCCACGCTGGTCAACCCGCGCAACGGGGCCGCCGGCAGCATCCGCCAGCTCGACCCGCGCATCGCGGCCCAGCGCCCGCTGGCCTTCTACGCCTACGGCTGGGGCGAGATCGCGGGCTGGCAGGGGCAGCCGGATACCCAGCACGCGATGCTCGACGCCTTCGCCGCCATGGGCTTCGCGGTCGCCGCGCAGCGCGCGCATGGCGCCGGGCCCGAGGTGCTGGTGGATTTCCATGCGCGCATCCTCGGCGAGCGCGACCGCCTGCCCTTCGACATCGATGGCGTGGTCTACAAGGTGGACAGCCTGGAACTGCAGCGGCGTCTGGGTGCGCGCAACCGCGAACCGGTGTGGGCGCTGGCCCACAAGTACCCGCCGCAGGAGCGCAGCACGCGGCTGCTGGCCATCGATGTGCAGGTCGGGCGCACCGGCAAGCTGACCCCGGTGGCGCGCCTGGAGCCGGTGTTCGTCGGGGGTGTCACGGTGACCAACGCCACCCTGCACAACGAGGACGAGGCGCGGCGCAAGGACGTGCGCATCGGCGACACGGTCATCGTGCGCCGCGCCGGCGACGTGATTCCCGAAATCGTCGGCGTGGTCGCCGAGCGCCGCCCCCCCGGGGCCGTGCCCTTCGACCTGCAGGCCCTGCTGCACGGCAGCTGTCCGGTGTGCGGATCGCAGATCGAGCGCGAGGCGGAGGAGGTCGACTGGCGCTGCAGCGGCGGGCTGTATTGCGCGGCGCAGCGCAAGCAGGCGCTGCTGCACTATGCCGGGCGGCTGGCGATGGACATCGAGGGACTGGGGGACAAGCTGGTCGACCAATTGGTCGACGGTGGACTGCTGCGCGCGCTGCCCGACATCTACGCCCTGCGCGCCGAGCAACTGGCGCAGCTGCCGCGCATGGCCGAGAAGAGCGCGGCCAAGCTGGTGCAGGCGATCCGCGACAGCCTGCACACCACGCTGGCGCGCTTCATCTATGCCCTGGGCATCCGCCATGTGGGGGAGGCCACCGCGAAGGATCTGGCGCGGCATTTCGGCGCCCTGCAGCCCCTGCTCGACGCCGACCTGCTGCGCCTGGAGCAGGTGCCCGACGTCGGCCCCGTGGTGGCGCGCAGCATCCACACCTTCTTCGCCCAGGAGCACAACCGCGAGGTGCTGCAGCAACTGCTGGCGGCCGGGGTGCACTGGGACGAGGTGGCCGCGCCGCCGCGGGAGCAGCCGCTGCTGGGATGCACCTTCGTGCTGACCGGGACGCTGCCCACGCTGGGGCGCGAGCAGGCGCGCGCGCGCATCGAGGCCGCCGGCGGCAAGGTCAGCGGCTCGGTCTCGCGCAAGACGCGCTACGTGGTGGTCGGCGCGGAGGCCGGCAGCAAGCTCGATCGCGCGCGCGAACTGGGCGTCGAACTGCTGGACGAGGAGGCGCTGCTGCGCCTGCTCGCGCAGGGCGGCGAGGCCTGAGGGGCGCGGCCCGGGCCCGCACGCGCGGGCACCGCGGGCCTCAGGCCGGCGGCTGCAGCCGCTGCATGTAGCTGCGCACCCCGTGCGCGACGTCGGCGAAGACGTGGTCGCATCCGACCGAGCGCAGGCCGCGCAGGTCGGCCTCGGTGAAACACTGGTAGCGGCCGTGCAGCGCGGCGGGGAACTCGGTGTAGACCAGCAACTGCTCGTCGACCATCTGCCGCAGATCGAGCTCGGCCTGCCCGCGCGCGGCGCGCAGCGCATTGACCACCGCATGGGCGACGTCGTTGAAGGGCTGGGCGCGCCCGCTGCCCAGGTTGAACACGCCGCTGTGCTGCGGATGGTCGAAGAACCACAGGTTGACGGCGACGACATCGTCGACGAACACGAAGTCGCGCATCTGCTGGCCCGGGCCGTAGCCGCCGTAGGCGCCGAACAGCTCGACCCGGCCATGCTCGAGGAACTGGTTGCGGTGGTGCCAGGCGACCGAGGCCATGCGCGCCTTGTGCTGCTCGCCGGGGCCGTAGACGTTGAAGTAGCGAAAACCCGCGACCTGGCTGTGCGCGCCGTGCAGTCGGCGGCGCACCAACTGGTCGAACAGCAGCTTGGAGTAGCCGTAGACGTTGAGCGGGCGCTCGAACTCGGGGTGTTCGACAAAGTGCTCGCTGCCGCCGTACACGGCGGCGCTGGAGGCGTAGAGCAGCCGGGTGCCACGCTCCAGGCAGGCCTGCAGCAGGCTGCGGCTGGTGGCGTAGTTGTTGTCCATCATGTAGCGCCCGTCGTGCTGCATGGTGTCGGAGCAGGCGCCTTCGTGGAACACCGCCTCCACGTTGCCCAGCCGGCCATGGGCGAAATCCTCGTAGAAGCTGCTCTTGTCCAGGTAGTCGGCGATGCGCAGGTCGACCAGGTTGCGGAACTTGTCGGCCTGGGAGAGGTTGTCGACGGCGATGATTTCCGTCATGCCGCGGGCGTTGAGCGCGCGCACGATGTTGCTGCCGATGAAGCCTGCGGCTCCGGTGACGACGATGCGATGGGACATGGTAGAGGTCTCGGGGCTGGATGGGCGGCGGCTCAGCCGGCCGCCGGCCACAGTTCCTGCGGGCGCACGCTGGCGGTGCCGAGCTTGCCCACGACGATGCCGGCGGCGCGGTTGGCCGTGCGCACGGCCTGCTCCAGCGTGCTGCCGGCGCCCAGCATCACGGCCAGGGTGGCGATCACCGTGTCGCCGGCGCCGGAGACGTCGAACACTTCCTTGGCCTGCGCCGCCACGTGCAGGTGGCCGTCGTCGCTGAACAGGCTCATGCCTTCCTCGGCGCGGGTGACCAGCAGCGCCTGCAGTTCGAGTTCGGCGCGCAGGCGCGAGGCGCGCCGCTCGAGTTCGGCCTCGTCGCGGAACTCCCCGGCGGCCAGCGTGAACTCGGCACGGTTGGGGGTGAGCAGGGTGGCGCCGCGGTAGCGTGAGTAGTCGCGCCCCTTGGGATCGACGAGCACCGGCAGGCCAGCCGCGCGCGCCAATCCCACCATGCGCTCGACATGGCCGAGGCCGCCCTTGCCGTAGTCCGACAGCAGCACCACGTCGTGCCGCTCCAGCTCCTGCTCGTAGCGCCCGATCAGGTCGAGCAGCACCTCGTGGTCGGGGCTGGACTCGAAGTCCATGCGGATCAGTTGCTGCTGGCGCGACACCACGCGCAGTTTCAGGGTGGTGCGCAGCCCGACGGCCTCGTGCAGCAGGGCGCGGATCGGGGTCTCGCGCAGCAGTTCGAGCAGCCGGCGTCCGGCGTCGTCGGCGCCGACCACGCTGAGCAGGGTCGTCTGCGCGCCCAGGCTGGCGGCGTTCAGCGCGACATTGGCGGCGCCGCCCAGGCGATCCTGTTCGCGCTGCACCAGCGCCACCGGCACAGGGGCTTCGGGGGAGATGCGTTCCACCGTGCTGAACCAGTAGCGGTCGAGCATGACGTCGCCGACCACCAGCACGCGTGCCTTGCGGAGTTGCTCGGGGTTCACGGTGTGATCAGGGAAAGTTCCTCGCTGCGCCGCGGCGGGTAGGTGTCCCAACCCATGCAGGCAGGGCAGTGCCAGGTGTGGTTGCGGGCCTCGAAGCCGCAGGCCGCGCAGCGGTAGCGCTGGCGGTTGTCGAGCGCGGCGTCCACCGCCTGCTCGACCGCGCTGCGCAGCCCTTCGTCGGCCGGGCTGACGGCGGCCTGCTGCACCGCGCGCCGCGCGGCGAGCAGGCTCTTGTGGGCCTGCAGGTACTGCAGGCTCAGCCGCCTGCGCCGCGCCGGATCGTCTTCCAGCGCGAGCACGGCATCGAGGAGTTCGATGGCCGGGCTGTCCTGCAGTTGCGCGCGCAGCCACTCGCGCCCGGCCTCGGCCTGCCCGGTTTCGCGGTACAGGCGGCCGATGTCGGCGGCCACGATCGCGGTGAAATCGGGACGCAGCGCGGCGATCTGCCGCAAGTGCGCCAGCGCCTGCTCCGGATGGCCCTGCTGCTGCGCGATGAGCGCGCGCAGCTGCCAGGGCCGCACCGCCTGCGGGTCGGCGGCGCTGGCCTTGTCCAGCGCATCCAGGGCCGCGACGAGGTCGCCGTCGCGCCGCTGGCGCAAGGCGATTTCGCACCAGTAATGCGCGATCTGGCGAGCCCAGCTGCCGGTGCCCAGGCGCTCCAGGCGCTGCGCGATGTCGATGGCCGCCGGCCATTCGCGGGTGCGCTCGTGGATCTGCAGCAGCGCGGCCAGCGCCTCGGACTGGTAGGCGGTCGCGGTCAGCGCGGTGTAGGTGGCCTCGGCACGGTCGAGCAGGCCGGCCTTGAAGAAGTCCTGCGCCAGCGCGACCTGCGCGCGCTGGCGGTCGGCGGCCGGCAGGTCGGCGCGCGCCAGCAGGTTCTGGTGCACGCGCACCGCGCGCTCGTACTCGCCGCGGCGGCGGAACAGGTTGCCCAGCGCGAAATGCAGGTCGACGGTGTCGGGATCGGCGGTGACGGCCTCGATGAAGGCGTCGATCGCCTTGTCCTGCTGCTCGCTGAGCAGGAAGTTGAGGCCGCGGAAGTAGGCCAGCGATGCCTCGCCGCGCCGGCCGCCATCACGCCGCAGCTGCAGCAGATCCAGCCGCGAGGCCAGCCAGCCCAGCGCGAAGGTGAGCGGCAGGGCCAGCAGCCACCAGAGCTCAAACTCCATCGGCGGTTCCGTCGATCACCGCGGGGGGCTCGGCGGGCGCCGGGGAGGCTGGCACTGCCGGCGCCGGCGGCTCCACCGGAGGGCGCGCGCGTTGCCGCAGGCGCCGCCCGCGCATCCACGACGGCAGCATGACGGCGATGCCCAGCAGCGCGCCGAGCGCGAAGGCGCTCAGCAGCAGCATGAACAGCGGCGCCCGCCACTGCGTGCCGAACAGCAGGTGCAGGGTGGTCGGCTCGAGGTTGTTCAGCGCGAGGCCGAACAACAGCATGAACAGGATCAGGCGGACGAACCAGTGGAATGCGCGCATCGCGTCGACAGGCATCGTGGAACGGCTGGCCACGACGATCCGGCGTGGCGGCAGGCCCGACCATTGTAGGCCGCGCAGGCGGCTCAGCGGGCGTCGGCGGCGTCGGCGTACAGGCCGTTGTCGACCAGCTGGCGCAGGTTCTTGCCGGGCTTGAAGTGGGGCATGCGCTTTTCCGGAACGACCACGCGCTCGCCGGAGCGCGGGTTGCGCCCGATGCGCGCCGGACGGTGGCTGACGGAAAAGCTGCCGAAGCCGCGGATCTCCACCCGATGGCTGTTCTCCAGCGCGTCCGACAGGGCGTCGAGAATGGTCTTCACGGCCAGCTCGGCATCACGGTGGGTGAGCTGGGCGAAGCGCGCGGCGAGCTGGTCGACGAGGTCGGATCGGGTCATGGCGGGGAGGTGGGGGAGGGAGGTCGCGGTGGATCGGGCGGGGGGCGCGCCGCGCGCCCGCTGCCCGAAGCGCTTACTCCTGCTGCTGGTTGTCCAGCTTGGCGCGCAGCAGGGCACCCAGGTTCGTGGTGCCCGTGGCCTCGCGCTGCTCGCTGGCCAGGCGGCTGAGCGCCTCCTGCTGGTCGGCGCTGTCCTTGGCCTTCACCGACAGCTGGATGCTGCGGTTCTTGCGGTCGATGTTGATCACCAGCGCGGTGACCTCGTCGCCTTCCTTCAGCAGGTTGCGCGCGTCCTCGACACGGTCGCGGGAGATCTCCGAGGCGCGCAGATAGCCCTCGACATCCTGCCCGAGGTCGATCACCGCTCCCTTGGCATCGACCGACTTGACGGTGCCGCTGACCACCTTGCCCTTGTCGTTGATGGCCGCGAAGTTCATGAAGGGATCGCCTTCCATCTGCTTGATCCCCAGCGAGATGCGCTCGCGCTCGATGTCGATGCCCAGCACCACGGCCTCGACTTCCTGGCCCTTGCGGTAGTTGCGCACCGCGGCCTCGCCGGGCTCGCTCCACGACAGGTCGGACATGTGCACCAGGCCGTCGATGCCGCCGGGCAGGCCGATGAACACCCCGAAATCGGTGATGGACTTGACCGGGCCGCTGACGCGGTCGCCGCGGTTGTGGTTCGCGGAGAACTCCTCCCAGGGGTTCGGCCGGCACTGCTTCATGCCCAGGCTGATGCGGCGACGATCCTCGTCGATCTCCAGCACCTGCACCTCGACCTCGTCGCCGAGCTGCACGACCTTGCTCGGCGCCACGTTCTTGTTCGTCCAATCCATCTCGGACACGTGCACCAGGCCCTCGATGCCGGGCTCGATCTCGACGAAGGCGCCGTAGTCGGTCAGGTTGGTGACCTTGCCGAACAGCCGGGTGCCCGAGGGATAGCGGCGCGACACCCCGACCCAGGGGTCGTCGCCCATCTGCTTCAGGCCGAGGGAGACGCGGTTCTTCTCGGCGTCGTACTTCAGCACCTTGGCGTCGAGCTCCTGCCCCGGGGTCACGACCTCGCTGGGGTGGCGCACGCGACGCCAGGCCAGGTCGGTGATGTGCAGCAGGCCGTCGATGCCGCCGAGGTCGACGAAGGCGCCGTAATCGGTGATGTTCTTCACCACGCCGTGCACGATCATGCCCTCGCGCAGGCTTTCGAGCAGCTTGGCGCGTTCCTCGCCCTGGCTGGCCTCGACCACCGCGCGGCGCGACAGCACCACGTTGTTGCGCTTGCGGTCGAGCTTGATGACCTTGAATTCGAGGGTCTTGCCCTCGAAGGGCGTGGTGTCCTTGACCGGACGGGTGTCGAGCAGCGAACCGGGCAGGAAGGCGCGGATGCCGTTGATCATCACGGTCAGGCCGCCCTTGACCTTGCCGGTCACCGTGCCGCTGACGAATTCGCCCGATTCCAGCGCCGTTTCCAGGGACATCCAGGATGCCAGCCGCTTGGCCTTGTCGCGCGACAGCATGGTGTCGCCGTAGCCGTTTTCCAGCGCGTCGATGGCCACCGACACGAAATCGCCCACGTTGACCTCGACCTCGCCGTGGTCGTTCTTGAATTCTTCGATGGGGATGTAGGCGTCGGACTTCAGCCCGGCGTTGACAATGACGAAGTTGGGGTCGACGCCGACGACTTCGGCGCTGATGACCTCTCCGGTGCGCATGTCGCGCGTCTTCAGCGATTCCTCGAACAATGCGGCGAAGGATTCGCCCGACGTGCTTGCGCTGGGGTTGACAGACATGGATGGACCTGATCTTTCCGCAGGGGGCCCCGCGGGGTTGGTTGCCGGGCCTGAACACGGGCCTTGCGCCCGCTGGTTCAGGATCTTTCGCGCCACCACTGCAACACGCGCTCCGCCGTCGCATCGACGTCGATCTGCGCATTGTCCAGAGGCAACGCATCCTGCGCGGCTGCCAGCGCAGCGACACTGCGCGAGGCGTCGCGCGTGTCACGCGCCTGCAGGTCGCGCAAAACGGTCTCGATTGTAGTCGAAATGCCTTGGGAAATCAATTGTTTATACCGGCGCTGTGCGCGCGTGGCCGGCCCCGCGGTGAGAAACACCTTCAGGCGGGCATCGGGAAACACCACGCTGCCCATGTCGCGGCCGTCGGCGACCAGTCCGGGAGCGCGCCGCTGCGCGCGTTGCAGCGCCAGCAGCGCCTGGCGCAGCCGCGGCAGGGTGGCGATGGCCGAGGCCGCGCTGCCCACCTGTTCGCTGCGCAGCTCGCGCGTCACGTCCTGCCCGTCGAGCAGCACCGTGCCTTCGCGCCAGGCGATCGGCAGCGCCGCGGCGAGGGCGGCCAGCCGCGGCTCGTCGTCCAGCGCCACCTGCAGGCGCAGCGCCTGCAGCGCGGTGGCGCGGTACAGCACCCCGGAATCGAGCAGCCGCCAGCCCAGCGCGGCGGCCACGCGCGCGGCCAGCGTGCCCTTGCCGGAGGCGGTCGGCCCGTCGATGGCCAGCACCGGTACCGGGCGCGCGACCGCGGCGAAGCGATCGAAATAGGCGGGGAAGGTCTTGGCCACGCAGCCCGGATCCTCGATGCGGATGTCGGCCGGGCCGAAGCTGGCGAGGGAGAAGCACATCGCCATGCGGTGGTCGTCGTAGGTGTGGATGCTGGCGCTGCGCCAGTCGGCCTCGGCCAGCGGCCACACCTGCAGCCAGTCGTCGCCGCTTTCGACCCGGGCGCCCAGCTTGCGCAGCTCGGTGTGCATGGCGTGGATGCGATCGGTCTCCTTGACCCGCCAGCTGCCGATGCCCCGAAGCCGGGTCGGGGCCTCGGCGAACAGCGCGGTCACCGCCAGGGTCATCGCCGCATCCGGGATGGCCCGGCAGTCGATGTCGCCGCCGGTCAGGCGGGCGCGCCCCGGCTGCAATCCGCAGGACTCGATCCAACCCTCGCCCCACTGCATGCGCGCGCCCAGCCGCTCGAGCACGCGCGCGAATTCCACGTCGCCCTGCATGCTGGACGCGTCCACCCCCAGCACGCGCAGCGGGCCGCCCTGGCCGTGCAGGGCGCCCAGCACCCCGGCAGCCAGGAAGTAGGAGGCCGACGAGGCATCGCCCTCGACCTGCAGCCGCCCCGGACTGCGCAGGCGGCTGCCGGCGGGGATGGTGAAGCGCTGCCATGCGTGGTTGCGCACACGCACCCCGAAGCGCGCCAGCAGCGCCAGCGTGAGCTCGACGTAGGGGCGGGAGATCAGTTCGCCCTCGACCTGCACCTCGATGTCCTGGTCGGCATGCAGCAGCGGAAGGCTGAGCAGCAGGGCGCTGAGGAACTGGCTGGACACGTCGCCGCGCACGCGCAGCGGCTGGCGCAGCTGCGGCCGGCCTGCGCCGATGGCCAGCGGCGGGTAGCCCGGCTCGCCCAGGTAGTCGATGGCGCAGCCGATCGCGCGCAGCGCGTCGACGAGGTCGCCGATCGGCCGCTGGTGCATGCGCGGCACCCCGCGCAGGGTGTAGCGGCCGCCGAGCAGGGCCAGCGCCGCGGTCAGCGGGCGCACCGCGGTGCCGGCGTTGCCCAGGAACAGGTCTGCTGCGCGGCCGGCGAAAGCGCCGCCGCAACCGTGCACGCGTGGCGGGTGCGGCGCGTCGCCGGGCTGGCCGTCGATGCGCACGCCCAGCGCGCGCAGCGCCTGCAGCATGACCTGGGTGTCGTCGGAGTCGAGCAGGCCGGGCAGCTCGGTCACGCCCTCGGCCAGCGCGGCCAGCAGCAGCAGGCGGTTGGAGATGCTCTTCGAGCCGGGCAGCCGCACCTGGCCGGCGGCGCCGATCAGCGGCGGGAGATCGAGGTGTTCAGGGCGCGTCATCGGCGGGGGTCGGAGAGGCCCAGTCCTGGCGCGACTGGCTGGCCTGGCGGATCAGCGACTCCAGCACCTGCCAGTTGCCCTGGCGCATCTGCGCCTCGAAGCCGGCCAGCGCCTGCTTGAATCCCTGCAGCTGCTGCAGCACCTCGGTCGCGTTGGCCTGGAACACATCGCGCCACATGGTCGGATCGCTGGCCGCGATGCGGGTGAAATCGCGAAAGCCCGGGCCCGCCAACTGCAGGAAGCTCGGCCCGCGCGGCTGGCGCGCGACCGCGTAGACGAAGGCGTAGGCCAGCAGGTGCGGCAGGTGGCTGACGGCGGCGAAGGCGGCATCGTGCTCGCCCGGCTCCATCAGCGACACCACCGCGCCCAGCGCCTCCCAGACCTGGGTGGCGACGTCGACGAAGCGCTCCGGGTTGCTGGGCAGCGGGGTGAGGACGACGCGGCGGCCTTCGAACAGCGTGGCCTGAGCGTGCTGCACGCCGCTGCGCTCGCTGCCGGCGATCGGGTGGCAGGGCACGAACTGCAGCGCCAGCTTGCCCAGCGCCTGCTGCGCGGCCTCGGCGACGTCGGACTTGGTGCTGCCGACGTCCAGCAGCAGGGCGCTGTCGCTCAGCCCGAGACGGATCTGGCGCAGCAGCGGGCCGATGGCGGCCACCGGTACCGCCAGCAGCACGAGGTCGGCGCCGGTGGCCGCCTGCAGTGCCGAGTCGGCGCCGCGGTCGATGACCCCGGCGGCCAGCGCAGCTTGCACGGTCGATGGCGACTTGCTGTAGCCGACGATTTCCTGTGCCAGCGACGCCCGCCGCGCGGCCAGCGCGAAGGAGCCGCCGAGCAGGCCCACGCCGAGCACCGCCAGGCGCTGGAACTGCGGACGCAGGGCGGCCGGCGCGGCGGCCGCGGCAGGAGGGGTACGCAGGGCCATCGTGCGCTCCTCAGGCCAGCGCCTGCCGCAGCGCGTCCAGGCAGCGGCGGTTCTCGGCCTCGGTACCCACCGAAATGCGCAGCCAGCGGCCGAGGCCGTAGTTGTCGACCGGCCGCACGATCACCCCGCGTTCGAGCATCGCCCGCGCCACGCGCGCGCCGGCCTGCTCGTCGTCGCCGACGCGCAGCAGCAGGAAGTTGCCGCTGGAGGGCACGCGCTGCAGCCCGAGGGCGTCGATGCCCTGCTCGAGCTGGCGCATGCCGGCACGGTTGAGCTCGGTCGATCGGCGCACGAAGTCCTGGTCGGCGAGCGCGGCGCGGGCCGCCGCCTGCGCCAGGTCGCTGGTGTTGAAGGCCGAGCGCACGCGGTGGAACAGATCGGCCAGCTCGGGCTGCGCGACACCGTAGCCGATGCGCAGCCCGGCCAGCCCGTAGGCCTTGGAGAAGGTGCGGCAGACGACCAGGTTCGGGTAGCGCCTCAGCAGTTCGAGGCTGCAGCGCTGCAACTGCGGGTCGAGGTATTCGACATAGGCTTCGTCGAGCACCACCGCCACCGCGGGCGGCACGCTGCGCAGGAAGTCCTCCAGTTGCTGCGGGCTGACCAGGGTTCCGGTGGGGTTGTTCGGGTTGGCCAGGTAGACCAGCCGGGTGCTGTCCTCGATGGCGCGCGCCATGGCCGGCAGGTCGTGGCCGAAATCGACCGCCGGCACGACGATGTGGCGCGCCCCGCGCTGCTGTACCGCCGAGGCGTAGACGATGAAGGAGTACTGGGCGTAGACGCAGGAGTCTCCTTCGCCGAGCAGTGCGCGGGCGGCGATTTCCAGGATGTCGCTGGAGCCGTGGCCGAGCACGATCCACGAGGCGTCGACCCCCAGGTGCGCGGCCAGCGCCTGACGCAGCGCGTAGGCGTCGTTGTCGGGGTAGCGCGGCACGTCGAGCGCGGCGTCGATCATCGCCTGGCGCGCCGCCTCCGACATGCCCAGGGGATTCTCGTTGGAGGCCAGCTTGACGATCGACTGCGGGTCGAGGCCGAAGGCGCGCGCGACTTCGCTGACCGGCCGTCCGCCGACGTAGGGGTTGATGCTGCGCACCGACTCGGTGCCCCATCGCGGGCGCTGGCTGGCTGGGGAGGAGGACATGGTGGATCGGCGTCGGAAGTGGGACGAAAGGAACGCAGGCAGGGCGCGGGGCCGTGCTCAGTCCTGGCGCACCGGGTAGGAGCCCAGGTTCTTGAACAGCGCGCAGTCGCGCTGCAGGGCCTGCAGCGCGGAAGCTACCGGAGGGTCGTCGGCATGGCCCTCGAGGTCGACGTAGAACACATATTCCCAGGCCCCCGAGCGCGCCGGGCGCGATTCCAGGCGGCTCATGCTGACCCCATGCTCGGCCAGCGGCTGCAGCATGCGGAAGACCGCGCCGGCGACGTTCGGCACGGCCAGGATCAGGCTCGTGCGGTCGCGCCCGCTGCGCTCCGGGGCTTCCGCGCCGAGCACGACAAAACGCGTGCGGTTGCCGACCTCGTCCTGGATGCGGCTGGCCGCCACCTGCAGGCCGTAGAGCGCCGCGGCGTGCTCGCCGGCGATCGCCGCCAGCGCATCGTCCTGCGCCGCCAGGCGCGCGCCTTGCGCGTTGCTGGCGACCGCGCGGCGCTCCACCCCGGGCAGGTGGGCGTCGAGCCACTGGCGGCACTGCGACAGCGCTTGCGGGTGGGCGAGCACGGCGCGCAGGCCCTGCAGTCCCGGCACGCGGCGCAGCAGCCCGTGGTGGATGGGCAGGCTGATTTCCCCGCACAGGTGCGCCGGCTGCGTCAGCAGCAGGTCGAGGGTGCGCGCCACCGCGCCCTCGGTGGAATTCTCCACCGGCACCACCGCGTGGCTGGCGGCGCCGCCGATCTGCATGCGGAACACCTCGTCGAGGTCGGCGCAGGGCAGCAACTCGCAACTCGAACCCAGGAAGCGGCGCGCCGCCAGTTCGGTGTAGGTGCCCTCGGGGCCGAGATAGGCCACGCGCTGCGTGGCCTCCAACGCGCGGCAGGCCGACATGACCTCGGTCCAGATGGCCGCCAGCCCGGGGCCGAGCAGCGGACCGGTGTTGGCCTGCTGCACCTTGCGCACCACGGCCAGCTCGCGCTCGGGGCGGAACACCGGCTGCCCGAGGCGGTGCTTGTGCACGCCGATCTGCTGCGCCAGTCGGGCGCGGCGGTTGAGCAGTTCCAGGATCTGGCGGTCGATGTCGTCGATCTGGTCGCGCAATGGGGTCAGGACGGTGTCGGGATCCATGCTCGGCGTCTGCATGCGGTGGCTGGGTGCTTCAATGGCTGCGTTCGAATTCGACCATATATTCGACCAGCGCCCGCACGCCGCGCTCGGGCATCGCGTTGTAGATGCTGGCGCGCATGCCCCCGACCGATTTGTGGCCCTTGAGCTGCAGCAGGCCGTGCGCGCGCGCGCCCTCGAGAAACGCGGCATCCAGCGCGGGTTCGCGCAACTGGAAGGGGATGTTCATCCGCGAGCGCACGCCCGGGGCGACGCGGTTGAGGTACAGCGAGGAGGAGTCGATGCAGCGATACAGCATCGCGGCCTTGCGGCGGTTGCGCTCGGCCATCGCCTCGATGCCCTGCAGGTCGCCCTCGCGCTGCCTGCGCAGCCATTGCAGCACCAGCCCGGCCAGGTAGATGGCGTAGGTCGGCGGGGTGTTGAACATCGAGTGGTGGGCGTCGACCACCGCATAGTCGAAGGCGCTGGGGCAGGCCGGCAGCGCATACCCGAGCAGATCCCGGCGCACGATGACCAGCGTCAGCCCGGCCGGGCCGATGTTCTTCTGCGCCCCGGCGTACACGCAGCCGTGGGCGGCGACGTCCAGCGGGCGCGACAGCAGCGTGGACGACATGTCGGCCACCAGCGGCGGCGCGAAGCCGCCCGGCACCTCGTGGAACTCGACTCCGTCGATGGTCTCGTTGCCGCAGTAGTGCAGGTAGGCCGCGTCCTCGCGCACCCGCCACTGCGGCAGCGGGGGAATGTCCACGAAGCCCGACTCGGGCCTGCAGGCCACCTGCACGTCGCAGTACTTGCGCGCCTCGTGCTCGCTCTTCACCGACCAGGCGCCGGTGATGGCGTAGTCGGCGCGCCCGCCGCGCCCCAGGTTCAGCGGCAGGATGGCGTTCTGCGCCAGTGCGCCGCCCTGCATGAACAGCACCGCGTAGTCCGGCGGCACGACCAGCAATTCCCGCAGATCCTGCTCGGCCTGGCCGATGATGCTGCCGAAGGCTTCGGAGCGGTGGCTCATCTCCATCACGCTCATGCCGGTGCCGCGCCAGTCGAGCATTTCCTCGGCGGCCTGGCGCAGCACCTCCTCGGGCATCGTCGCCGGGCCCGCGGAGAAGTTCCAGGGGCGCTGCTCAGGCATCGCCGTCCTCCGCGGAGGAGGAGTCCGCGGCATCGTCGGCCGCGGCCTGGGCGTCGGATTCGGCCACCCGCTGCACGCCGCCGAGCACGGCGCCCTGGTCGAGGGCGATCAGGGTCACGCCCTGCGTGGCGCGGCCCAGTTCGCGGATCTCCGACACCCGGGTGCGCACCAGCACCCCGGTGTCGGTGATCAGCATGATCTCGTCGTCGGTGCGCACCAGGCAGGCGGCCACCACCTTGCCGTTGCGCTCGCTGGTCTGGATCGCGATCATGCCCTTGGTGCCGCGGCCGTGCCGCGTGTACTCGACGATCGGCGTGCGCTTGCCGTAGCCGTTCTCGGTCGCCGTGAGCACGCACTGCGTCTCGTCCTCGGCCACCAGCAGGGCGATCACCCGCTGTCCGGCCTCGAGCTGCATGCCGCGCACGCCGCGCGCCTCGCGCCCCATGGGGCGCACGTCGTTCTCGTCGAAGCGCACGGCCTTGCCGGCGTCGGAGAACAGCATCACGTCGTGCGCGCCGTCGGTGATCGCGGCTCCGACTACTTAGGCTTCAGCGGC
>JAJZEC010000058.1 GCA_021805825.1 Pseudomonadota bacterium
GCGCCAAGCGCCTGAACCGCCAGATGCAGCGCGCTGCCGAAGACACCTCCTACGTGCTGGAGGAGGGCATGCTGGCCGCGCCGGTGATTCGGGTGCACAACGCGCAGCAGACCTTCGCCGCGCGTTTCGACGCCCTGAACCAGCAGCTGCGGAGGCTGACGGTCAAGGCCCTGGTGTCGGGTTCCTCGACGACCCCGGTGGCGCAATGGCTGTCGGCACTCGCGGTGTCGCTGGTCATCGTCTATGCGCTGCACCAGAGCGATGTCTCGGGCCAACACAGCGTGGGCAGTTTCGTTTCCTTCATCACCTCGATGCTGATGACCCTCTCGCCCTTGCGCAGGGTGTCGGATATCGTGCAGCCGATGGTGCGCGCGCTGAGTTCGCTGGAGCGCCTGCAGGCCATCATCGGTGCACCGCGCGAGGCTGATCCGGGGCGCTACGAGCGGGAGCGCGCGCGCGGTGAACTGCGCTTTGAGCATGTCGGGCTGCGCTTGCCCGGGCTTGAGCAGGCCGTGCTCGACGATGTCGACCTGCGCGTGCCGGCCGGGGAGAGCCTGGCCCTCGTCGGTCCCTCCGGGGCCGGCAAGACCACCCTGATGCGCATGGTGCCGCGGCTGCTCGAGCCTACCGAGGGACTGCTGCGCCTGGACGGCGTGCCCCTGCGCGAGTGGGGGCTGCGCAGCCTGCGCGCGCAGATCGCCCTCGTCAGCCAGGACGTGGTGCTGCTCAACGACAGCGTGGCGGCCAACGTCAGTTTCGGCGAGACCGTCGACGAGGCGCGCGCCTGGGCCGCGCTGGATGCGGCCGCGCTCGGGGACTTCGTGCGTCAGCTGCCCGGCGCGCTGCATGCGCAGGTCGGGCACAACGGCTCGCAGCTCTCCGGGGGGCAGCGGCAGCGGCTGTCGATCGCCCGCGCGCTGTACCGCGACGCGCCGGTGCTGATCCTCGACGAGGCCACGAGCGCGCTCGACGCCGAGAGCGAGCGCCTGGTGCAGCAGGCGGTCGACCGGCTGATGGCCGGACGCACGACGATCGTGATCGCCCACCGCCTGGCCACCATCGCGCATTGCGACCGCATCGCGGTGCTCGACCAGGGACGCCTGGTCGAGCTGGGCACTCAGTCCGAGTTGCTGGCCCGCGATGGCTTGTACGCCCAGCTGCACCGCATGCAGTTCGCGTCCCGGCGCGCCGAGGACGAGTAGTCCGCTGTCTCAGGCCGCGGGAGCCATCCACCGTGCGCTCTGCTGGCGCACGACTTCCGGCAGGTGGCGTTCGCGGGCATGCGTCTCGCGCAGCCATTGCGCGTCGTTGCCGCGGCCGCCGACGTCCGCCAGCAGTTCGCGCAGCGCGCCGTCGGCCTTGAGGGCGATGGCGTGGGATTCCAGCCGCATCAGGGTGCGCAGGATGTCCTCGCGCAAGGTGCGGTGCTCGCGGGTCGCCGGGTCGACGACGTTGCCATCGAAGCCGAAGCGGCAGGCCTGGAAACGGTTGAAGGTGTAGACGAGGTAGTCATCCTCGGTCGGCTCGAAGGGCCGCTCGACCTGGATCCAGCGACCCAGGGTCTGGATGTAGGCGGCGATGCGCGCAGCCTTGGCCACGGTCAGCGGGGTGTCCATCACCCGCACCTCGATGGTGCCGTATTCGGGTTTGGGGCGGATGTCCCAGTAGAAATCCTTCATGCTCTGCACCACGCCGGTGGCCGTCATCTTGTCGAAGTAGCGGCCGAAACCCTCCCAGCTCAACTCGAAGGGCGCGCGCCCGGAAAGCGGGAAGGCGAATACCGAGTTCAGGCGCGCCGATTGGAAGCCGGTGTCCTCGCCTTGCACGAAGGGACTCGACGCCGACAGCGCGATGAAGTGGGGAATGAAGCGCGAGATACAGTGCAGGGTGTAGAGGGCGGTGTCGGCGTCGGGGCATCCCAGGTGCACATGCTGGCCGAACACCGTGAACTGCTTGCTCAGGTAGCCGTACAGCTCGGACAGCTGCAGGAAGCGCGGCTTGTCGAAGATGCGTTGCTGCGCCCAGTGCTGGTAGGGATGGGTGCCGCCCCCCGCCAGCCCCACGTCGAGCTTGCGCGCGGCTTCGACCAGTGCATCGTGGATCTCCCCCAGTTGCGCGACCGCATCGTCGTAGCCGAGGCAGATTCCGGTCGACAGCTCGATCATGCTCTCGGTCATCTCCGGGGTCACCAGGCCCGGCAGCTTGCGCCCGGCAAGCAGCCGCAGCAGATCCGGAGCGCAGGGCATCAGGTCGTAGTTGTGACGGCTGATGATTTGCAGCTCCAGCTCGATGCCCAGCGAGAGCCCTGCGGAGGAGGCGAAGTGTTCGAGACTCATGGCTTCAGCGCCTGGCGCCGGCATCCTTGATGTCGCCGGCGTAGCCGAGCGCCCAGCGCGCCGCCAGGGTGCCGCCGAGCAGCAGCACGGCCACCGCGGCGAAACCGGCATCGAGCAGGATCGGGGGCAGCACCAGTTGCGAGGCGCCGAGCTGGAGCAGCAGCACGAAGCTCACCGCCGCCGCCGGAGCCAGGCTCAGGCCCAGGGTCAGCGACTGGCGCAGGCTCAGCCCCGAGGGCCGCCCCAGCGCCAGCGGTGCGGCCAGCTTGGCCAGTACCCGCAGCAGCGCCAGCGCCAGCCCGGCGGCCAGGCCGTCGACCAGCGTGTGGCTATCCAGGCTCAGTCCGAGGATCAGGAACAGCAGCACCACCAGTACGCCCCCCGCAGTGCCGAAGTGCCGCGGCCAGACCCGCGGACGCTCGCTGTATACGCGCAGCAGCATCCCGGCCAGCAGCGGGGTGAGCAGGCTCGACCAATGCAGCAGGCGGGTCAGCGACAGCACGAGCAGGATCAGCCCGACGAGCAGCAGCGCCGCGCCCTCGTCGGCGAAATCGAAATGCCGCTCCACCCAGTTGACCGCCCATGCCAGCACCGCGGCGGCCAGTACCGCGCCGCCGATGGCATACACCTGCCGCAGCACGGCGATCCACCAATGCTGCCCGTTCTGTGCGCCGATCCATCCGCTCAGCAGGCCGACACTGAGGATGGACAGGGTCGATCCGAGCGCGGCCAGCAGCAGCATGCGCTCGGTGACCTGGCCGCGGGCGTTGAATTCGCCGCTCAGCCGCAGGGCCACCGCCGGGGAGGTGCAGGCCAGCGCGGCCGCTACTGCGAGCCCGGGCATGGCGCCCAGCCCGAAGGCGCTGAGCGCGGCCCATCCGGCCAGCAGGGCCAGCGTCCATTCGCCCAGGCCGATGAACATCAGCCAGGGGTTCGCTCGCAGCCAGCGCAGGTTCACCCGGTGCCCGATCTCGAACAGCAGCATCGCCAGCGCGGCATCGACCACCGCGCGCGCTCCCGGTTGCAGTGCCAGGGCCTCCAGGCCGCCGCCGCCGAGCGCGATCAGCAGGCCGGCCACCATGAACCCGATCAGCCGCGGCCAGCGCAGCAGACGCAGAACCGATTCGCCCATCAGCGTGGCCAGCACCAGAGCGAGCCCGACCCACAGCAGGCCGTCGGCGTGCAGGGGCAGGTGGGGCAGTGCGTGCAGGCTCAGCATCGGACGATCCCCAGGGCAGCGCCACGGCGCATGCAGGGAAGGCGGGCGGGTGGCCGCCGCGCAGTATGCGCGGTGCGTCCACTCGGGCGAGGGGCACTGCCGCAGGCTCGGCGGGGATGGCGTGGCCGGAGCACGGCAGGCGGGCAGAGTGGCCGATTATAGGAAGCCGATGTGCAAGTCCAATCGCTTGGCAGCAAAACCCCTCGGTCGTGCCGGGCGTCGGCGGGAGCCGGATCCGCCGGAAGGCGTGGGCGCGGCGAAGGGCTTTCTACAATCGTCGACATGTCGTACGTCCACCTGCGCATCCATACCGAGTACTCGATCGTCGACGGCAGCCTGCGGGTCGATGCCGCGGTGGCCGCGGCGCGCGCCGATTCCCAGGGGGCGCTGGCCATCAGCGACCTGAACAACCTGTTCGCCGGGGTGCGCTTCTACCGGTCGGCACGGGATGCCGGGGTCAAGCCCATCCTGGGTTGCGACCTGCGTCTGGCCAACCCCGAGGCCGCTGCGTCGGACGAATCGACCTCGCTGCTGCTGCTGGCGATGAATCGCCAGGGTTACCTCAACCTGTGCCAGTTGCTGAGCCGCGCCTGGCTCGAAGGGCAACGCGGCGGGCAGGCGCAGGCTCGATGGTCGTGGCTGGCCGACGAAGGCCTGCACGAGGGCCTGATCGCGCTGTGCGGAGGCCGCCAGGGCGCCATCGGCCGTGCCTTGCTGGCGGGCGACAGCCAGCGCGCCGAGCGACTTGCAGGGGCGCACCGGGCGGTGTTCGGGGATCGCTTCTACCTCGAGGTGCAGCGCAGCGGACACGCCGACTGCGAGCGCCATGTGGCAGCGACCGCACGCCTGGCGGAACAGATGGATATTCCGCTGGTTGCGACGCACCCCGTGCAATTTCTCAGTCGTGACGATTTCGAAGCGCACGAGGCGCGGGTCTGCATCGCAGAAGGCGAAACGCTTGCCAACCCGCGCAGGCTTCGGCGCTTCACCCCGGAGCAGTACTTCAAGACCCGGGAGGAAATGGGTAGCCTGTTCGCCGACCTGCCTGTGGCGCTGGAGAACAGCGTGCAGATCGCCTGCCGCTGCAACCTGAGCCTGGAACTGGGCAGGCCGCGGCTGCCGCATTTCCCGGTTCCCGACGGCGTGCAACTGGCCGATTACTTCCGCGCACAGGCGCAGCAGGGACTGGAGCGCAGGCTGCAGCAGGCATATCCCGACGAGGCGCTGCGTGCGCAGCAACGCGCGCGCTACGTCCAGCGCCTGGATTTCGAGCTCGCGACCATTGCCCAGATGGGCTTCGAGGGCTATTTCCTGATCGTTGCCGATTTCATCAACTGGGCCAAGGATCACGGCTGTCCGGTCGGTCCTGGACGCGGCTCGGGCGCCGGATCGCTGGTTGCCTACAGCCTGCGCATCACCGACCTCGACCCGCTGCAGTACAAGCTGCTGTTCGAGCGTTTCCTGAATCCCGAGCGGGTTTCGATGCCCGACTTCGACATCGACTTCTGCCAGGAGAACCGCGACCGGGTGATCGACTACGTCAAGCAGAAGTACGGAGCCGATGCGGTGTCGCAGATCGCCACCTTCGGCACGCTGGCCGCGCGCGCCGCGCTGCGCGATGCCGGGCGCGTGCAGGAGCTGGGCTACACCTTCTGCGACCAGCTGGCCAAGCTGATCCCGAACAAGCCGGGAACGCATGTGAGCATCGACCAGGCCGTGGAGGCCGAGCCGCAGCTCAAGCAGCGCATGCAGGACGAGGAGGAGGTGCGGCAGCTGCTGCAGCTGGCGCGCCAGATCGAGGGTTTGCCGCGCAACATCGGCATGCACGCCGGCGGGGTGCTGATCGCGCCGGGCAAGCTCACCGATTTCTGTCCGCTGTACGCGCAGCCGGGCAGCCACGACGCGGTATCGCAGTACGACAAGGACGATGTCGAGGCCATCGGGCTGGTCAAGTTCGACTTCCTGGGGCTTGCCACGCTGACCATCCTGGATCTGGCGGTGTGCAACATCCGGCGCAACCATCCGTCGATGGAATCCTTCCGCCTGGAGGACATCCCGCTGGACGACCCGGCGACCTACCAGCTGATGGCGCGCGGCGATACGGTGGCCGTGTTCCAGCTGGAATCGCGCGGTATGCAGGGCATGCTGCGCGATGCCAGGCCCGACCGTTTCGAGGACATCATCGCGCTGGTTGCGCTGTATCGGCCCGGACCGATGGATCTGATTCCCAGCTACTGCCAGCGCAAGGCCGGGGTCGAGGCCATCGAATACCCCGATCCCCGGATGCAGCCGGTGCTCGAGGAGACCTACGGCATCATGGTCTACCAGGAGCAGGTGATGCAGGTGGCGCAGGTCATCGGCGGCTACTCGCTGGGCGGCGCCGACCTGCTGCGCCGCGCGATGGGCAAGAAGAAGGCCGAGGAGATGGCCCGGCACCGCGGCATCTTCGCCGAGGGCGCGGCGCGCAACGGCATCGCGCCCGAGAAGGCCAACGAGATCTTCGACCTGATGGAGAAGTTCGCCGGCTACGGATTCAACAAGTCGCACGCCGCCGCCTATGCGCTGCTGGCGGTGCAGACGGCGTGGCTGAAGGCCCATTATCCGGCCGAGTTCATGGCGGCCAACATGAGCATCGCCCTCGACGACACCGACAAGCTCAAGGTGCTGGTGGACGACGCGCGCGCAATGGGCCTGAACATCCTGCTGCCCGACGTCAACCAGGGGCAGTGGCGCTTCGAGGCCGTCGACGCGCGCACCATCCGCTACGCGCTGGGAGCCATCAAGGGTACCGGGAGGTCGGCCATCGAGGCCATCATCGAGGCCCGCGACGCGCACGGGCCCTTCGCGTCGCTGATGGACTTCGCCGAGCGCGTCGATCGCGCACGCATCAACCGCCGCGTGCTCGAGGCGCTGGTGCGCGCAGGCGCCTTCGACAACCTCGATCCGGATCGCGCCACCTTGCTGGCTGCGGTGGGCATGGCCATGGAACATGCCGCGCAGCGCGCCGAGCATGCGGGGCAGGGCGGCCTGTTCGACTCCCTGTCCCACGAGCATGCGGCGGCCCCGCAGCCGCCGCGGCAGCCGCCTTGGGATCTGCGGCGACGCCTGGCGGAGGAAAAGACGGCCGTGGGTTTCGTGCTCAGCGGGCACTTGTTCGATGCCCATGCTGCCGAGGTCAGGCGCTTCGCGCCCCGGCAGTTGGCCGAGCTGAGCGAATCACGCGACAGCGTGCTGGTGGCGGGTATCGTCGCCGCGGTGCGGGTGGTGCAGGGCCAGCGCGGGCGCGCGGCCATCGTGAGCCTGGAGGACCGCTCGGGAATCCTCGAGGCGGTGCTCAGCGAGCGCCTGCTGGATACCGTGCGCGCCTTGCTGCGCGAGGACGAGCTTCTGGTGTTCCAGGGGCGCGCCAGCGCCGATCGTTTCAGCGGCGGCCTGCGCTTCCAGGTCGACGCAGCGTGGACCCTGGAGCAGGCGCGCGAGCGCCTGGGGCAGCGCATCCACCTGTGCCTGAACGGATTGCCCGACGCCACGCCGCTGCTCGAGGTCGCGCGCAGCCACGCGGCGGCCGATCCGGACGGTGGGTTGCCGCTGGAGCTCGAACTGCAGCGCCATGGCGCCTGCGCCACCTTGCGCGTGGACAGCCTGCGCCTGCGCCCGGGCGACGACACCCTGGCGGCGCTGGCGCAACTGGCGCTGCACGGGCAGGTGCAGGTCGTCTACGAGGGCGCCCAGCAGGCCGCGCCGCCGGGCTGGCACTGAGCACGCCTGCTCAGGGCGCCTGGTCGCGTGGCCCGGCGACCACCTCCATCGGCGTCCACCAGCGCCCATGGTCGCTGGGCAGCTTGCCCAGGCGCTCGATCGCACGCACCACCGCCTGATCCCAGCTGGCGACGCCGCTCGAACGCTCGATCCGCACCCCCAGCACCTTGCCGGAATTCGGATCGAGCGTCACGAGCAGGTGCACCTTGGGATTGCCGTCGACCTGGTCGACCTGGGGGAAGATCACGTTCTGCCGGATGAGCGTGGAAATGCGCGCCGAGTAGCCGCCCGACGGGCCGGAGGTGGCCGCGGCGCTGCCCCCCGCAGACGCGCCGCTGCCGGCTTGCGCCATCAGGCTGCGCAGGTAGTCCTGCCGGCTCTGCCGTTGCAGCTGCGCCAGTTGCTGTTCGCGCCTGCGCTCGGCAGCCAGCCTGGCCGCCTTTTCGGCCGCGGCCTTCTCCGCTGCAGCCTTCTGCTCCGCGGCCTTTTCCGCTGCGGCCTTCTGCTCCGCGGCCCGTCGCGCTGCCCGGGCCTGCGCCGCCTTCTCCAGCGCCGCCTGGCGCGCGGCCAGCCGCTGCGCCTGCAGTTCCTGCTGCCGTTGTTCCTGCCGCCGCTGCTCCTGGAGTCGCTGCGCGGCCTCCTGCTGCGCGCGCAACTGCTGCTCGTGCTTGCGCTGTTCGCGCAGCGCGATCTGCGCCTGATCGGGCTGCGGGGACGGCGTGGCCCGCGGCGCCGGCGCAGGAGGCTGCGTCGGCTGCGGCACGGGATGCGGCACCGCATGCGGTGCGGCGTGCACCGGAACCGGCGGAGGTGGTGGCGGTGCCGACAGATGGGCCGTCGGTGCCCACAGCTCGGCCTGCACGGCCTGCGGGGTATGGCTGTGCCAGTGCACCCCGAAGGCGATCAGCACCAGCAGCAGGGCATGCATCAGCAGCGCCAGCAGCAGCGCGCGGCCGCTGCCGCGCTCGGCGGGGGGGCGCAGGGCGTCGGCGACGGAGGAGTTCATCGGAGTGGAAGGAGGATGGCGGGAGCCTGCGCCTTCAACGCGGGCGGAGCGAAGCGGTTGACGGCTGCCGCGGCGGCTCAGCGCGCGCCGCCGCCGGCCACCGCCAGGCCCACGCGCTGCACGCCCGCGCGCTTCAGGCGGTCGAGAATCTGCATTACCGCGTCGTACTTGACGTTCTTGTCGGCGGCGATCATCACCGGCATCTGCGTCAGCGAGGAGCCGGCGCCGTCCGCCATCTGGGCCACGGCCTGCGCCAGCGCCTGCCGAGTCACGTCCTGCGGCTGCAGCGCCGGGTCGCCGGGCCTGGCGCGGGGATCGAGCAGGCGCAGTTGCAGCGTATCGTCGGCGCGCAGGTCGACTTCGATGACGGTGTCGGGCGCGCGGGTGGCCTCGCCCACCGTGGGCAGCTTGACCAGCGCCGGGGTGATCAGCGGAGCCGTGACCATGAAGATGATCAGCAGCACCAGCATCACGTCGATGTACGGGACGACATTGATTTCCGCCACCGCCCGCCGTCGCGAGCCGCCGGAGCGTTGCTGGATCGCAGCCACGTTCAGCGCTCCCCGATGTCCGCCGGGAAGCGCGAGGCCCCGGCCGCCACCCCGCTGCCCGCGCCCATCGGGGCGACCTGGCGCTGCAGGATGTTGGAGAACTCCTCCATGAAGGACTCGAAGCGTATGGCCAGCCGATCGATGTCGCGGGCGAAGAAGTTGTAGGCGATGACCGCCGGAATGGCCGCGAACAGGCCGATGGCGGTGGCCACCAGCGCCTCGGCGATGCCCGGCGCCACGGTGGCCAGCGTGACCTGCTGCAGGTTCGACAAGCCGACGAAGGCATGCATGATGCCCCACACGGTTCCGAACAACCCGACGTAGGGCGAGACCGAGGCCACCGAAGCCAGGAAGGACAGGTTGGCCTCGATGACGTCCATTTCACGCTGCTGTGCCGCGCGCATCGCGCGTCGCGCGCCGTCGACCAGGGTCGAGGCGTCGAGGCGTCGCTCGCGCAGCTTGAGGAACTCGCGCATGCCCGAGGCGAAGATGCGCTGCAGGGGGCTGCCCTTGCGAGCCGCCGCGACGGCCGCCTGGTAGAGGTCGTTCAGGCTGGAACCCGACCAGAATTCCTGCTCGAAGTCGTCGGTCTTCAGGCGCGCGCTCTTGAGGGAGAAATATTTGCGGAAGATCACCGTCCAGCTCGCCAGCGAGACCGCCAGCAGCAAGGCGAGGACGATCTGCACCACGGTGCTGGCGCCCAGCACCAGCGAGACGATGGAAAAGTTCTGGTTCATTCCGGATCACGGGCGGGAGAAGGGCGGCCGCACGACCTCAGTCGCAGGCCGCGCGGCCGCGGCGCAATGCGCTATTGTGCATCGCGCGGGCCCGGGGCATGCGGCCTGCCGTCGGCTTGCGTGGGCTGCCGATCGTCCAGCGCGCGCAGCAGCGGCGCGGGCAGGCGACGCGGGCGCAGGCTGCCGGCCTGGACGCAGGCCACCAGCACGCGCGCCTGCGCAAGAAGGGTGCGTTCGGGGTCATCGCGTCGGATCGGCTGCACGAATTCCAGGCTGGCGCCGTGCCGTGCTGCGACATGCACTTCCACCAGCAGGCGGTCGTCCAGGCGGGCTGGCCGCAGGTAGCGAACCTCGACGCTGCCGACGACGAACAGCAGACCCTCGGTGTCGGCCAGATGCTGCTGATCCAGTCCCAGCGCGCGCAGCCACTCGGTGCGCGCGCGTTCCGCGAATTTGAGGTAGTTGGCGTAGTACACCACGCCGCCGGCGTCGGTGTCCTCCCAGTACACCCGCAGCGGCAGGCAGAAGGCCGGGGACGTCGGGGTGGAAATCGCAAGATCTCTGGACATGCGCAAGTGTAACCAGAGGTCGTGCCGGGAAATGTTGTCAGGTGTCGGGCAAATGCTGCTAAGGTTGAATCTGTCGCTGGATTGGCTTCCAGCGCTTTCGGGGCAGACTGCGCAAGGCCGCAGCCCTCGCCCTTGCACGTTCTCCTGCGCTCCGCGTGCGGGAGTTCGAACCGTGGCGACCTTGTGCGCAAGGTCGCGTCTCGCGATGCTGCCCTGCGCGGGCATCGGGGCACGGTACCACGCGATCGCCGTGTTTTCCCACGGCGTTTCCTTCGGCGGCCGCTTCCCGGCTGGAAGCAGGCGCCGGCGGCGCGGATTCGCGGCTTGCCTTGCGTTCCGCTGCCGACACATCACCATCAGTGTGAGCGGGAGGTGCGCCATGGAATCAGCCGAACCCGGCCCGAGGATCAGCATCCGGGGGGTCAGCAAGATCTTCGGCAGGCATCCGGCACGGGCGATGGAGCAATTGCGCCAGGGATGTGCCAAGGCCGAGGTGCAGGAATCCACCGGGGTGGTCGTCGGCGTCTACGACATCTCGCTGGACATCCTGCCGGGAGAAATCTTCGTCATCATGGGCTTGTCGGGTAGCAGCAAGTCCACCCTGCTGCGGCTGATCAACCGCCTGCAGGAGCCGACGGCGGGAAGCATCCTGATCGACGGGGAGGACATCACCGCGATGGGCGCGCGTTCTCTGTGCGCACTGCGCCGCCGCAAGTTCGGCATGGTGTTCCAGAGCTTCGCGCTGCTTCCGCACCGCACGGTGCTGGGCAATGTGGAGTTCGGCCTGGAGATCCAGGGCGTCGCGAAGGCGCAGCGCGCGCGCCAGGCCTTGCAGGTCATCGAGACGGTGGGGCTGTCCGGCTACGAGAACAAATGTGTCTCGGAACTCTCCGGTGGCATGCGCCAGCGCGTGGGCCTGGCGCGGGCGCTGGCGGCCGACCCGGAGATCCTGTTGATGGACGAGGCCTTCAGCGCCCTCGATCCGCTGATCCGCAGCTAGTTGCAGGGCGACCTGCTCGAGATCCAGGAGAAACTCGGCAAGACCATTGTGTTCGTGTCCCATGACCTCGACGAGGCGATCAAGATCGGCAGCCGCATCGCGATCGTTCGCGATGGCCGCCTGGTGCAGACGGGCACCGCCCAGGAAATCCTGGCCCACCCCGCCGACGACTATGTCTCGGCCTTCGTGCAGGGCGCCGACCGCACCCGGGTGCTCACCGCCGAGCAGGTGATGCAGCCGCTGCGCATCGCCGCCAACCCCAAGGACTCTCCGCGCACCATGCTGCGCAAGATGGAGCGCAGCGGTTTCGGCGGCCTGCTGGTGGTCGACAACTCCCGCCACCTGCTGGGCTACGTCGAACTGGCCGATGTCAGCGCGCAGCGCGACCGCGACACGGTCGATCGCCAGTCCTTCCGCGGCCGGCCGAGCGCGGGCGCGGACGCCAAGCTTGCCGACCTCATCCAGAAGGTGGGCTCGGAGGGTTCCCCGCTGGCCATTGTCGACGCCCGGCAGCGGGTGATCGGCGTGGTCGACAAGAGCACCCTGCTGGCCTCGCTGGCGCTGGGTGATGGCGCAGCCGCGCCCACTCCCGCGCCCCCCGACAATGCTCCGGCGGAGGCCGTCGTCGAGGAGATCGCGCGATGATCCACCTGCAACGACTGCCGATCGGGCATTGGGTGAGCGATGCGGTCGATCGTCTGACCGACCGCTACGCCACGGCCTTCGATTCGGTGACTTCGCTCATCCACCACCTGATCGCCGCCTTGCAGCATGCTTTGGCCTTGCTGCCGCCGTGGATGTTCATCGCCGTGGTCGTCGCCCTCGCGCTGCTGGCGCTGGGCTGGCAGCGTCCCGGCGGCTGGGGGCTGGCCGCATTCAGCGTGATCGGGCTGGGGCTGGTGTGGAACCTGGGCTACTGGCAGGATCTGATCAAGACCCTGGCCCTGGTGCTGGCCGCCGAGGTTCTGGTGCTGCTGCTGGGCATTCCGCTGGGCATTCTCAGCGCGAAGAGCCGCGCCCTCGAGCGCCTGCTGCGCCCGGTGCTGGACGTGATGCAGACCATGCCGGCCTTCGTCTACCTGGTGCCGGCCGTCATCCTGTTCGGCCTGGGACTGGTGCCGGGGGTGATCTCGACGACCATCTTTTCGCTGCCGCCGCTGATCCGCCTGACCTCGCTGGGCATCCGGCAGGTGCCGCGCGAACTCGTCGAGGCCACGCAGTCCTTCGGCGCGACCTGGTGGCAGTTGCTGCTGAAGGTGCAGATTCCGGGGGCACTGCCCTCGATCATGGCCGGGGTGAACCAGTCGATCATGCTGGGTCTTTCGATGGTCGTGATTTCCGCGATGATCGGCGCGGGGGGGGGTGGGCAACGTGGTGCTGGAGGGGATCACCCAACTCGACGTCGGCAAGGGCTTCGTCGGTGGCCTGTGCGTGGTGATCCTGGCCATCATCCTCGACCGCATGACCCAGTCGTTGGGGCGTATCAACCAGGAGAAACGATGATGCAAAGGAGATTGCTGATGGCCTTCGGTGCGGCCACCGCGATGGCCGGCTGGCTGCCGCTGCCGGCGCGCGCGGCTGCACCCCCGGTGCGCATCACCTACGTGCGCGCCTGGCCGAGCAGCAACCTGACGACCCACATCGCCACCGACATCCTGCGCAAGGACATGGGGCAGAAGGTCGAACTGGTCAGCACCGAAGCCGGCCCGATGTGGGCGACGGTGGCCAGCGGCCGCGCCGACGCGACCCTGACGGCCTGGCTGCCGACCACCCACCATGTCTACTGGGAGCGCTACAAGCACAAGCTGATCGACCTCGGGCCGGTGACGAGCGGAACCTGGCTCGGGCTCGCCGTGCCCAGCTATGTGCCGCTGGACAGCCTGAGCCAGATCGACAGCCACCATGCCCGCTTCGGCGACCGCATCGTCGGCATCGAGGCCGGGGCCGGCCTGATGATCAATACCAGCAAGGCGATCCAGGCCTACCACATGCGACACATGTCGCTTCTGACCAGTTCGACGGCGGCCATGCAGGAGCAATTGCAGCGCGCCATCGCGCGCAAGCAGTGGATCGTGGTCACGGCGTGGAAGCCTCTGGGCATCTGGGCGCGCTTCGACCTCAAGCCCCTGCAGGATCCCCAGCATGTGTACGGCATGGCCGGCCATATCGACGCGGTGATCAACCCCCGACTGCAACAGCGTGCCCCGCAGGTCGTGCCTTTCCTGCGCGCCCTGCGGCTGCCCATCGGCGACATCCAGGCGATGATGGTCGAACTCGACAAGGGGCAGACGCTGCCGAGCGTGACTGCGGGCTGGATCGCCGCGCACCGTGCGCAGATCCGATCCTGGGTTGCGGCGGCGCGCGCCTGAGTCCGCGCCCGGCGAGGCGGGCGCGGCGGCTACCATGGGGTTTCTTGTTCCCCAGTCCGTCGAGGTGCAGTCGCCATGTTCACCGGAATCGTCTCCGCCCTCGGGCGCATCCAGTCCACGCAGGCGCTGCCGGGCCAGGGTGCCGGCCTGCGCGTTCGGGTCTCGACACCCGCCGGCTGGCTGGAGCGCGCTCGCCCGGGCGACAGCATCTGCGTCAGCGGCGCCTGCATGACGGCTGTGGAATTGGGGGCCGAGCACTTTGCCTTCGATATCTCGGCCGAGAGCCTGCGCCTGACGGCCGGGCTGGATCAGGTGGGCGCGGCCGTCAACCTGGAGCAGTCGCTGACCCTGGCCGACCGGCTTGGCGGGCACCTGGTGAGCGGGCACGTGGACGGCGTGGGCCAGGTGCGGGCCTTCGATGCGGTCGGGGAGTCGCAGCACCTGGTGCTGTCGATCCCGGCCGAGCTGGCACGTTTCGTCGCCTACAAGGGATCGCTGACGGTCAATGGCGTGAGCCTGACCGTCAACAGCGTCGAGGATCTCGGCGACGGCAGTGCGCGTGCGCACATCAACCTGGTTCCACACACCTTGCGGCACACCAACCTGCACGCCCTGCGCGCGGGCAGCGCGGTGAACCTGGAGGTCGACCTGATCGCGCGCTACGTGCAGCGCATGCTGCGCCCGGAGCCCGCGCAGGATTGACCGGGGAACCTGCGGCCCTTGGCGACGGCGAGCAAGGCGTTATACTGTTGGGCTTGATCCCCGATAGCTCAGTCGGTAGAGCGACGGACTGTTAATCCGCAGGTCCCTGGTTCGAGCCCAGGTCGGGGAGCCAAAGAATCCAGAGGAAAATCAAGGCCTTACAGCGCAAGCTGTGAGGCCTTGATGCTTTTCTAGGCCCGAAATCGGCGGATGTCAGTGACTTTGTCAGTGGCATCCGTGTCGCACACCGTCGGGCGCAGGCCACGCGTGGCGTGCGTGGACCACGGGAGGCAGGCCTTCGAACAGCTTGCGCCACACGGTCCGCGCCGAAATCTAAACGCGGTTGCTTCACGCCAAGTCCCAACCCACCCACAAGGACTTGTCATGAAGATGCATCCCAGGACCGTTCCGACTCGGTCGGTCCACTCCGCGTGCACCCGTTCCTCGGGAGGTGCGCGATGAAGCCGTTCCAAATCAAAGGCCGCAAGGGCTGGCACGCCGAGGTGCGCCTGGCCGACGGACGCAAGGCTCGCCGCAGTTTTCCCACCGAAGAGGCCGCGAGCGCTTGGATGGCCGCAGGCACCCCCGCCAAGCCCAAGGAGGGGCCCGCACCGGAGTTTGGCGGGCCCTCGAACATCCGGTTGGGTTCGCTGCTCTGGGAGTACGCCTTGCGCTACACCCTCACCAAGGGGGGCTGCGAAGCTGAGCTCACCCGCATCAACCACTACCTCAAAGGGGCCAATCTCCCGCCGCTGGCTCTGCACGTGGACGAACTCGGTCGACGAGCGCTGCAACCGAAGCCTGCAACCGTCGTTCCCGAAGGCTGGAAGACCTACCTGGCCCGGCGCCAGGCGCGTTCGGCTCGCACCTTCGCGCTCATGCACCGACTGGGCGCCAAGCTGTGCAGCGAAGTCACCTCGGGCGATATCGACACCCTTCACGCGACCATGCTGGCGGACGGGCTTTCGCCAAGCTCGGTACAAAAGGAAATCGCGCTGCTCAAACACCTGTTCAACGTGGCCATCAAGCGCTGGAACTGGAAGGGCTTCGAAAACCCTTGCCTGGACATCAAACTGGGCGGTTCGGTCAAGCGCTTTGTGACGGTGAGCGAGGAGCAGATGCAGGCGTTGCTGCGTGCGACCGCGCAATGCGACAACCTGAACCGCCCCGGGTTTGGTGGAGGCTCCAACTTTTGAGAAGATGGAGCCATGAAGAAGTCATCGAAGTTCAGCCCCGAGGTTCGCGAGCGCGCCGTGCGCATGGTTGCCGAGGCCCGCGGCGAGT
>JAJZEC010000059.1 GCA_021805825.1 Pseudomonadota bacterium
CTTCCAGGCCCTCAAGCTCCCCAAACCGACCCGCGACGCTCAGATGACCCTGCTGTAGTGGCAATTTTTTAACTCGCCTCAACAAAAACATGGACTTGGCGCGGTTGGTGTCGAACTCCGGTGGCCCCGGCCGTGCCGGAGGCGCCGAAGGAGTGCATCACTGTCACCGCGCCCTGCGGGGTCATCCGAAATGCCGTGCCGTCGCCGTAGGAGCCGCCTGAGTTGGTGACCCCGTACCAGTTGCCGTCGGAGCCCTGCACCAGGCCACCCTGCGGAGTGGTGCCGTCGCTTGCCGCGGTGAAGGAATGCAGCAGGGTTTCGGCACCCGTGGGGCTGATCTGCACCACCGCGCCGTTGTTCTGCGCTCCTCCGAGCGCGGTTTCGACGAGCAGGTCGCCGTTGGACAGCACCGTGACCGGGCCGCTGGGGGTGATTCCGGTGGCCTGGCCGCTGAAGGAGAACAGCAGCTTTTGCTGCCCGGGGCCGCAGCTGAGCTGCAGGTTGGCGACGTTGGCGCTGAGGGTTCCGCTGCCGTTGGCCACCGTGCACTTCTGCGCTGGGGGCTGCTGGAGGACCTGCACGCTGTAGGCGCTACCGGCCGGGAAGGACTGGGGGAAGCTGAAGCTGCCCGGCTGGCTCAGCAGGGCGAAGGCGCTGGCCGGCGTGCCCACCCCCGAGATGGAGGCCTGCAGTTCCAGCGTGCCGGTGAAGGTGCCGGCGCTTCCGCCAAGCGAAAAGCTGTTCAGCGCCGCCGGCGGCGTGAAGGGCGGTGCCGTGCCACCGGCGCTGCCGCCAGTGCCGCCGCCACCACCGCCGCCACCACAGGCGCTGAGGGTCGCGCAGGCCGACGCGCAGGCGGCGACCAGGATCAGGGTTCGAGTTCGATGCATGGGGAATTCCTCGTAGGCAAGGCGTTGTGGGTTCCTGGGCCAAACCGCCGGGAATAACCTTATATCCTCAGCGGTTGTGGTGATAAGAATCCCTGCCGGGGGATTCGGCAATATGGTGGAACGGGTATTCACAGGGGTTTGCTCAGCGCTTATTCCGCAAATCACCCCATGGCTTGCAATGCCTTCGAATACGCTCGGGTCGCGATGCGCGATCCAGGCATCAGGCGCGCGCAACGGCCATTACCGGCGCGGTGTACTGCGTGGAATTGCGCGACATGGCGTGCAAGCGCCATCGGAAGCTGCGCCGCCGCAGCGCCGCGGGATTGCGCGCGCAGCGAGGCAGCCGCTCGCATTGCGGCATGCGGGGGCCGGCGCGGTGGCCGGCTCCGGCAGCTTCAGCGCGCCGGCGGGGAACTGCCGCGCCAGACGGCCATGGCCGAGGCGATCAGCCCGGCGGCCTGGCTGAGGTCGTTCGGAACGACCAGGGTGGTGCCGCTGCGCGCCAGGCCGCCGTAGGCGTCGAGCGCCTGCTGCGCGACCTTGAGCTGCACCGCGTCGCCGCCGCCGGGCTTGCCGATGGCGTCGGCGACGAGTTCGATGGCGTGCGCGGTGGCCGCCGCCACCGCCTCGATGGCCGCGGCCTCGCCCTGTGCGCGGTTGATGGCCGCCTGGCGCTCGCCCTCGGAGCGTTCGATGGCCGCCTGGCGCTCGCCTTCGGCCTGGTTGATCTGCTGCTGGCGCGTGCCTTCGGAGGTCGCGATCACCGCGCGCTTCTCGCGCTCGGCGGTGATCTGCCGCTGCATCGCGTGCAGGATCTCGGCCGGCGGGGTCAGATCCTTGATCTCGTAGCGCAGCACCTTCACCCCCCAGTTGGCCGCCGCCTCGTCGAGCGCCGAGACCACGCTGTGGTTGATGAATTCACGCTCCTCGAAGGTCTTGTCCAGCTCCAGGCGGCCGATCACCGAGCGCAGGGTGGTCTGCGCCAGCTGGGAGATGGCCAGCACGTAGTTCGACGAGCCGTAGCTGGCGCGCATGGGGTCGGTGACCTGGAAGTACAGGATGCCGTCGACCGTCAGCTGGGTGTTGTCGCGGGTGATGCACACCTGGCTGGCGATGTCCAGCGGCACTTCCTTCAGCAGGTGGCGGTAGGCCACGCGCTCGACCAGGGGAATGATCAGGTTCAGCCCCGGCGCCAGCGTGCGCTCGTAGCGCCCCAGGCGCTCGACCACCCAGGCATGCTGCTGCGGAACGACCTTCACGCCGCGCACGATGATGAGCACGGCAACGACTGCGAGGATCAGCGCGAGTTCCATCGTGGGCTCCGGAGCGGGTCGGGATCGGGGTGGGGCGGCTTGGGGGCGGCTTGGGGGCGGCTGCGCCGCGGCTTCAGGATGATGCGCCCTGGGCGCCGCCGTCGTCGACCGCGTCGAGCACCAGGGTGCTGGACTCGACCGCGGCGATGCGGAAGCGCCCGGGAATCGCCCGGCCGCGGCCCAGGCGCGCCTGCCATTCGGTGCCGCGCCAGCGCACCCGGGTGCTGCGCGGGCCGTCCCAGCGGGCGACCTCGAGCTCCGAGCCGATGTCCAGGTTCAGGTCGGGGTTGGATTGCGGATCGGGCCGCGGCCGGCGCCGGCGCAGACGGTAGAGCATGCCGGCCAGCGCGGTGCCCACGACGGCGGCGGCGACCCACTGCCAGGCCGGCGCCAGCCCGAGGTGCGCGGCCAGCGCGCCGGCAGCCGCGCCGACCGCCAGCATCAGCAGGTAGAAGGTGCCGCTGCCCAGTTCCAGGGCAACCAGCAGCGCGGCGGCGATCCACCAGGGCAGGGGGTTGTCGGGCATCGCGGGCGGCGCGCGCGGCGCGGGAGTTGCGGTGGCCCCATCATAAGCACCGGCGGGCCGCGGCGCGTGGCGGCGGTGCTGCTCTACACTGCGCGGCGGGCCCGGGGGCGGGCCGCCACCCGTGGCGGAACCATCATGCGATTCAGCTTTCCGATTGTCATCATCGACGAGGATTTCCGCTCCGAGAACAACTCCGGGCTGGGCATCCGCGCGCTGGCCGCGGCCATCGAGGCCGAGGGCAGCCAGGTGCTGGGGGTCACCAGTTTCGGCGATCTCTCCAGCTTCGCCCAGCAGCAGTCGCGCGCCAGCGCCTTCATCCTGTCGATCGACGACGAGGAGTTCGCCAGCGTCAGCCCCGGCGAGGAGGCCCCGGTGGTCGAGACCCTGCGCCGCTTCATCGGCGAGATCCGCTTCCGCAACGCCGAGATCCCGATCTACCTGTACGGGGAGACGCGCACCTCGCGCCACATCCCGAACGACATCCTCCGCGAGCTCCACGGTTTCATCCACATGTTCGAGGACACGCCGGAGTTCGTCGCCCGGCACATCATCCGCGAGGCGCGCGCCTACCTGGACTCGCTGGCGCCGCCGTTCTTCCGCGCTCTCGTCGGCTACGCGGCCGACGGTTCCTACTCCTGGCACTGCCCGGGGCATTCAGGCGGGGTGGCCTTCCTGAAAAGCCCGGTGGGGCAGATGTTCCACCAGTTCTTCGGCGAGAACCTGCTGCGCGCCGACGTGTGCAACGCGGTGGACGAACTCGGGCAGCTGCTCGACCACACCGGGCCGGTGGCGGCCTCCGAGCGCAACGCGGCGCGCATCTTCCACGCCGACCACCTGTTCTTCGTCACCAACGGAACCTCCACCTCGAACAAGATGGTGTGGCATTCGACGGTGGCGCCGGGCGATGTCGTGGTGGTCGACCGCAACTGCCACAAGAGCGTGCTGCACGCCATCATCATGACCGGCGCGCTGCCGGTGTTCCTCACCCCCACGCGCAACCACTACGGCATCATCGGCCCGATCGCCCGCGAGGAGTTCCAGCCGCAGAACATCGCACGCAAGATCGCCGCCAACCCGCTGACCGCCCACCTGGCCGGCAAGGTGCAGCCGCGGGTGCTGACCATCACCCAGTCGACCTACGACGGCGTGCTGTACAACGTCGACACCATCAAGCAGATGCTCGACGGCTACATCGACACCCTGCATTTCGACGAGGCCTGGCTGCCGCACGCCACCTTCCACCCCTTCTACGCCGGCATGCATGCCATCGGCGAGGGCCGGCCGCGCACGCGCGAGGCGATGGTGTTCTCCACGCAATCCACGCACAAGCTGCTGGCCGGGCTGAGCCAGGCCTCGCAGATCCTGGTGCAGGACTCGCAGACGCGCAGCCTCGACCGCCCGCGCTTCAACGAGGCCTACCTGATGCATTCGTCGACCTCGCCGCAGTACGCGATCATCGCCTCCTGCGACGTCGCCGCGGCGATGATGGAGCCGCCCGGCGGCACCGCGCTGGTCGAGGAAAGCATCGTCGAGGCGCTGAACTTCCGGCGCGCCATGCGCAAGGTGGCCGAGGACTACGGCGACGACTGGTGGTTTCGCGTCTGGGGGCCGCAGCAGGACCTGGCGCCCGAGGGCGTGGGCGCGCGCGAGGACTGGCTGCTGGGCAGCGGCGAGGACTGGCACGGATTTGGCGAGCTGGCGCCGGGCTTCAACATGCTCGACCCGATCAAGGCCACGGTGATCACCCCGGGGCTGGATCTGCAGGGGCAGTTCGCCTCCAGCGGCATCCCGGCCGCGGTGGTCACCCGCTACCTGGCCGAGCATGGGGTGATCGTCGAGAAGACCGGGCTGTACAGCTTTTTCATCATGTTCACCATCGGCATCACCAAGGGCCGCTGGAACACCCTGCTGACCGCGCTGCAGCAGTTCAAGGACGACTACGACCGCAACCAGCCGCTGTGGCGCATCCTGCCGGAGTTCATCGCCCAGCACCCGCAGTACGAGCGCGTCGGGCTGCGCGATCTGTGCCAGCGCATCCACGCCGCCTACCAGGGCAGCGACGTGGCGCGCCTGACCACCGACATGTACCTGTCGAGCCTGCAGCCGGCGATGACCCCGGCCGAGGCCTACGCGCGCATGGCGCACCGAGACACCGAGCGGGTGGAGATCGACCGCCTCGAGGGGCGCATCACGACCGCGCTGCTGACCCCGTACCCGCCGGGAATTCCCCTGCTGATCCCGGGCGAGCGCTTCAACGCCAAGATCGTCAGCTATCTGAAGTTCGCGCGCGACTTCAACCGCATGTTCCCGGGCTTCGCCACCGACATCCACGGCCTGATCGTCGAGGACGGCGACGACGGGCGGCCGCGCTTCTTCATCGACTGCGTGCGCGGCCGCGATTGACGCGGCGCGCGCCGCGCCTCAGCGCCGGCCCCGGCGGTACTGCTCGAACAGCCGCTGCTGCTCGCGCGGCGGCAGCCGGCGGTAGCGCCGCTGTTCGCGCAGGATGGCTTGCCGGCGCTGGCGCGGCAAGCGCTCCCAGCGCTGCACCCGCTGCTGCCATTGCGCGCCTCCGGGGTGCCAGCGCGGCACCTGCGCGCGCGCCGGCGCGGCGGCCAGCAGCAGCGCCGCGCACAGCGCCAGCGCGGCGGCGGCGCGCAACGCGCCCGCCGCGCCTTGCGCAGGCCGGGTGGAGGCGCCTTGCGCCTCAGGCCGTACCGTCATGGCTGGCGCCCCGGGCCAGCGCCTGCGGATGGGCGGCCAGCCATTCGTAGAAGTCCAGGTTCTGCACCGCGTCGGCCAGTTGCGGGCTGGCCTGGATGCGCTGCGCGTCCAGCGCGCCGGCCGCCGGCACCGCCGGGGCGGCGGGAAGCAGCAGCAAGGCCAGCCCGGCGACCGCAACGCCGGCGCCGCCGGCCGCCAGCAGGCGCGGCCAGTGCGGGCGGCGCGCAGCGCGCGGCTGTCGGCGCCGCGCCGCCAGTTCGGGCAGGCAGTGCAGGGCCTGCGCGAGATCGCGGCCGTAGCGGCCCTGGGCGGCCAGTTCGGGGTTTTCGGCCATCGCCTGCTCGAAGGCGCGCGCGCGCAGCGGGTCGAGGCAGCCGGCGCGCCAGAGGTCGGCCGAGATCCCGGGTGCCGCGGGCTGCGCGGGGGTGGAGGGTTCAGCTTGCATGTTGAGGGGGTCGCGCACGGGGTTGATCGTCCCGCAGCCACTCGCGCAGGCGGGTGAGCGCGCGCAAGTGGTGGGTCTTGACACTGCCTTCGCTGATGTCCATCGCGCGCGCGGTGTCGGCGATGGTCATGTCTTCCATTTCGCGCAGCAGGAACACCTGGCGCTGGCGCGCGCTCAGCCGCTGCAGGGCGTCGGCGATGCGCGCCGCCTGCTGCAGCCCCTGCAGGCGCTGTTCGGGGCCGGGCGCCTCATCGACCAGCTGTTCCCAGGCCGGGCCGGCGGCGTCGGGGTCGTCGTCGCCGGGGAAGAAGAACTCCAGCACCTTCTCCACCTTGCGGCGGCGGTGCCAGTCGGTGATGCGGTTGCGCAGGATGCCGTAGAACAGCGGCGCCCACTCCGCCTGCGGCCGCTGGTGGTAGTGCGCGACCAGCCGTTCCAGGCTGTCCTGCACGAGGTCGGCGGCGGCCGCGGCGTTGCCGGCGGTTTCGAGCAGGGCCAGGCGCAGCGCGCGCGCGCGCACCTCGAGGCAGAAGCGGTCGAGCGCGGGGCTGGCGGTCACGGCTGGGGGCGCGGAGGCCGGGGCGGGTGCGCAGGCAAGGGCATCGGCGGGCATGGTGCGGCGCGGGGCGTGGTCGGAGGGCTGCTGCGGCATGAACGCCGCGGCCGGCGATTTGCGCGACAGCCGAAGCGGATGGAGAAGTAACCTTGTGTAAACCATGGGCGCCTCGGGCGTGGCACGGCCGTGCCTTCCTAGAATGCGCATTTTCGTCTGTGCGCACCCACCCGTGAACCCCCTGCTCAGCCGCCTGCAGCCCTATCCCTTCGAACGTCTGCGCGAGCACACCCGCGACCTGCGGCCGAACCCGGCGCTGCGGCCGATCAGCCTGGGCATCGGCGAACCCCGCCATGCCACGCCGGAGTGCATCCGCCGCGCGCTGGTCGAGCACCTCGACGGCCTGGCCAGCTACCCGGCCACCCGCGGCGGCCAGGCGCTGCGCGAGGCCTGCGCGGCGTGGGCGCTGCGCCGCCATGGCGTGGCGCTCGACCCCGACACCCAGGTGCTGCCGGTCAACGGCTCGCGCGAGGCGCTGTTCGCGCTGGCGCAGACGGTGGTCGACCCCCGCGGTGGCGAGGCCGTGGTGCTCAGTCCCAACCCCTTCTACCAGATCTACGAGGGCGCGGCGCTGCTCGCCGGGGCCTCCTGCGCCTACGCCGCGGCCGATGCGCAGCGGCGCTTCCGCGTCGACTGGGAGGCGGTTCCGGAATCGACCTGGAGGCGCACCCAGCTGGTCTATGTGTGCAGCCCCGGCAACCCGACCGGCGCGGTCATGGACGAGCAGCAGTGGCGGTGGCTGTTCGCATGCTCGGACCGCCACGGATTCGTCATCGCCAGCGACGAGTGCTACGGCGAGATCTGGTGCGAGGGCCCGCCGCCGCTGGGCGCGCTGCAGGCCGCCAGGCGCCTGGGCCGCGACGACCTGCGCAACCTGGTGGTGCTGACCTCGCTGTCCAAGCGCTCGAACGTGCCCGGCATGCGCTCGGGCTTCGTCGCCGGGGACGCCCGCGTGCTGCGCGACTTCCTGCTCTACCGCACCTACCACGGCAGCGCGATGAGCCCGACGGTGCAGGCGGCGAGCGTGGTGGCCTGGAACGACGAGGAACATGTGGAGGCCAACCGGGCGCTGTATCGCAGCAAGTTCGCGCGCCTGCTGCCGATGCTGCAGCCGGTGCTGGACGTGCAGCTGCCCGACGCCGGCTTCTATTTCTGGGCGGGAACCCCGATCGATGACATCGAATTCGCGCGCGGCCTGCTGCAAAACTACAATTGCACGGTTTTGCCGGGCAGCCTGCTGGCGCGCGAGCAGCAGGGCCGCAACCCCGGGCGCGGGCGGGTACGCCTGGCCCTCGTGGCGCCGCTGGACGAATGCGTCGAGGCGGCCGAGCGCATCGTCTCCTACGTGCGCGGCCTCTGATCCACCCCTTCGAACCGGACATACCGATGAGCGAATCGCTGCAGCAGATCATTGACCAGGGCTGGGAGGAGCGTGCCCGCTTCAGCCCCCAGGAGGCGCCGCAGGCGCTGCGCGACGGGGTGGCGCGGGTGCTGGCCGAGCTCAACGCCGGACGCCTGCGCGTGGCCGAGAAGGTGGACGGGCAGTGGATCACCCACCAGTGGATCAAGAAGGCCGTGCTGCTCAGTTTCCGCCTGCACGACAACCACCTGATGCGTGCGGGCGATCTGCATTTCTACGACAAGGTGGAAAGCAAGTTCAGCCGTCTGGGCGAGCAGGAGATGCGCGCCACCGGGGTGCGCGTGGTGCCGCCGGCGGTGGCGCGCCATGGCTGCTACCTGGCGCCGGGCGTGGTGCTGATGCCCAGCTATGTCAACGTCGGCGCCCATGTCGGCGAGGGCACGATGGTCGATACCTGGGCCACCGTCGGTTCCTGCGCGCAGATCGGGCGCAACGTGCACCTGTCGGGCGGCGTGGGCATCGGCGGGGTGCTTGAGCCGCTGCAGGCGAACCCGACGATCATCGGGGACAACTGCTTCATCGGCGCGCGCTCGGAGGTCGTCGAGGGGGTGATCGTCGAGGACAACTGCGTGATCTCGATGGGCGTGTTCCTCGGCCAGTCCACGCGCATCTACGACCGTGCCAGCGGCGAGGTGCTGTACGGCCGCGTTCCCGCCGGTTCGGTGGTGGTGTCCGGCAGCCTGCCGGCGAGCGACGGCAGCCACAGCCTGTACTGCGCGGTCATCGTCAAGCGGGTGGACGCCCAGACGCGGGCCAAGACGGCCCTCAACGAACTGCTGCGCGCCTGAGGCGCGGGCCCGTCGCCGCCCCGGGGAGCCTGCGATGTCGACCATGGAACGCCTGCTGCAGCTGATGGCCGAGAAGAAGGCCTCGGATCTGTACATCAGCGCCAATGCGCCGATCCTCATCCGCATCCACGGCACCTCGGTGCCGATCAACCGCCAGGTGCTCGGCCCCGAGGATCCGGCGCGCCTGCTGGAGGAGATCGTCGACGAGGCGCGCATGCGCGAACTGCGCGAACAGGGCGAGCTGAACCTGGCGCTGGCGCGGCCGCAACTCGGCAGCTTCCGCCTCAGCGCCTTCCTGCAGCGCGGCACGGTGGCGCTGGTGGTGCGCTACATCCCGGCCGAGATCCCGGCGCTGGAAAGCCTGAACCTGCCGCCGGTGCTGGCCGAGCTGGTGATGCAGCGCCATGGGCTGATCCTGGTCGTGGGCTCGACCGGCTCGGGCAAGAGCACCAC
Source organism: Pseudomonadota bacterium (assembly GCA_021805825.1). GTDB lineage: Bacteria > Pseudomonadota > Gammaproteobacteria > Burkholderiales > Burkholderiaceae_C > Thiomonas_A. Next base: position 9,173 of record JAJZEC010000059.1, read on the forward strand.
GCTGGCCTCGATGCTCGACCACCGCAACGCGCGCCTGAGCGGCCACATCCTGACCCTCGAGGAGCCGGTGGAGTACCTGTTCCGCAACCGCAAGTCGATCGTCAACCAGCGCGAGGTCGGCATCGACGCCCGCGACCTCGCGGTGGGCCTGAAGAACGCCCTGCGCCAGGCCCCCGACTGCATCATGATCGGCGAGGTGCGCGACCGCGAAACCATGGCCGCGGCGCTGAATTACGCGCTGTCTGGGCACCTGTGCCTGGCCACGCTGCATGCATCGAACAGCCACCAGGCGATCAACCGCATCCTCGGGCTGTTCCCGCTGGACATGCGCCCGTCGCTGCTGTCGGATCTGGCCGCGGGCCTGCGCGCGATCGTCTCCCAGCGCCTGCTGGCGGCGCAGGGCGGCGGCCGGCGGCCGGCGGTGGAGGTGCTGCTCAACACCCAGCTCATCCGCGAGCTGATCGGCAAGGGCGACCTGGCCGGCGTGCGCGAGGCGATGGAAAAATCCATGGCCGAGGGCTCGCAGACCTTCGAGCAGTGCCTGGCGGCGATGGTGCGCGCAGGCCTGGTCACGCGCGAGGAGGCGCTGGCGCAGGCCGACTCCCCGACCAACCTGCTGTGGCGCCTGCAGAACGATTTCTCGGCCGCGCAGGCGGCCGCCGCGCAACAGGCCGAGGAGCCCGAGGAACCGTCGTTCCGCGAGATCTCCCTCGACATGGGCGCCAACACCCGGCTGGATTGAAGCCTTCATGCCACGCGACCCCGAAGCCACGCTGCAACTGGCCAGCCAGCTGATCGCCCGCGCCTCGGTCAGCCCGCAGGACGCGGGCTGCCAGGATCTGCTGCGGCAGCGGCTGCAGGCGCTGGGATTCGTCTGCCGCGAACTGCCCGCCGGCCCACCGGAATGGCGGGTGCGCAACCTGTGGGCGCTGCGCCGTGGCGCCGCCGCGCAGCCGCCGCTGCTGGTGTTCGCCGGCCACACCGACGTCGTGCCCAGCGGCCCGCCGCAGGCCTGGGCCAGCGACCCCTTCGAGCCGCAGCTGCGCGACGGCCGTCTGTACGGGCGCGGCGCCTCCGACATGAAGAGCTCGCTGGCGGCGATGGTCGTCGCGGTCGAGGATTTCCTGGCCGCCCACCCCCGGCCCGCCGGCTCGATCGGCTTCGTGCTGACCAGCGACGAGGAGGGGCCGGCGCGCGACGGCACGCTGCGCGTGTGCGAGGAGCTGCAGCGCCTGGGAGAGCGCCCGACCTGGTGCATCGTCGGCGAGCCGACGAGCAGCCGGGTGCTCGGCGACGTGATCAAGAACGGCCGCCGCGGCTCGCTGTCCGGGCGGCTGCTGGTGCAGGGCGTGCAGGGCCATGTGGCCTACCCCGACCAGGCGCGCAACCCGGTGCACCTGGCGGCCGCCGCGCTGGCCGAGCTGGCGGCCATGCGCTGGGACGAGGGCGACGCCGACTTCCCGCCGACGACTTGGCAGATCTCCAACATCCATGCCGGCACCGGCGCCGGCAACGTGATTCCCGGCGAACTCGAGGTGCTGTTCAATTTCCGCTTCGGCCCGGCCTCGTCGGCCGCCGAGTTGCAGCGGCGGCTGGTCGCCGTGCTGCAGCGCCACCAGCTGCCGCACACCCTGCAGTGGACGCTGGGCGCCGAGCCCTTCCGCACGCCGGCCGGCGCGCTCTCGCGCACCCTGCAGCAGGCGATCGCCGCGGAAACCGGGGTGCGCGCCGAGCTGTCGACCACTGGCGGCACCTCCGATGCCCGCTTCCTGGCCCGCATCTGCGACCAGGTGGTCGAATTCGGCCCGCCCAACGCGACCATCCATCAGGTCGACGAATGCATCGAGGTCGCCTGCCTGGAGCCGCTGGCGGCGATCTACCGCCGCACCCTGGAGGCGCTGCTTGCCTGAGGGGCGCGGGCCGGCAGCGGGCCGTTTCGCCGAGGTCTGGCGCAGCACCGAGCGGAGGCTGCGCGAGGCCGGGCTGGGCTTCGGCCAGGGCACCGAGGACGCCGCGCAGGAGGCGGCGTGGATGCTGATCCACAGCCTGCGGCTGCCGCTGCTGGAGTCCTTCGCGCGGCTGCCCGCGTTGCAGCGCAGGGCGGTGCCGGCGGCCGCGCAGGCGCGGCTGGAGCAGCTGCTGCGTCGCCGGCTGCGCAGCCGCCAGCCGCTGGCCTACCTGCTCGGCGAAGCGTGGCTGCAGGGCAGGCGCTTCCTGGCCGACCGGCGGGCCATCGTGCCGCGCTCGCTGCTCGCCGAACTGCTGGACGACGGCCTGCAGCGCTGGCTGGCGCAGCCGCCGCGCAGCCTGGCCGACGTGTGCACCGGTGGCGGCAGCCTGGCCGTGCTGGCCGCGCTGCGCTGGCCGCAGGCGCAGGTGCAGGCCTGCGACCTGTCGCTCCCGGCGCTGCAGCTGGCGCGGGACAACCTGCGGCTGCATGGCCTCGAGCAGCGCGTGCGGCTGTGCGCCGGGGACCTGTTCGAGGCCTTCGACGCCGACGCGCGCTTCGACCTCGTGCTGTGCAACCCTCCCTACGTCAACGCCCGCTCGATGGCCGCGCTGCCGCCGGAGTTCCGCCACGAGCCGCGCATGGCGCTGGCCGGCGGCGCCGACGGCATGGACCTGGTGCGGCGGCTGCTGCGGCAGGCGCCGGCGCGCCTGCGGCCGGGCGGTCTGCTGGTGCTGGAGATCGGCCACGAGCGCGAACACTTCGCGCGCGCCTTCCCGCAGCTGCAGGTGCATGGGCTGCACACGCGCAGCGGCGTCGACGGGGTGCTGGCCATCGAGGCGCGGGCGCTGGGCGTGGCGGCATGATCCGCCTGCAGGGACTGAGCCTGCGCCGCGGCGCCAGACTGCTGCTGGATCACGCGGAACTGGTGGTGCATGCCGGCGAGAAGGTCGCGCTGGTGGGAGCCAACGGCGCCGGCAAGTCCTCGCTGTTCGCGCTGCTGCAGGGGGAACTGGCGGAGGACGCCGGCGCGCTGCAGTGGCCGGCCGACTGGCGCGTGGCCGCGGTGGCGCAGCAGGTGGCCGACAGCGAGCTGCCGGCGGTGGAGTTCGTCTGTCGGGGCGACCGCGCGCTGCAGCAGGCGCTGCGCGCGCTGGGCGAGGCCGAGGCGGCCGGCGATGGCCAGCGCATCGCCGCCGCCGCCGAGGCGCTCGAGCTGGCGCAGGGCTACAGCGCGACGGCGCGGGCGCAGGCGCTGCTGCTCGGCCTGGGCTTCGCGCCGGGAGTGCTGCAGCAGCCGGTGCGCAGTTTCTCCGGGGGCTGGCGCATGCGCCTGGCGCTGGCGCAGGCGCTGTTCGCCCCCAGCGACTGCATGCTGCTGGACGAACCGACCAACCACCTCGACCTCGACGCCCTGGTGTGGCTGGAGAGCTGGCTCGCGCGCTACCCCGGAACGCTGCTGGTGATCTCCCACGACCGCGAATTCCTCGACGCCGTGACGGGGGTCACGGTGCAGCTCGAGGATGGTCGCCTGAGCCGCTACAGCGGCAACTACACCGATTTCGAGCAGCGCCGCGCGCTCGAGCTGACGCAGCAGGCGCAGGCCTGGGAGCGCCAGCAGGGGCAGATCGCGCGCCTGCAGTCCTTCGTCGATCGCTTCCGCGCCAAGGCGACCAAGGCGCGCCAGGCGCAGAGCCGGCTGAAGGCCCTCGAACGCATGCAGCGCGTGGCGCCGGTGGTACTCAGCCAGGCGCTGCAGCTGGAGTTCGCGACGCCGGCGCGCCAGCCGCAGCAGTTGCTGCGGCTGCAAGAGCTGGACTGCGGCTTCGATGCCGCGCGCCCGGTGCTGCGCGGAGTCGATCGCCAGGTGCTGGCCGGCGCGCGCATCGGCATCCTCGGCGCCAACGGCCAGGGCAAGTCGACGCTGATGAAGACCCTGGCCGGCGCGCTGCCGCCGCTGGCTGGACGGCTGCGCCCGGGGGAGGGGGTGGTGGCGGGGTATTTCGCGCAGCAGGAAATGGACATCCTGCGCCCCGACGAGACCCCGCTGCAGCACCTGCAGCGACTGGCGCTGGACGCCGGGCACGCCGGCAGCCCGCAGGACTGCCGCGATTGGCTGGGGCGCTTCGCCTTCGGCGGTGAGCGCGCCGCGCAGCCGGTCGGCAGCCTGTCCGGTGGCGAGCGCGCGCGGCTGCTGCTGGCCTTGCTGATGTGGCAACGGCCGAACCTGCTGCTGCTCGACGAGCCGACCAACCACCTCGACCTGCGCACCCGCGAGGCGCTGGCGCTGGCGCTGCAGGACTTTGGCGGGGCGATGCTGCTGGTGTCCCACGACCGCGCGCTGCTGCGCGCCGCCTGCGACAGCTACTGGCTGGTGGCCGACGGGCGGGTGGTGGATTTCGACGGCGACCTCGACGACTACCAGCGGCTGGTGCTGGACAAGGCGCGCCAGGCGCGCGAAAGCGTGGACGCCGCGGCGTCGTCCGAGCACAGCCGACGCGCCCAGCGCCGCGCCTCGGCTGCGCAGCGCCAGGCGCGGGCGCGCGAACTGGCACCGCTGCGCCGCGAGCAGGAGCAGTTGCTGCGGCGCATCGAGCAACTGGAGGCGCGGCGCGCGGAGGTCGAGGCGCTGCTGGCCGCAAGCCACGCCAGCCCCGAGGAGCGCGCCGCGGGCGGGCGCGCGCTCAAGCAGCTGCAGCAGGAGCTGGAAGACTGCGAAGGCCGCTGGCTGGATCTGGAGGAGCGCATGCAGGCGCTGGCGCCGGACTGAGCTCAGGCGGCGCCGCGCGGCACCCGGCTGCTGCGCCACAGCAGCGCCGCGATGGCCGCCGCGGCCAGCGCCAGCCCGAGGTTGTAGCTGCCCCAGAAGCCCGCCGCGCCGCGCAGCCACGCGGGAGTCCAGCCGCCGAGGTTCAGGCCGAGCACGCAGCCGCCGGCCAGCCCGACCCCCCACAGCGCGGCGGCGTAGACCAGCCCCGGCAGCACCGCGACATGCCAGGAGCGCAACGCGAAGGCGCCGCAGGCCTGCACGGCGTCGAACACCTGGTAGGCGGCGACCAGCACGAGCAGGCGCGCGGCCACCGCGGCCACCTGGGGATCGCCGGTGTAGCCCCGCGCGATCGCATGCCGCAGCAACAGCAGCGCCAGCCCGGCCAGCGCCGACAGCAGCGCCGCGCCCGCCACCCCGCACCACGCCGCACGCGCCGCGGCGACCCCGCGCTGGGCGCCGAGTTCGCGCGCCACCAGCGCGCCGGTGGCGATGCCCATGGACAGCGGGAGCATGTACAGCACCGCGCCGACGTTGGCGGCGATCTGGTGCGCCGCCAGCTGCACGTTGCCGGTGCGCGCGATGAACAGGGCCATGAAGGTGAAGGACGACACGTCGACCAGCACGCTGCCGCCGATGGGCAGGCCCAGCCGCAGCAGCGCGAGCAGGCGGGCGCGGTCGGGCGGGTCGTAGCGGCCGAGCAGGCGCAGCCCGCGCAGCCCGGGGTCGGCGCGCTGCTGGATCAGCGCGCCGAGCAGCAGCAGCCACTGCGTGGCCGTGGTGGCGATGGCGCAGCCCAGCACGCCCAGTTGCGGCAGCCCGTGCAGACCGAATTCCTGCGGCGCGACGAGCAGGGCATTGAGCAGCAGCTTGCACAGCAGCCCGAGGCCTTGCGGCAGGCTGACCAGCAGCGGGCGCGCCAGCCCCTGGCCGAGGGCCACATGCACGCGGAACAGCAACGCGGCCGGCAGGCCCAGCGCCAAGACCTGCAGGTAGCGCAGCGGCAGCGCGGCGTCGGCGCCGCCGGCCAGGCGCAGCAGGGGCCCGGGAAACAGCAGCAGCGCGCAGCCCGGGACGCTCAGTCCGGCGGCCAGCCACAGCCCCTGGCGGAATACCCCCGCCAGCGCCTGCGGACGGGCCGCCCCGGCTTCGCGGCCGAGCGCCGGCAACAGCGCCTGGGTGACCCCGGCCAGGCTCAGGTAGGTGGTCATGTACACCGCCTGGCCGAGCGACAGCGTGGCCAGGCCGAGGGGGTCGCTGCTGCGCCCGATCATCCAGGTGTCGGCCACCGCGAAGCCGACGATCGCCAACTGGCCGAGCAGCACGGTGCCGGCCAGGCGCAACAGTTCGCGCCACAGGAACCGCAGGCCCTTCGCCTCGGCCATCGCTCAGGGCGCGTCGCGGCGCCAGAGGAGGAAGATCTGGTCGGCTTCGCCCGGGCGGTGGCCGGCCCACAGCAAGAGCCCCGGCTGTCGCGCCGGCCGGGCGTGCTCGCGCGACAGGTCGAGCACGAAGGGCGCGCGCCGCGCCTGCGGCGTGTTGCCCGGGAACAGTCGGGCGTGGCTCCAGTAGCCG
>JAJZEC010000060.1 GCA_021805825.1 Pseudomonadota bacterium
TGCAGGCGGGCTTCGCGCAGGCCCTGCAGCAGGCCGCGTCGAGCCTGCAGCAGAATCTGCAGCAGGCGACGCAACCGGGCGCTTCCCAGGGCGACGGCGCCTGGCCGGGCAACTGGATGCGTGACAGCCTGGATCTGCTGAACCAGGCGATGCAGGGCTGGACGAGGTCGCAGGAGCAGGCCGCGCGCTCGCTGGGCGAGCAGATGCAGCGCATGGCCCCGTCGTCGGCCGACGGCAGCCAGGCGCCCGCCGCGCCGCGCGCGCGCGCCGCGGCGGCGCGCGGCGCGGCCTGAGCGCGGGAGCCCGATCATGGCTCGACTCGCGCTCGTCACCGGCGGAACGCGCGGCATCGGCGCGGCCATCGCGCGTCGCCTGGCAGCCGACGGCCTGCGCGTGGCCGTGAACTACCGCGGCAACGAGGCCGCCGCGCAGGAATTCGCCAGGGACAGCGGCTTGCCGGTCTTTCGCTGGGACGTGGCCGACCACCAGTCCTGCATCGACGGCGTGCGCGGCGTCGAGCGCGATCTCGGGCAGGGTATCGACGTGCTGGTCAACAACGCCGGCATCACCCGCGACGCCATGTTGCACCGGATGAGCCTGCAGCAATGGCGCGACGTGCTGCAGGACGACCTGGACGCCCTGTTCCACATGTGTGGCGCGGTGATCGAGGGCATGCGCGGGCGTGGCTGGGGGCGCATCGTCAACATCTCGTCGATCAACGGCCAGAAGGGCCAGCTGGGGCAGACCAACTACGCGGCCGCGAAGGCCGGTGTCATCGGATTCACCAAGGCGCTGGCGCTGGAGTCGGCGCGCAAGGGCATCACGGTGAATGCCGTGGCTCCCGGCTACACGGACACCGAGATGCTGGCGAGCATCGATGCGGCGGTGCTCGATGCGATCAAGGCGCAGATCCCGGTCGGCCGCCTGGGCCGCCCCGAGGAGATCGCGCATGCGGTATCGTTCCTGGTGGACGAGCGCGCGGGCTTTGTCACCGGAGCCACGCTGGCGGTCAACGGCGGTCAGTACCTGGCTTGAGGCGGGACGGCCGCGCGCTCGATGGCCCAACCCCGACCCCCGGAGCACCATGCCCGAAGACCGCGCCACTTCCGCCGCCAACCCCCGATCCACGACCTATGCGCGCGCCTTGCGCGAGCTGCAGATCGAACTGGTCAAGTACCAGAAGCACCTGATCGCCCACGACGAACGCCTGCTGCTGCTGCTCGAGGGACGCGATGCGGCGGGCAAGGACGGTGCCATCAAGCACATCGTCGAGCACCTTTCGCCTCGCGAGACGCGCGTCGTGGCGCTGGGCAAGCCCTCCGACCGCGAGACCCACGGCTGGTACTTCCAGCGCTACGTGCCGCATCTGCCGCTGGCGCAGGAATTCGTGCTGTTCAACCGCAGCTGGTACAACCGCGCCGGAGTCGATCCGGTGATGGGCTTCTGCGATGCCGCGCAGTACGAGGAATTCCTCGACACCGTGCCGGTGTTCGAGCAGATGCTGGTGCGCTCGGGCATCCGGCTGTTCAAGTACTACCTGGACATCGAGCATGACGAGCAGCGCCGTCGGCTGCAGGCGCGCCGCAAGGATCCGCTGAAGCAGTGGAAGCTCAGCCCGATCGACGCGGTCGCGCAGCAGCACTGGAAGGACTACAGCCGTGCGCGCGACACCATGTTCGCGCGCACCCATACCCTGCATGCGCCGTGGTACGTGGTGCGCGCCGGGGACAAGCAGGCAGCCCGGCTGAACCTGATTCGCCACCTGCTCGGCCACCTCGACTACCACGGCAAGAAGCCCGAAGTGCTGCTCGCCGACCCGGAAGTGGTGTTCAGCTATTCCGACGAGGCTCTGCGCAGCGGGCGCATCGCTGCCTGAGCCGCCCCAGTCCCCAGGCCCGAGCCGCGCCCGGCGAGGGCCGGCAGGAGATGTCCATGTACCAAAGGATCCTGGTCGCCGTCGATGCGAGTCGCGGCGCGCAGCAGGCGCTCGAGCACGCGCTGGCGCTGGCCCGCGCGCTGCGCGCCAGCCTGCGCCTGGTGGCCGTCGTCGATGGCGCCGGGCTGGCCGCCGCGCTGCCCGGGATGGCCGTGCTGCTGAGCGGTGATGCGCGCCTGCTGCTGGACGACTGCATGCACCGCACGACCCAGTATGGAATCGACACCAGCACAGCGATCCTCGAGACCTCGGGAGCCTCGACGCATGTGGCCGACGCCATCTGCGCCGAGGCCACGCGCTGGGGCGCGCAACTGGTGGTGCTGGGTCGGCAGGGGGGGAACCGGGTCGGGCGGCTGCTGCTGGGCAGCGTCGCCGAGGCCGTGGCCCGCAGCTGCGGCTGCGCGGTGCTGCTGGTGCATCCGGGGGACGCACCCGGAGCTTGAGGGGCCGCGGGACAGGGCACTACTCGATCGACTGGCCCGGCGCCGCGGGCGGACGCTGCCGCAGCAGGGCGTCGACCTCGGCCAGGTCGCGCGTGTCGAGCCGTCCGGTGGCCAGCCGCAGGCGCAGGCCGTCGAGCAGGCTGTCGTAGCGCGCGTTTTGCTCCTGGCGTTCGGTGTCGTACAACTGGGCCAGGGCGTCGAGCACGTCGAGGTTCACGCGCAGGCCGGCGGCGAAGCCGGTGCGCTCGGCCTGCAGCGCGCTGCGGCTGGAGCGCAGGGCCGCGCGCAGCGCGCGTGCGCGGGCATGCGCGGCCTCCCAGTCCGCCAGCGCGCTGCGGGCCTGCAGGGCGGCCGCGTCGCGCGCGGCGTCCACATCGGCCTGCGCCTGCTCGAGTCGGGCCGCGCTGCCCCGTTGCTCGCTGCGCAGCGCATAGCCGGTGAACAGGGGCCACTGCACCCGCACGCCGACCGAGGCGCTGTCGACGCGGTCGCCGAAGGGGAACTGCGAACCGCCGCCGCTGGTGCTCAGGCGATCGACGCGCGCGTAGGCCTGCACCGTGGGCAGCGCGTTGCTGCGCGCGCGCTGCAGTTGCAGGTGGGCGATCCGCAGTTGCAGCCGCGCCTGCGTGACCTGCAGGTTGTCGCGACGCGCGCGTTGCGCCCAGGCAGCGGCGTCGCTCGGGGGTTGCGGCAGCCTGGCATCAGCGAGCAGCGGCGCCGGCGCACCCACGGCCGTTCCGGCCACGCTGCGCAGGCGGTCGAGCGCCACCTGGCGCTGGCCGCGCGCGGCGACGCGCTGCGCGCGCAGCAGGTCGGCGCGTGCCTGGGCATCGCGCAGGTCGAGGACGGTTCCGCTGCCGGCGGCGAAGCGCGCGCGCGCCTGGGCCAACTGGCGTGCGATCGCCGCCTGCTGGCGGCGCAGGGTGCGCAGGGTATCGTCGGCGCCGAGGAGGGCGAAATAGTCCTGCGCGACCTCCAGCATCAGCCGCTGTTCCGCCTGCGCCAGGCGCACGTAGGCGGCGTCGGCGGCCAGCCGCGCCTGCTGCACGGCAAGACCGTCGGCGGGGTCGTAGAGTTGCTGCGTGGCGCTCAGCGCCAGGTCGCGCTGCACGAAGTTCCAGTGCGGAGCCATGCCAAACATGCGCAGCAGGGGATTGCCGGTCTCGTCGTGCAGGTTTTCGCCGAGGTCGGCGCTGGCGCGCAACTGGGGCAGCAGCCGCGATCGCGCCAGCGGAATCTGCTGCAGCGCGGCGGCGCAATCCGCGCGGGCGCTGCGCAGCGTGGGATTGTCGCGCTGGGCGGCGGCCAGCACCTGCAACAGGGTATCGGCGTGCGCCGATCCGGCAGATTCGGCGAGCAGCGCCAGCAGCAGTCCGCCCAGCAGCCTGCGCCAGGCGTGGCGCGACGGCGAGGCGCAGGGCAGGCAGCGGTGGGCAGCAGGCATCGGCATGGGTCGCGGGGGAGGACTCCTTGCGATCGTAGCGGCGGTCACAGGGCGCATTCTTGACGATCAGCATGCTGTCATCCCGAAAACTTCAGCACAATGCTTGTCATGCCGGCCGACGGGTCTGCCGGGGATTGCTATTTTGGCTAGGAAACAAGCAATGTCCTTGCCCAGGCGTGTGGCGCTTGCTCTCCTGCTGCTGCTGATGGCGGCGGCGGCCGGATCCTGGTGGCTGCTGCGCGCGCGCCGGGCACCCGCGCAGCAGCTCGTGCTGTACGGCAATGTCGACCTGCGGCAGGTGGAGCTGGCCTTTGATGCTTCCGGACGCATTCGCGCGCTGCCGGTGCAGGAGGGACAGCGGGTGCGTGCAGGGCAGGTCGTCGCGCAACTGGACGCCGTGCGCCTGCGCGATGCCGTGCAGCAGGCGCGATTCGCCTGCGTGGCGAAGCGCAATGTGCTGGCTCGCCTGCAGGCGGGAACGCGTCCGCAGCAGATCGCCCAGGCGCGCGCCGAGCTGCAGGCGGCGCAGGCCGCGCTGGAACATGCGCGCATCACCTGGCAGCGCCAGAGCGGCCTGGTGCGCGCCGGCTTCCTGCCCTGGCAGCAGCTGGATGATGCAACGGCTGCGCTGCGCGCGGCGCGCGCCGACCGCCAGCGCGCGGCGCAGGCGCTGAGCCTGGCGCTGCAGGGGCCGCGCAAGCAGGACATCGCGGCGGCAGCGGCCCAGCTCGGGGCCGATCGCGCAGCGCTCGCGCTGGCGCAGCGCCAGCTGGCCGATGCCACGCTGCGGGCTCCGCAGGATGCAGTGGTGGAGAACCGCATCCTCGAGGTCGGCGACATGGCCTCGCCGGCGGTTCCGGTGCTAACCCTGGCGTTGCGCGACCCGCTGTGGGTGCGCGCCTACGTTCCCGAACGCCAGCTCGGCCTGGTGGCGCCGGGCATGCGCGCCACCATCCTCAGCGACAGCTTTCCCGGCCGGGGTTTCCGTGGCTGGATCGGCTTCATCTCGCCCACCGCCGAGTTCACTCCGAAGGAAGTGCAGACCCCGGATCTGCGCACCCAACTCGTCTACCGCCTGCGGGTGTACGCATGCGATGGCGCCGATGCGCTGCGCCTGGGCATGCCGGTGACGGTGCAGATCCCGCTGCAGCACAACCCGGCCGGGGTGGCCGCCGATGCCTGCCGGCGCTGAGGCCGCGGCGCTCCTGCTGCGCGCCGCGAGCAAGCGCTTCGGGCACGGCGCGTCCGCGGTGCAGGCGCTGCAGGACGTGCATGCCGATGTGCCCGCGGGATCGATCACCGGGTTGTTCGGGCCCGACGGGGCCGGCAAGACCACGTTGCTGCGACTGGCCGCCGCGCTGCTGCAGCCCGATGCCGGCCAGGTACTGGTGCTCGGTCACGACACCGCGACACATTCGGCGAGCATCCCCGCGCGCATCGGCTACATGCCCCAGCGCTTCGGGCTGTACGACGAGTTGACGGTGCAGGAGAACCTGCGCCTGTACGCCGACTTGCAGGGCCTGCCGGAAGCGCAGCGCGGGCCGCGCTTCGCCGAATTGCTGCGGCTGACCGCCCTCGGGCCCTTCGGCCGGCGGCTTGCGGGGGCCTTGTCGGGCGGCATGCGGCAAAAGCTCGGCCTGGCTTGCGTGCTGCTGCGCCAACCCGAGCTGCTGCTGCTCGATGAGCCGACCGTCGGGGTGGATCCGATCTCCCGCCGCGAGCTGTGGGACATCATTCGCGACATGCGCGGCCGTGGCAGCAGCGTGCTGGTCAGCACCGCCTACCTGGACGAGGCGCAATGGTGCGACCACATCCTGCTGTTGCAGCAGGGGCGTCTGCTGGCGCAGGGCACGCCGGCGTCCTTCCTGGATCCGCTGCGCGGGCGGTGCCACCTGGTGCGCAGCGCAGGCCTCGGGCGGCGCGCACTGCAACTGCGTCTGCAGCAGCGCGCCGGCGTGGTCGACGCCCAGTTGCACGGCGAGGACGTGCGCGTGGTGGTGGAAGCCGAGGTCGCGCCGCGGCAGACCGGAGAGGACTGGCTGCCGCGCGAGCCCCTGTTCGAGGACGCCTTTGTCGTCTCCCTGCGTGCCGGCGTGGCTGCCGCGCAGCCGCGCCCGCTGCCTGCCGCGCAGCCGCGCCAGCCATCGCAGGCAGCCGGCGGGACGCAGGCGCCGACCGTGATCGAGGTGCGTTCGCTGCGCCGCAGTTTCGGCGATTTCGTGGCCGTCAAGGACATCGACTTCGAGGTGCGCCAGGGCGAGGTGTTCGGCCTGCTGGGAGCCAACGGCGCGGGCAAGAGCACCACCTTCCGCATGCTGTGCGGCCTGCTGCGGCCCAGCGCGGGAAGCCTGCGCGTGGCCGGCGCCGACATGCGCCATGCCTCGGTGGACGCGCGCGCGCGCATCGGCTACGTGGCGCAGCGCTTCGCACTGTACGCAAACCTCAGCGTGGCGCAGAACCTGGAGTTTTTCGCCAGTGCCTACGGGTTGCGCGGGATGCCGCGCAGGCAGCGCCTGCAATGGGCGATGGAGGAGTTCGATCTCGCGGCCGTCGCCCGCACCGGCGCCGCCGAACTGGCGCAGGGCTATCGTCAACGCCTGGCGCTGGCTTGCGCGCTGATGCACCAGCCCCAGGTGCTGTTTCTCGACGAGCCGACCTCGGGTGTCGACCCGCTGGCGCGCAGGGAGTTCTGGCAACGCATCAACGGCCTGGCCGAGCAGGGGGTCACGGTACTGGTGACGACCCATTTCATGGACGAGGCCGAATATTGCGACCGCCTGGTGCTGATGTCCCTGGGGGAGATCCTGGCCAGCGGAAGTCCGCGCGAGGTGCGGGCGCGTGCGCGCAGCCCGCTGCAGCCGGATCCCGACATGTCCGACGCCTTCGTCAGCCTGGTGCAGGCCCACGAGGCGGTGCTGCGGCGGCAGGCCTGACAGGCAGGCGCGCGCCATGGATGCACGGCGGCTGCGGGCACTGATGCGCAAGGAGTGCTTGCAGATCCTGCGCGACCCCTCGGCCATCGCCATTGCCTTCGTGCTGCCGGTGCTGCTGCTGCTGCTGTTCGGCTACGGAGTCTCGCTCGATGCCCGTCATGTGCCGCTGGCCGTGGTGGTGCAGCAGCCGTCGCCGCAGACCGAGTCCCTGCTGGCCGGCCTGCGCCAGTCGCCGCAGTTCGCCCCGCAGGCCTACGCCGATGTGCAGGCCGCGCAGCGTGCGCTGCTCGCCGGGCGTGTGCGCGCGGTGATCGAACTGCGCGCCAGCTTCAGCCGTGGCGTGCTCGACGGCCGCGGCGCGCATGTCGGGGTGTGGGTGGACGGCGTCGACGCCAACACCGCGCGCATCGTGCAGGGCTACATCCAGGGCGTGTGGCAGAACTGGCTGAAACTGCAGGCGCAGGCGCACGGGCAGGCCTTGCGGCAGCCGGTGCGGCTGGAGTCGCGGGTGTGGTTCAACCCGGCGCTGCGCAGCCGGGATTTCCTGGTGCCGGGCCTGATCGCGGTCATCATGACCCTGATCGGCGCGCTGCTGACCGCGCTGGTGGTCGCCCGTGAATGGGAGCGCGGCACCATGGAGGCGCTGATGGCCACCCCGGCCAGCATGGACGAGATCCTGCTTGGCAAGCTGCTGCCGTATTTCGCGCTGGGCATGGGCGGCATGCTGCTGTCGGTGGCCATGGCGCGATGGATGTTCGCCGTGCCGTTGCGCGGCAGCCTGCTGCTGCTGGTGGCTTGTGCCGCGCTGTTCCTGCTGGCCGCGCTGGGCATGGGCCTGCTGATTTCCACCCTGGCCAAGAACCAGTTCGTCGTTTCGCAGGTGGCGGTGATCGCCACCTTCCTGCCGGCCTTCATCCTGTCGGGCTTCATTTTCGACATCGGCTCGATGCCCGCGCCCGTGCAGTGGCTGAGCCACCTGGTGGCAGCCAGGTATTTCGTCGCCATCCTGCACACCCTGTTCCTGGCCGGGGACATCCCCGAGGTGCTGCTCGGCAACAGCGCTGCGCTGGCGCTGATGGCGGCCATCTTCCTGCTGGTCGCCCGCCTGCGCTCGCGCAAGCGCCTGGACTGAAGGTCGGGGGTCGATCGCCATGTGGTTGCGCGTGCTGGCACTGATCCGCAAGGAGTTCCTGGCCTTGCTGCGCGACGCGGCCAGCCGGGCGGTGCTCATCGGCCCGCCCCTGATCCAGTTGATGGTGTTCGGCTATGCCGCGACCTTCGACCTGAACCACATCGCCTATGCCGTCTACGACCAGGACGGCGGCGCGGCGGCACGCCAGCTGCTGGCGCGCTTCGCCGGCTCGACCGAGTTCCAGCGCGTGGCCACACTGCACGCACAGCAGCAGGTGCGTGGCGTGCTCGACGACCGCCGCGCGCTGCTGGTGCTGCACATCGGCCCGGATTTCTCCCGCCGGCTGCTGGCGCGCCGCGATGCCTCGCTGCAGGTGCTGATCGATGGTCGCGATTCCAACACCGCGGCGCTGGTGCAGAACGATGTCGCGCAGGTCGTGCTGGACTTCAACCGCGCGTGGGCTGCTGCCCACGCGTGGCCGCCGCCGCCGGCGCGGCTGCGCATGCGCGCGTGGTTCAACCCGGATCTGCTGTCGCGCTGGTTCATCGTGCCGGGAATCGTCGCGCTGCTGATGCTGCTCATCACCCTGCTGGTGACGGGACTGTCGGTGGCGCGCGAGCGCGAACTCGGTACCTACGATCAACTCCTGGTGACCCCGATGCGAACCTGGGAGATCCTGCTCGGCAAGGCCGTTCCCGGGGTGCTGATCGGCGGGCTCGAGGGCAGTGTCATCGCTTCGCTGGCGGTGCTGTGGTTCGGTGTGCCCTTCACCGGCAGCGTGACTGCGCTGGCCTTGGGCATGCTGCTCTTCCTGCTGGCGGCGGTCGGCGTGGGCCTGATGATCTCCTCCATCGCCCGCACCCAGCAGCAGGGCCTGCTGGGCGTCTTCCTGTTCATGGTTCCCGCGGTGATCCTTTCGGGTTTCGCGACGCCCATCGCCAACATGCCGCGCCCGGTGCAATGGCTGACGCTGGCCAACCCGATGCGCTATTTCCTGGTCATCGTGCGCGACGTGTTCCTGCAGGGCGCTGGCGCGGCGCAGTTCACCCGGCAATACGCCGGACTGGCGCTGATCGCCGCCTGCAGCCTCGGTGCCGCGGCGTGGCTGTTCGGGCGCCGCCCTGACTGAATGTGTGGCGTCGCGGGCGCGCGGTCGCGGGCTCAGCCCATCCAGGCCACCCAGGCCAGGCTGGCCAGCAGGCTGGCGACCAGCCAGCCTGCCGCCCCCAGCATGCTGCGCCTGCGCGACAGCACCAGCGCGTAGAGGGCCTTGAGCAGGTTGTTGCTGCCGGAAGCGATGAGCACGGCGTCGAGAACCGCGGTCGGCGACACCTGGAAATGCCCGGCCAGCAGCGACAGCACGAAGGGGTCGATGTCGCTGAAGCCGACGACGAAGCTCAAGACGTTCAGGCCGCCGACGCCGTAGTGGCCGGTGACGAAGTCCGTCAGCGCGGCGAAGGCGACGAAGAGGCCGGCGAACAGGAAGGCCACCGGCAGATCCAGGGGGTTGCGGGTGTCCAGGGATGGGCTGGCCGCGCCGGCGCCGGCGTGCGCGGCGCCCCGCCACAACAGCCACGACACGGCCAGGCTGGCGGCGCACAGCCCGCCGAAGGGCACCGCCAGCCGCAGCGCGGCGTCGCGGTGGCCGAGGACGGCGATCACCGCCCACAGCCGCAGATACATCATCGCGGTGGCCAGCACCGTGGCGGCCGGCGCCAGCGCCGCCAGCGCGGCGTCGCGCCGCGCCTGGCGTGCCAGCACCACGGTGGCGGCCGTGCTGGAGTAGATGCCCCCCAGCAGCCCGGTGAGCATGGTCGACGCCCTGGGGAACAGATAGGCGCGCGCGAGGTAGCCGGCATAAGAGATCGCCGAGATCACCACCACCGCCATCCATACCTTGGCGTAGCTGATGCCGGGCAGGCCGGGAATCGGGGTATCGGGCAGCAGCGGCAGCACGAGGCCGGCAATGATCAGGAATTTCGCCAGGGTGACCCCCTCGGCCACCGGCATCTCGTCCGAGATCTTGCGGATCAGCGGCTTCTCCGCGAGCATCACGATAGCGACGATGAGAACGACCGCGGGCATCCATGGTGGCTGTGTCTGCACCAGCGGGCCCAGGGCGTAGGCCAGCAGTGCGATCACTCCCGGCAGGAGTTCGCCCCCGGGGCCGGCGCCCTGCGCGCGCGCCAGATCCACCGCCAGCCATGCGGCCAGCGCCAGCAGGCCGGCCAGGTAGAGGCCGCGGGGATGCTGGCCGTCGAGCAGCCACAGCACGAAGCCCGCGGCGCCGATCAGGGTCAGGGTGCGGGTGGTGCCGAAACCCACCCCTTCGTCCTGCGCGCGGCGGTAGCTGTGCAGCTCCAGCCCGAGCACGAAGGACAGCACCGTGGTGGCGGCGAACTCGAGCAGCAGCGGGGGCAGGGTGGTGTGCATGGAGGTGCGGTTCGGGGCTCCGAGCAGGGCGCGGCGCTCAGCGCTGCAGCACGTATTCGCCGGGTGCATCACCGTACAGCCCCCCGCCGGGACTGCCCATCTCCGGCGGTGCGGCCGGAGCCGCGCTGCGCTGCTTGAGCCACGCCGACCAGCGCGGCCACCAGGAACCCGCGACCTCCTCGGCTTGCGCCAGCCAGTGCTCGGGATCCAGGTACGGGCGGCCGGGGTCGCGCGTCGACCAGTGGTAATGCCTTCCCGGATGACCCGGCTCGCTGACGATGCCCGCGTTGTGGCCCCCGGTGGTCAGCACGAAGGTGATGGGCGAATGCGCGAGCAGATGGATCTTGTAAACCGAGTGCCAGGGCGCGACGTGGTCGGTCTCGGTGCCGACGACGAACCAGGGCTGGGGCGCGTCCTCGACGCTGACCGCCTGGCTGTCGACGCGCCAGCGGCCCTCGGCGAGGTCGTTGTTCAGGTACATGCCGCGCAGGTACTCGCTGTGCATGCGGTAGGGCAGGCGCGTGGCATCGGCATTCCAGGCCATCAGATCGTTGGGCGGGTGGCGCTGGCCGAGCAGGTACTCGCGGGTGACCCTGGACCAGATGAGGTCGTAGGAGCGCAGCATCTGGAAGGCCCCGGCCATCTGCGTGGTGTCGAGGTAACCCTGGGCCCACATCAGATCCTCCAGGAAGCTGACCTGGCTTTCGTCGATGAACAGTGAAAGCTCTCCCGGTTCGGTGAAATCCACCTGCGAGGCCAGCAGCGTCAGGGTGGCCAGTCGGCGGTCGCCGCGCAGGCCGAGCAGCGCCGCGGCGATGGCCAGCAGCGTGCCGCCCAGGCAGTAGCCCGCGGCATGCACCGCGGCGCCGGGGCAGACCCGGCCGACCGCGTCGAGCGCGGCCAGCGGGCCCAGCGCGAGGTAGTCTTCCATGCCCAGGTTGCGCTCCTCTCCGCCCGGGTTCCGCCACGAGATCATGAACACCGTGTGGCCTTGCCCGACCAGGTAGCGCACCAGCGAGTTGTGCGGCGACAGATCGAGGATGTAGTACTTCATGATCCAGGCCGGAACGATCAGCACCGGCTCGGGATGAACCTGCGGGGTCGTCGGGGCATACTGGATGAGTTCGATCAGGCGGTTGCGGTACACCACCTTGCCCGGCGTGCAGGCGACGTCCCGCCCGGGCACGAAGTTCTCGCTGCCGGCCGGGGGCGCGCCGCTGAGCATGCGCTGCAGGTCGTCGCGCCAGATGTTGAAGCCCTGCAGCAGGTTGATGCCGCCGTGTTCCAGCGTGGCCCCGAGCACCTCGGGGTTGCCCAGCAGCAGGTTGTTCGGAGCCAGGGTGTCCAGGCACTGGCGCGCGGTGAAGGCGATGACCTGCTGGTGGTGCAGGGACACTCCGCGCACCTCGCTGGTGGCCTGACGCCACCATTCCTGCTGCAACAGGAAGGCCTGCTGAAGCAGGTTGAAGGGGGCATGCTGCCAGTCGGGGTGGCGGAAGCGCCGATCCCGATCCTCGGCCCCGATGCAGCAGGCGGGGGCGGCCTCGCCAGGCCGGCGCCCCAGCACCTGTGCAGCAAAGATCGAGTAGTTCGTCGCCATGCGCAGGGCTTCGCTGAGCAGTTCCAGGCGCTTGCCGGGCGAGGCCAGCAGGTGGGTCCACCAGTCGGCGGCGGCCAGCCCCAGCGCGGCAGGCGACAGGCCGGCGGTGCGCCGCGCCTGCATGGCGTGGGCGGTGCGGTCGAGCAGCTTGGCGATGCCGGCGTCGGGTCGAGGCGGGCGGCGCAGTTGCTGCGCCTCGTCCTGCGGCGGGGAGGTGGCGGCCGCGGCGGCCAGTTCGGCCAGGGGCTGCGCGGAGAGCCTGCCGCGGCGGGGGCGTGGCGGTGTTGCGCGGCGGCGTGCTGCCGGGCTTGCGGTACGCGTGTTCATGGCGACCTCCGGGCCGGGGGTGCCCGCCCGTGACCTGGGCGAGGAGCCGGGCGCGGGGCAGGCTGGGCGCGCGCGGAATGCGCACGCCGCATGGATCGGTTGTAACGCGGCGGCAGGGCCTGGCGCTTGACGGCCGTCAATCGTCCGTCCGGCAGCACAAGCCCGATGCTTGCGCGGGCTTGCAGGCACAATAACGGGATTTGTTCGTTGGCGGAACTTGAGGGAGGAATTCATGCGAGTCACTGTCATCGGCGCCGGGTATGTCGGGCTGGTCACCGCGGCCTGCTTTGCCGATGTGGGCAACAGCGTCATCTGCGTCGAGCGCGACGCGGGGCGCATCGCGGCGCTGCGCGAGGCCCAGGTTCCCTTTTATGAGCCGGGGCTGAGCGAACTGGTGGCGCGCAATGCCGAAGCCGGGCGCATGCGCTTCGTTCCCGAGGTGGCGCGGGGCCTCGATGGTGCGCAGACCTGCTTCATCGCCGTGGGCACACCTCCGCTGCCCAGCGGCCAGGCCGACATGAGCCAGGTGCAGGGCGCGGCGCGGGAAATCGGCCAGCATGTGCAGGGCCCGCTGGTCGTGGTGCAGAAATCAACCGCTCCGGTGGGCAGCGTGGCGATGGTGCAGCGCATCATCGACGAGCAGCTCGAGGCGCGGGGCGTGCGGCACTGGGTGCGGGTGGTCAGCAACCCCGAGTTTCTGAAGGAAGGCTCGGCGATCGAGGACTTCACCCGCGGTGACCGCATCGTGCTGGGCAGCGTCGATCCGCAGGCTATCGCGGTGATGCGCGAGCTCTACCGGCCGTTCAATCGTAACCATGAAAAGATCATGGTCATGGATCCGGCCAGTTCGGAGCTGACCAAGTACGCGGCCAACACCATGCTGGCGACGCGGATCTCGTTCATGAACGAGCTGGCCCGCCTGGCCGAGGCGGTGGGTGCCGACATCGAGCAGGTGCGCCTGGGCATGGGGGTGGATCACCGCATCGGCAGTCACTTCCTCTACGCCGGCGCGGGCTACGGGGGATCGTGCTTCCCGAAGGACGTCAAGGCGCTGGCCTTCATGGCCCGCGAGGCGGGCTTGCGCGCGGAATTGACCGAAGCGGTGGACGCGGTCAACCAGCGCCAGAAGCAGCGTCTGTTCGAGAAGATCGCCGCCCATTTCGCCCCCGACGGGCTGCGCGGCAAGACCTTCGCGGTGTGGGGGCTGGCCTTCAAGCCCAACACCGACGACATGCGGGACGCGCCGGCCATCGACCTCATCGAGGCGCTGCTGGCAGCGGGCGCGAAGGTGCGCGCCTTCGACCCCGTGGCCATGCCCACCGCGCGCCGGCTGTGGCCGCAGCGCGAGGGTCTGGAACTCGTCGCCGATGCGCCGGCCGCCGTGCAGCAGGCCGACGCGCTGGTCGTGGTCACCGAGTGGCACGCCTTCCGCTCGCCGGATTTCCAGGATCTGGCGCAACGCCTGAGGGCCCGCGTGGTGTTCGACGGCCGCAACCTGTGGGATCCGCAGGCCGTGCGCTCGGCCGGACTGCAGTACCACGGCATCGGCCGCCGCTGAGGCCCGCGGCGGCCTTGAAGTCGGCGTGGGCGCCACCAGATGGGCATCAGGGTGCCGATGGGAGTACCATCCACCCCTCACGGGGCCGATCCGGTTTCGACGTGAATGTTGAAGTTGTGGAGTGCATGCCGAGCACCAGTCAGCTCGTTAATCCACTGGAATCAAGTTAAACGCGAACGACGAAAGTTTCGCTCTCGCGGCCTGAGGGTCGCGAGCCTCGCAACGGTTCGCTGATGGGCCGGGGTGGCAACACCTGCGAGGTCATGCACGTCAGATCGTGATTGCGCGCGCCGCGTGCGCAGTCACTAAATCCAGCGGATCGCCTTTCCTGGAGCGTGTGCATCCGCGCCAGGGGGGTTAAAACCAAACGATGACACTAAGCATGTAGAGCTTGCGGCGGATAGTTTGCGGACGGGGGTTCAATTCCCCCCGGCTCCACCATACACCTGATCCACGCCGTTTCGGCGCGGGTCAGATTGACCGGAAAGGTCATTGAAAAACAAGGGGTTGCAACGATTCCTTGTGTCAGGCTGGTTCACCTTGTTCCAGCCTGGAGCAGGTGTTCCTGCCAGTAGATTTGCCAGTAAGTTGCCAGGGCCTTCCAGTAGACTTCCGGAGTTACTGGAACCCCGGAGGCAACCATGGCAGCCCGGGAGAAGGTCGCTATTGCCCGGGAGTTGCTCGCTCGGGACGTTGATCCATCGGTTGCTCGGAGGTCGAGCAAAAGCGCCGATTCGGTGCCTTTGGTGGGCATCGTTGAGCAGGTCGGAATGGACTGGTTCGCGGCTGTGCACAAGCACAGCGTCTCGGAGTCCCAGTACAAGCGGAACCTCTCACGCTTCCGCAACTACATCGTTCCATTCATCGGCCAGAAGGCTATGTCCGATGTGACGTCGAGCGACATCCTGGACTGTGTCCAGCGCATCGCCAGCCGTGGAACGCTCGAGACTGCCCATCGGACAAAGTGAACCGTGGGGCAGATTTTTCGGTACGGGATCGCGAAAAGCCTTTGCGCCACTGACCCGACTGCTGTGCTGGCTGATGCCTTGCCAACCCCGGTCGGGAAGTATCTTTTTGCACTTCCCCCGATGGCCACTTCAAATTCCCCCACTTATGGCCAGTCAAACTCCTCCATGCAGGACGAGCGGATTATGAGGCATCGGCGGTGACGGCGATGCGC